>JACQWA010000270.1 GCA_016209425.1 Candidatus Rokuibacteriota bacterium
CTGGGGCTCCGCCCCCAGGAGGAGACCCTCTCCCAGCAGCTCAAGATCGGGAAGAGCCAGGACGGCTTCCTCCTCGAGCTCCACCCGAAGCTCGGCCCCGCCGAGACCGCCTCCCAAGGGATCTACCTGGCGGGAACGTCCCAGGCGCCGAAGGACGTGCGGGAGAGCGTGGCTCAGGCGCTGGCGGCGGCCGCCAAGGCGGGGGCGCTCCTGGCCAAGGACGTCATCGAGAAGGAGCCGCTGACCGCGCGCGTGGATCCCACTTTCTGCAACGGCTGCATGCTCTGCGTTCCGGTTTGCCCCTTCGGCGCCATCGAGCAGCTCGGCAAGGTGAAGGAAGGGAAGGTCCGGGTGATCGAGGCGGCGTGCATGGGATGCGGCAACTGCTCGGCCACCTGCAATCACGACGCGATCGCCATGCCGTACTTCACCAAGGAACAGATCCTCGCCCAGATCGACGCGGCGCTGGCCGAGCATCCCGAGGAGAAGGTGCTGGTCTTCACGTGCAACTGGTGCTCCTATGCCGGCGCCGACCAGGCGGGGATCGAGAAGATCCAGTACCCGCCGTCCGCCCGGATCATCCGGACCATGTGCTCGGCGCGCTTCGAGGGGGATTTCGTCGATCAGGCCTTCGAGCGGGGCGTGGGGGCCGTGCTCGTGACCGGCTGTCGCCTCACGGAGAACGGCTCGGACTGTCACTACAACTACGCCAACAAGTACACGGCCAAGCGCTTCGGCCTCTGGCAGAAGAAGTGGACGCGGCGGGGGATCGCGCTCGAGCGCTTCCAGCTCCAGTGGATCTCGGCCTCGGAGGGGAAGGAATTCGCGGCCAAGATGCGCGAGATGCACGAGGCGGTGCAGGATTACCTGGCTTTCCGGCACGAGGGAGAGCCCGATGAGTGAGTCCGCCAGCGTGTGCGTGCTCGACGATGTCGCCTGGCAGGAGGTGACCGCGGCCACCATGGGAGCGGCTGCCCCCTGCTTCCAGTGCGGGGTCTGCACGGCAGTCTGCCCGTGGGGGCTCGTCCAGAAGGAGCCGGTGAGCATCCGGCGGCTGATCCGGATGGCTCAACTCCGGGTGGACGGCTGGGGCGAGGCGATCTGGCTCTGCACCACGTGCGGCCTCTGCGAGGCGCGGTGCCCCCGCGGCGTCCCGGTGAGCGAGATCATCCTCGCCCTGCGCCGTCTGGCGTGGGAGCGTCGGGCGGCGCCGAAAGGGCTCCCGACGATGCTCTGGGCGATTCACTGGGACGGCAACCCCTGGGACCAGCCTCCCTCCCAGCGCCAGGCCTGGGCGAAGGGGCTCGACCTGAAACCGTTTGCGGTCGGGGACGACCTGCTCCTCTATGTGGGGTGCACGGCCGCCTACGATCGCCGGAGCCAGAGGATCGCCAGGAGCCTGGTCACACTCCTCCGGAGCGCGGGGGTCAGCTTCGGGATTCTGCCCGACGAGCCGTGCTGCGGGGAGTCGGTTCGCATGGTCGGTCAGGAGGCGTACCTGGCCGAGCTCGTTGAGGGGAACGCCAGGCGCTTCAAGGAGGCCGGGGTCCGCACACTGGTCACGGTTTCGCCCCACTGCCTGGACATGTTCCGCACCCAGTATCCGTCGTGGGACGGATTTCGCCCCCTGCACTACACGGAGTACCTCGCCGAACTCCTGGACGGGGGGAGGCTCAGCTTCGCGCGGGAGCTTCCCGTAACGGTGACGTACCACGATCCGTGCTACCTGGGGCGTCGACACGGCATCTACGATCCGCCCCGCAAGCTCCTCGCCGCCATTCCCGGTCTCACGCTCGTCGAGCTGCCCTCGAGTCGGGAAGATGCCCTCTGCTGCGGGGGCGGTGGAGGACGGATGTGGCTCGAGACCCACGCGGGGGAGCGCTTCGCCGACCTCAGGGTCCGGGAGGCGCAGGGGACGGGGGCGGAGTGGCTGGTCACTTCCTGCCCGTTCTGCATCCTCTGCCTCGAGGACAGTGCCAAGGTGCTCGGATCGGAACAGCTCAAGGTGGTGGACGTGACCGAGCTGGCGGTCCGGGCGCTGGGAGACGGCCGATGATTCCGCCGGCGTACGCGCCCGACGAAGCCCGTGGCCTGTGGGTGTTCCTGGAGCAGGAGGGGGGCCAGCTCGAGGGGGTGGCCCTGGAGCTCCTCGGGAAGGGGCGTGAGCTGGCTCGGGCCCGGGGTATCCTGCTCACGGGCCTGCTCCTGGGGCACGGCGTGGAGGCCGGGGCGCGGCAGGCCATCGCCCACGGCGCCGACCACGTCGTCGTGGCCGAGGATCCCCTCCTGGCCGCCTACACCACGGATGCGTACACGAATGTCTCCGCCCGGATCATCCTCGAGCGGAAACCCGAAACGCTCCTCCTCGGCGCCACCCCGAACGGGCGTGACCTGGCCGGCCGGCTGGCCGTCCGCCTCAGGACCGGCCTGACCGCCGACTGCACCGGGCTCGCCTGGGAAGAAGGGACGGGGCTCCTGCTGGGGGAAGTGACCGGATTCGGCGGCGGCGTCATGGCTTCCATCAAGTGCGCGCGCCACCGCCCTCAGATGGCGACGGTCAGGCCCGGGATTTTTCCGCTTCCTCCCTCCGATCCGGACCACGCCGGGCGGATCGAGAGCGTTGCCGTCTCCCTGGAGGCCGGGGAGATCCGGACCCAGATCCTCGAGCGCGTCCGCCACGCGGGGGTCGACATCACTCGAGCCAGCGTCATCGTGGCGGGCGGGCGGGGGGTGAAGGGGGACTTTGGGCCCGTCACGGAGCTCGCCAGACTCCTCGGCGGCGAAGTGGGAGCCTCGCGGGTCGCCTGCGATCTGGGGTGGATCGGCCGTGACCACCAGATCGGCCAGACCGGTTTCGTCACCCGACCGAAGGTCGCCCTCGTCTGCGGCATCAGCGGGGCTACCCAGTTCTCGGTGGGGGTGAAGGACGCCGGGCTCATCGTCGCGATCAACTCCGACCCCGAAGCACCCATCTTCGAGGAGGCGGACGTCTGCGTCGTGGACGACCTCTTCCCGGTGCTCGAGGCCTTGATCGCCGAGCTCAAGCGGAGGAGGCCGTGAAGCCGCTCGGGATTATCGTCTGCGTGAAGGTGGTTCCCAAGCCCGAGGAGGTTTCGGTCAACCCCGAGACCCGGACCCTCGATCGGGCTAAGGCTCGCTCGGAACTGAACCCGCCGGACATGAACGCCATCGAGATGGCTCTCGCGCTCCGGGAGCGGTACGGCGGGAGCGTGTCCCTGCTCTCCATGGGGCCGCCCTTCGCCGCCCCTTACCTCCAGGTCGGCCTCGCCATGGGGGCCGATCACGCCTACCTCTTGAGCGATCGGCTCTTCGGTGGGGCCGATACCCTCCCCACCTCGTTCGCGCTGGCCCGGGGAATTCAGAAGATCGGAGAGTGGGACCTGGTCCTTTGCGGCGAGGAGTCGAGTGACGGCGCCACCGGCCAGGTGCCGGCCGGGATTGCCGAGTGGCTGGACTGCTCGCAGGCCACCTACGCCATGGACCTCGCCCTTCTCCCCGACGGCCGGCTCAGAGCAGAGCGAGAAATCCGGGGTGGCCACGAGGTGATTGCCGTTTCCCTTCCGGCGGTAGTCTCGGTCAAGCTCGGAGTCAACGAGCCCCGCTTCATGGACATGGAGCTGCGCCGTACCGCGCCGGCGGTGACTGTCTGGAACGCCAGCGATCTCGGGGTTGACCCGGCATCGCTGGGGTTCGAGGGGTCGCCGACCGTGGTGGGCGCGGTCTGGCAGGCCAAGAGTCCCGAGCGCCGCCGCGAGTTCCTCGACGGAACCCTTCAGGAAAAGGCTCGCCTCCTTGCGGAACGGATCCGCGCCCTCGTAAGCTTCTGACGCGGGGTGCGGGCGGTGGCGTGAGCGGGGCATGATGCTCGACGGCCGCCTGCTCTTGAAGGGGCGGCGGGCCGGAGGCCCGCGGGGAGAGCGGTGGGTCTTCAGCCTGAGAAAAGGCCCCGGTGAGCTCCGGGCCCTCCGGGCCGCGGGGCTCAAGCGTGTGGTCATCGGCCTGGAGACCGGGCGCGACACCTTGCTCGCGCTGGTCCGGAAGCCGGCCTCCGCCGAAGCGGCCCTGCGGACCGTGGGGATCCTGAAGGAAGCCGGGATCGAGGTCGGGGTCGTCGTGCTTCTGGGGCTCGGAGGCGCGCGCTACTTCGATGACCACGCGAGGGACACGGTCCGCGTGGTGACTCCCGCTCACCCTGCCATCGAAGCTGCGAGAGACCGGGACGCGCGCGCTCCGGATAGCCGAACCGCTCCCGAAGAGGTCAAGTCTTTGGGGGACTCCACTTGAAATATGAGCAGTTTTTCACGAGGTTAGGAAATTTTCGCTTGACACCCGCCAGGGGCCGGGGTATCAGCGAATCTAGTTAATTTGAACCAGTTCACTGGCTAGCTCGACGACATTCTGCGCGTCATCGCCGAGTACCGCAGTTCCGTGGACATCGCGGATCCTGTCGAGCGCGGCGTTGCCACCGAGCAGGCGCTGATCAACAACCAACTCGACAAGGTCTAGCATTCCATCTCGTTCCGCATCAGCAAGAAGTGGTTAAATGAGACCCTCGAGGGCGAGGTCGCCTCGATCGTCTCCCTCACCCGCTTCGACTACGCCGTGCGCCTGAAGGTCAAGTACGCGATCACGGACCGCTTGAAAGTCACCTCGGGCGCGGAGGTGTTCCACCGAGGCGCACGCTCCTTCTTCGGGGGCCTCCGTGACACGTCGACCACCTATGCCGAACTTCGGTAGGACTTCTGAAAAGGTCAGCTTGGCCGCGGCCCAACCCGGGAGGGACGAGATGATGAAGATGAAGCTCCAAGGCAAGCGTGCGCTGGTCACCGGCGCCTCCGTTGGGATCGGCAAAGCCATCGCCAGGGCGCTGGCGGAGCGTGGGGTGCTCGTGGCCATCGCGGCGCGCCGCACGGCGGCCCTGGAGGAACTGGCGGACGAGATCGCGCGCGCCGGCCACCGCCGCCCGGTGGTCCTGGCCACCGACCTGGCGAAGCGCGGCGCCGCCGCGGACTTGGCGGCGCGCGCGGTGGCGGCGCTGGGCCAGGTGGACATCCTGGTCAACAGCGCCGGGGCGAGCATCGTGGGCTCGCAGTGGGTCGCCGCCGACGGCGCCGCTGCGCGCGAGCTGTTCGAGATCAACTACTGGTCTCCGCTGGCGCTCATCCAGGCGCTGGTGCCGGCCATGCGCCAGCGCAAGGACGGCGCGGTCGTCAACGTGACGTCGCTCGCCGGAGTGGCGCCCTGGGTTTTCACCGGCCACTACTCCTCGACCAAGGCGGCGCTGTCGCTGGCGTCGGAGACGCTGCGGCTGGAGCTGAACGGCTCGGGCGTGCACGTGTTGGAGGTGACGCCCGGCCCGACGGAGACGGCGCTGCTGGCGGGGGCGCGCCGCGACGTCCCGGGCGCGGGCGCCGCGATGGCGTGGGGGCCGCGCGGCAACACCGAGACGCTGGCGCGCCTCGTGGTGCGCGCCCTGGAGCGACGCCGCAAGGCGTTCGTCTACCCGCGCCCGTTTTGCCTGGCGCCCCTGCTGCCCGGGGTGGCGCGCTGGTTCATGGCGCAGATCCAGCGCAAGCTCGACGGGGACGAGGCGCGGCTCGAGGCAGCGCGCGAAGACGTCGGCGCTGCCGCAGGGGGCCGCCGACTGACCAAAAATCGACCGTAGAATGTGATGGCGGAACCTTGCACGCCTGCGAACTCCAGCATCGAGGGAATAAAGGGGCAGGGAACGTATTTGGAAATGACCTCTACTTTTCGTTCGTTCATTCGGTCCAAAGAGGCAATGACGTTAGGCGTGATCTCTTCTTTTCGAAACGGCACGAGGTTCGCCTTCTCGAACGCTTCAACGATTCGGCGTCACCCACGCGATAGGACAAATTGGGGGACTTGCCGCCACGTGGCCCACGACCCGGATCAGCGTGGCGGCGAACGCCAGCGCCCCGGCTGCCAGCGCGATTCCCGCCGCGCGAATTCCCCTCGGGGACGCGCCGGCCACCGCCAGAGCCAGCGCCAGGATGCCGCCGGTCAGAAGCCAGTAGCTCAGGCGCTCGGCGGCCGGCCAGGAGAGCTGCGCGAGTGTCGGCACCGGCTCGGGCCCCGCCCGGCCGCCATAGACCCGGTACCAGACCAGGAACGGGACGATCTTGAGGAGCATCCCGACGATCGTGAGCGAGGTCCAGCCGCCGAGCGCCATGACTGCGTAGGCCATGACGAGGGTCGGGCTCTGGAGCCAAGTGAAGGCGAGGCCGAGCCCCAGGGCCATCGTCGGCACGAGGAATGCCGTGCCGGTCAGGATGAATCTGAGCCCCCAGTCCAGCTGCGGTCGCCGCCGGCGCCAAACCATCTGAAGCGTTTGAAGGAGGAAGGCGCCCCCGGCTGAGGCGACGACGAGGGCAGCCAGGGGAAGCGCGCGACTCTCGGTCAGGAGCGCCACCGTGACGCCGGGAACGCCGAGTGCCATCCCCCACACCTGGACGGTCACGCCCCAGCCCTTCGGGTCTTCCACGAGGAGGAACATCGGCAGTGTCCGAGCCGCCATCCCGAGGATCATGGCGGCGATCCAGCCGAGGAACGCCAGGTGGAAGTGGGCGCCCAGCGTCCCGAGGAACGGTTCCGGGAGAAACGGCCGGTTCCGGTCCAGGGCGAGGAGAAACCCGAACACGAGCGTGGCAGCGAGGCCCGCCAGCGCCAGGACGAAGAGCTGAGCGGTGGCGGTCCAGCGGGGCAGGGGGCGGAGACTGAGCCCGACGTTTACCAGGTGGCAGAGCGCCCCGATCGCCACCAGGCCCGCGGCCCATGCGAGGCCGTTCCAGCGGCCGATGGCGAAGTGCGCCACCATCCCCACGGTCCCCAACACCATGAGCCAGAACTGAACGATGACCAGCCCTTCGCTCCGAATCTTCCGCTCCATGACAATCGGCAGCAGCTGAAAGCTCGCCCCCATGATGGTCAGCGTGATCCAGCCAAGCGTGATGGTGTGGGTGAGGGCGACCACCCGGGGACGGTAGTAGAAGCCCGCCAGCTCGTCGGCGAGGAGGGGAACCGCGAGCGCGGCGAGCAGGAAGGCTCCCGCCGCGGTCAGCAGGTAGCGCCTGACGCCCTTCACGCGGTCGCCCCTTCGTGCCAGATGGTGATGCGGAACTCACCGGGGCCCAGCTCCTCCGTCTGGTGCCTGAGGCCCCGGTGCTCGAGCTGGGGGTAGAGGAACATCGGCCGGCGCTCGTGGGTCACGATCAGGCGCTGTCCGGGCGCGAGCTGATCCAGAAGTTCGAGGATCCGAACCATTGGGAGCGGCGGCTCCAGGCCGCGGACGTCCACGACGAGCGGCGCCCCCGCGGCCCGAGCCGCGTGAAGTGGCTCCGGTGCCGGGTCAGGTGGGCCGCCTTCGGCGGCCGCATCTGATTGGTCAAGTTGTCCGGGGCGCCAGAACCACACGCTCCAGTCCTCGCCGGCGCGCGCTTCGGTCCAGTAGGCGAATCCGCGCTTGCCGAGCGCGTCGTAGAGCGGGATCGGCTCAAAGGGAGCACGGAGCACGAACACCTGATCCGGCTCGAGCCCCTTGACCGTGGCCATGATCCGGGCGAACGGCTCCTTGCCCCGTCGGATGTCCTCCCGGACATCCAGGTGCACCTGCCGATCGGCCGGGAGCGATTGGAGAAAGCCGGGTTTGGGGGTTGCAGGGGGTCCGGTGCTCATACCCCGAGTGTGCCCGCGCCGCCCACGGAGCCGTATGACCCTCATCATACGACGTGAAAGGGAGAACGAAGCGCGCAACACGGCAAAGGGGGATGCAGTCGCCGGAGGCGACGCACCCTCAGCGGGCATCGGAGCCATTTTCAGTGGCGACGGTCGTCAGCCGCGGAGAGAAAGGCCCAGGAGGACGATGGTCAGGACGATCAGGACGTTGATCCGCGCGAGCCAGCTGACGCGCCGCCTCGGCGCCGTCACACCCGGTGGGAGCCGGCCCACGCGCGGCCCCAGGACAAAATCGTGGAGGGCGCTCACCCCCAGCGCGATGACCACAAGAGCGGCCTTCATCTGGAAGGCGGGTGCCCGGAGCAGCCAGGGGCGCCGGGAGAGAATGGCGAGGCCCGTGGCGACCAGGAGCCCCAGCGCGATCCAGCCGACGGTTCTGAACCGCTTTCCGGCTTGGCTGATGAGGTGGACGCGCAGGTGAGGGTCCTGAACTCGACGCGTCACGGGGAGGAGGACGAGGGCGACGAACAGCATGCCTCCCAGCCAGGTCACGGCCGCCATCACGTGCAGCCAGCGGAGGAAGAGATCCACGGATCAGGCGTCTTCGGGCTCGCCCTGGGCCAGCGCGCGCAGGGCGTCCGGCTTTTTCAGGACAAGCCGCCCGCTGTCGTCGACCACGAGCCCCTCCTTGATCCAGCGGCTCACCACGCGGATGGTGGTCTCCACGGTCGTCCCGGCCATATCGGCGAGGCCCTGGCGAGTCAGATGATAGGGAAGCTCGACGCCCGCCCGGGACGGTTTGCCCTCTCGGTCGGCCAGCCGCATCAGCGTCGCCGCGAGGCGGGGCTCTACCGGCTCCACGGCGAGCGACTTGACGGCCTCGTGGGCCGTGCGCAGGCGCTGGCCGATCATGAGGGCCATCTCCCTGACGATGGACGGGTGGCGGTCCGAGAGCGCGAGGAGCCCGTCGCGGGGGATCTTGAGGACCTCGGTGGTCTCCATGGCCTGGGCGGTAGCCGGGTACGGGCGCTTCTCGAGGACGGCGATGCCCCCGAAGATCTCCCCCGGCCCCAAGAGCTCCAGGACCACGTCCTTTCCTGCCCGCGAGTGCTTCAGAATCTTCACCCGGCCCGAGTTCACGATATAGAGCCAGAGCGAGGGGTCGCCCTCCATGAAGAGGAACTCCCGCGGACGGCGGCTCTCGGTCTGGGTGACCCGGATGAGGGCCTCGATCTCCTTCGCGGGGACCCCCCTGAAGATCGCGTTAGCTCGGAGGAGCGCGCCGACGGCCTTGGTGGTCATCGTCGATCACTATACTGCGGGGCCGCCCGGCGTGCCAGCCGGTCCTTGACTCGCCCATACGCCACCCTGCCGTGAACCCGGGTCAGAACGCCGGCGTGCAACGGGCGGCCCCGGTGAGTATTCGTCGGTAGTCTCGATATATCCTCTTGACAGCAACGTGTGAGCGGTAGTATTGGTTAAGTTCATTCGTATTACTTCAGACTCGGACAATGAGACTCGGCCGACGGATCCGTACACTCCGCTCCAAGCGTGGATTGACCATGGCCGAGCTGGCGAAGCGTACAGGGTACACGCCGAGCTTCATCAGCCAAGTCGAGAAGGACATTACGAACCCCTCGATCACATCGATCCAGAAGATAGCGAGGACGCTCGGGGCCTCCGTCAGCACCTTCTTTGACGAAAACCACCGGAAGCGCTTGGTGGTTCGGAAGGCCGAACGCCGGAAGATTGTGTTCCCTCGGGACCGGGTCACGGACTACCTTCTATCGCCTTCGCTCTCCGGGCATCTGCAGATGATCTACACTGAGATTTTGTCCCGGGGGGGTAGCGGAAGCGAGCCCTATACCCACGAGAGCGACGAGGAGTGCGCCGTGGTCCTGCAGGGACGGCTTCGCTTCTGGGTTGGAGATGACACGCACCTCCTGAAGGAAGGGGACAGCATCACCTTTGAAAGCCGCATCCCCCACCGCTGGGAGAATGCCGGGCGGGGCAAGGCCATCGTGCTCTGGGCGATAACGCCGCCCTCGTACTGAGCGAGGGGAACCCATTGGGGCGGAGAACTGAACTCGCCTCGATGTCGTCGAGATCGATTCCGGGGGGTGACCACATGGTGGGTCCGAAGCTTTCCCCTGTCTGGTTTCACCTCAGCGGGCGCCCCGCATTGCCAGTAGAGACAACGGTTCGGGGATTCAAAGGGAGTGGCGAGATAGCAACCCCTTCAATCATTTGAAGGAGGGCGCATCTGTGGATCAGAGGAGAGCGAAGGTTCTCGCAGTCGTCGATGCGCAGAGGAGCGAGCAAATCGGCTTCTTGCAGGAATTAGTGCGGCAACCCAGCACCCTTGGACACGAAGCCTCTGCCCAGGAATTGGTGACCGCCAAACTCCGCGAGCTCGGGCTGGCCGTGGAGACATTTGAGCCTTCCCCGGCCGAGATCGCTTCGCTCCGAGGCTACTCGCCCGTCGAATGGGAGTATACGGGGCGCTACAACGTGGTCGGGCGCCTCGCCGCCAAAACCAAAACCGGCCGCTCACTGATTCTGAACGGCCACATCGATGTAGTCAGCCCCGAACCGGTCCACCATTGGACGCGCGACCCGTGGGGTGGGGCCGTCGAGGACGAGCGTCTCTACGGCCGCGGGGCCGCCGACATGAAGGCCGGGATCGCCCAGATGGTGTACGCGGTCGAGGCCATCCGGCGCGCGGGCCTGAGCCTCACGGGCGACGTGACCCTGGAGTCCGTCATCGAGGAAGAGTGCACGGGCAACGGGACCCTCGCCTGCCTGGCGCGCGGGATCGTCGCCGATGGCGCCATCATCACGGAA
>JACQWA010000271.1 GCA_016209425.1 Candidatus Rokuibacteriota bacterium
GCCGGTGACATGAGCGGCAGGAGGATCGCGGTGCTCCTGGTGGACGACCACGAGGTGGTGCGCGTCGGTCTCCGCTCGCTCCTGGCCAGGGAGCGCGGGATCGAGGTGGTCGGCGAGGCGGCGAGCGCCACCGAAGCGGCAGCCCAGGCCTCGCGTCTGAGGCCCGATGTGGTCGTCATGGACGTCAGGCTCCCTGACCGGAGCGGGGTGGAGGCCTGCCGGGAGATCCGGGCTGAAGCGCCGGAGGTCCAGGTTATCATGCTGACTTCGTACGCTGATGAGGAGGCGGTCTTCGCCTCCATAATGGCCGGCGCCTCCGGCTATCTCCTCAAGCAGATCCGGGGGCAAGAGCTGGTGCGTGCCATCGAGACCGTGGCGGCCGGCCAATCCCTCCTGGATCCGGCCGTGACTCGGAAAGTGCTTGAAAAGGTAAAGCGGCTGGCCGCGGGTCAGCAGCTCGACGAAATCACTTCGCTTTCGGCGCAGGAGCGGAAGGTGCTGGCCCTCGTCGCCGAAGGGAAGACCAATAAAGAGATCGCGGCAGCCCTGGGGCTCAGCGACAAGACCGTGAAGAACTATCTCTCCCACATCTTCGAGAAGCTCAACCTCTCCCGCCGCGCTGAGGCGGCGGCTTATTTCGCCCGCCGTCGCCCCCCTCATGCTGACATGCCCTAGGGCCATTCGGTCCTAGTCCCTCTAGAGACAAAAATCTTCGTTCCGCGCCCCATCCGGCACTTTTCTCGTGCGCCCCGGTGGACGACACTGTAACACTGGTGCGGTGCGACTGCCCGGGGAAAAGCTGACCGCGGGCAAGCTTCACTCAAAAGGGAGGATCCGACATGGCAAGCTGGCATAAGAAGCTACCGATGATCGCTGTGGCTGTGGTGGCGATCGGCGCTGGAGTGGTGCTGCTGCTCCCCCACTCGGGCAGTGGCCAGGCCGTTGCCGAGAGGGTGGTCTACGTGGCCGCCATTGAGCCGAAGGGGGGAGTGACGGTTGACAAGGAGCCATTCCCTGTCGGAGAGCTCCCCAAGGGGGGCGGGTACGTGAAGAAGGCTCCCGACCCGGCTACAGGGCGGTGGGAAGTGTCGGCCTATCAGTGGTCTCCCGCGACAATAGTCGTCCGCCAAGGCGATCTGGTCACCTTAGAGATCATCGGGATCAACGGAGCGAAGCACACGGGCTACATCGACAGATACCATCCCAATGAATTCGTGGTGAAGCGGGGGGAGATTACCCGCGTTCAGTTCACGGCGGACACACCTGGCCTCTTCAAGATCCACTGTAAGGAGCACGAGCCGACCATGGAGGGCTATCTGGTCGTCCTACCGCGCTGACCGGGCGCGGGCCGGGGGTGAGCGCGTTCCTCGCCGGTGCGGACGTGTGGAGGCCGAGGGTCCGTCTGGCCCTCGGCCTTCTCGTGCTGGGCTTGTCGGTCGCCTCGGCCGCCGAGAAACCGGCGACGGCACCGGCAGACCCGCGGCGAAGTGAAGCCGTCTACCGCCGCTACTGTGCGGTCTGCCACGGGCCAGAGGGGAAGGGGGATGGTCCTAACGCGCCCTTCCTGGAGGATGACCAGCCTCGGGATCTGACCGACTCGCGCTACATCGGAGGCCTGAGCGACGAGCACCTCTATCGGGTGATCGCGGAGGGCGGGCAGGCGATCCGGGGCTCGCGGTTCATGCCGCCCTGGCGGTGGACCCTTTCTCCATCCCAGATCCGTGAGATGGTCACCTTCATTCGCGCGCTTTCGGCTGGTGCGCCGGCGAGTCCCTCTCTGGCGGCGGAGCCGCCGGCGGGCGCAACGCTGGCGGTGGAGCTGGGTTGCCCGGTCTGCCACAGGATCGGCGACCTTGAGCTAATGCCGGTGGGACCCAACCTCAGCGCCGACGGCGATCGGGTCCAGCGAGCCTGGCTGGTTCAATTCCTCAAGACACCTCACACTATCCGGTCCTTTGGTTACCACCCGCTGTCGAGGTCCCGGATGCCCGACTTCCGGCTTTCCGATGAAGAGGCGGTGAGCCTGGCCGATTACTTGATCACGCGGCAGCGCGGAATCCCGGAGCCCTCGCCGGAGTCCCCGCGGGCCGCTGCCCTGGTCCAGCGCGGGCGTGAGTTGTTCAGGCAGTATGCCTGCCGCGCCTGTCACACCCGGGATGGCACAGGAGGCCGAGCGGGGCCCGACCTCGACACCGTCGCCCAACGATTGAAGCCCGGCTGGGTGATGCGCTTCATTCGAGACCCCCAGGCTGTTGACTGTGTGAGCCCCATGCCGCACCTGGGTGTGGGCGAGGACGGCGCCCGCGCAATCACCCACTACCTCTTCGACGCGGCCTTTCCGCAGCCGGATTCGCCTCCCAGCGCCGAAGCCGCGAGGAAAGGCTTCACCCTTTACAGGGCGCTCGGATGTGGCGGATGCCACTGGGACGAATCTAACGAGGTAACGGATCGCATCGGGCCAGACCTCAGCGGGGCGGGGGATCGGCTGAGGTCCGAGTGGGTTTCGGGGTTTCTCACCCAATCGACCGCGATCCGGCTCTGGCTAACGGCACGGATGCCTGGCTTCCGGCTCACGGAGGCCGAGGTCCGCGCCCTCGCAGACTTCATTGCGAATTTGAAAGATCCTGCGACGCCACCGCTGCCGGAGCGGCTCCGCTTCTCCGGATCGATCTCCGAGGCAAATGTGCAGGCCGGTCGTCGGCTGGCCTCGCGGGAATTCCTCTCCTGCTCCTCATGTCACCTCGGCGAGGAGCAGCCCGAGGGGTCTCCGGAGGAGTGGGCGCCCGATCTCCGGATCTCTGCCCAACGCCTCAAGCCCGACTGGATAGTCCGCTGGCTCCTGGATCCACAACGGCTCGCTCCCGGAACCAAGATGCCGAGCTTCTTCTCCGACGAGACCTCAGGACCGGAGGAGATCCTGGAGGGCGACGAGGAACGCCAGATCCTGGCGCTCAGGGACTACATCCTGAGTCTGGGTGGAGCCCGCTCGGGGGAACTCCGCTGAGAGTGGCGGCGGGCCTTGCTCGATAAGCTCAAGGCCTGCGGTCTTGGGCGGTCGTAGCCTCTCTCGATCACTTCGCTGTCGCACGCTTGCCCCGGTGGCTGGCTAGCCTCGGGAGTCAGCGGCAGCGGCAAGCGGGCCAACCACCGGGCGAAAAAGGCCTCGATGTCCCGTTCGCTCAGGCGATCGCAGACGGCCTGGAGGGTGCGCGGGTCGGCGCAGGTGAGAAAGCCGTTGTCCAGGGCGGTGAAGGCGATCCGGGGGCGCCGGAGCTGGCGCTTGGCCCACTCGTGCCCATTGAGGCACAGCTTGATCGCGTAGGGGGCGTACCCGCAGACCTTGAGGAAGGCCGGCCCCCACTCGGGGTCGATCAGGTAGAAGTAGTAGTGATTCACGCAGACCGACTTCCGGCGGTAGGTGAAGTCCACCCGCCGGCCCTGCCGGGTCCTGGTCGCCGTCCAGCCCGACGCCCGCTCCTGGGCCACGCCCACGAGGACCACCCCCGTCCGCCCCTGGAAGCGGTCCCGGTAGGGCTGGACGATCTCATCCTTGCGTTCTCCCTTCTTGAACTCAATCCAGGGGATCGCCCGCGCCTCACACC
>JACQWA010000264.1 GCA_016209425.1 Candidatus Rokuibacteriota bacterium
CCTCTGGACGGCGGCCGAAAGCCCCTTCCCTCAGGGCCTGCACCGGGATACAATCCCCATAGCGGTCGGGCCAGCGGTTCAGTTCAACCCGTTTTATCCGGCGGGCCCGCCCCCGGGATCGCGGGTGGGTTCTGCCTGGGGCCCGCCGGATAAAAGCTATTCGTTGGGCGGCAACGGTCTAAGTATGGCGCGGGACGACTTCACGAAGCAGACACAGGACATTCTGGCGAAGCGCGTCGGCGTGCGGTGCTCGAACCCCTCGTGTCGTAAGCTCACGACGGGCCCGCGAACGGAGTCGCACCACATCGTCAACATCGGTGTCGGTGCACACATCACGGCTGCCTCTCCTGGCGGTCCCCGCTACGGCCCTTCGCTGACGCCGCAGCAGCGCCAATCGCCCGAGAACGGCATCTGGCTATGCCAGAACTGCGCAAAACTCGTCGACAACGATCGGCTTCGCTATCCAGCGGAGCTACTCCGAGGGTGGAAGGCCCAGGCGGAGGCGTCGACACTCGCAGCGCTGGAAGGGAGAGGGGAACCCCACCCCATCGACCTGTCTGCCGAGCTCGATCTCTCGTATGCGGAAGGGCAGATCAGATCCGACCGCCACGATTACCGGCTTGAGGTGACCCTCACAAATCGAGGCACTGAGCCTCTCGGTCCGTACCACATTGATCTTGAGATACCATCTCGCGTGGTGGCCTCGCCAGAGGAGCAACAGTCTTACGTGCCGGACCGCAGCACTCGCGAGGTGGCCTTTTTTCGCGTCGCAGCAAGCACCACTGAACAAGAGATCTATCCGGGCGACACCAGGCTCGTCATGTCGGTCCCCTACTACATAGATCAACGGCTTTTCTGGAATCGCGGCGATCTCTTTGAGCAGCCCGTGGGGGTTACGCTCTATCGTCGGGGTTTCGGGCCGTTCACCCTGGAGCGTCTTTTTGGAGACTTTCAGATCTTCTGATAACATCCGCCCAACTTGGCGCTGCAGCGGACGCGCTTCGCGCGCCGCTGATCGGCGGCGCTAGACAGACAAGACAGGATGGGCACGGTAACTGGCAAGTCCAGAGATAGGACGAGGCATGACGACGCACCTCTCTGCACGACTCGCCTGGCATGACCGCGGATGGGACGGACGGATCTGCGACGCTCCGCACCTCAACGCCCACTGCATCGTCCACCAGCACATCCGCGACTCGCGGGAGGATGACAAGGAGCGAGGGGCCGCCGGCACGCCGCTCGCCGAGCTTGACGGGTGGTTGCCGCCCTGCTCCCGCGATCCGGCCACCTACGCCGACCGCGGCTTCGTCATCGTGCATCGAGACCCGCTTGAGTTTCGGAAGCTTCCGTCGGTCTCGGAGGACATCCCCCCGTACTCCTCCTGCCCGGCCCCGTATCGCTGGATGCGCGAGGAGTTCTTCCAGGAGGTCTGCGAGGCGGAGGACCTGTCGATCCGAGGGCCGGACGAACCCCGGAGCAACGGGTGGGTCTTCGAGCCGGATCGCCAGCGGGAGCTTCTCAAGCGGTTTTGGGGGAAGCTGGAGCCGGAGGACTCCCTCATCTTCTACTACTGCAACCACGGCAATCCCCTCGACGAGAACACGCCCCGCATCGTTGTCGGCGTGGGAAGGGTCGCTGAGGTGGGGCCGCAGCTCTACTTCGGCACGACGCCCAAGTACCAAGACCAGTATCCGGTCTGGTCGCGCCGCATCACCCAGGCCTACCCCGACCAGGGTGTTCGCATCCCGTACCAGGAGTACCTGCGACGCGGCCACCCCACGGACGACATCATCTGCCGCGTGCCGCGGAACGCGTTGCTCCCCTTCTCCTACGGTGGGGAGCACGTCTCCGACGACGTAGCCGTCGCCATCCTGGAGCGCGTGATCCAGTGCGTGGAGCGTGTGGGCGCCGACGGGCACGTCGCAGGCGATTGGGAGCGGCGCCTCGCCTGGCTCAACGATGCGCTGGCCCAGGCATGGAGCGGCCGCGGTCCCTTTCCCGGCGCCGGCAGCGTGCTGCAGTATCTCGGGTTCTCGAAGGGAACCTCCTTCCAGCGGGCCGTCATTGCGTCGATGGCGAAGCAGGGCGAGAACCCCTGGGACTACGTCCTGTCGATCCTCGAAGGGAGGGTCGAGCCGGACGGGGGACCCTACAAGGCCGGGCTCCTCAAGGCGCGGGAACGATGGGGGCTCCTCAAGTCCCGCCAGGCGCTCCTGTCCAAGCTCGCGCGGTTCGAGCTTTCTCCGGGCCAGGTCCAGCGGATCGCCAATCCGGACCAGCGGGCGGCGAGTGGCATCGACGCCACCGAGGAGGCGTTGGTCGGCAACCCGTACATCCTGGCCGAGAGCGACCTCGGGGCGGTGGATTCCGATCCCGTGGCCTTGGAGACCATCGATCACGGTCTACGACCCGAAGGGAACGCCGCGCTGTTCCCCGACGATGACGAGGTTTCCCACGACGACAGGCGCCGGGTTCGCGCCGTGGGAGTCGCGGTTCTCCAGGAGGCGGCCGGCAGCGGAGACACGGTCCTCACCTTCGGCGACTTCCTGAACCGCATCATCGAGCGTTTCCCCGAGCGGAGAGCGTGCCGACCGGATCGGGAGATCGTGGTGGCCGGAGCGGACTTCTACCAGAGGCTTCTGTGGATGGCCCTCGACTCCGATCCCGAGATGGTTGCGCTGAAGCACCTCCAGTCGCTGGAACAGCGCATCGCTTCGCTGATCACGCGGCGGGCCAAGAAGGTGAATCCCGCCGCCGATCCCCCGATCGACTGGCTCGCCGCGCTCAAGGGACTCTTCGGCGAACCGGAGTCCGACCGCGCGCGGGTGGCACTGGAAGAGAAGCAGGTGGGGCTGGGCACGCTGTTCTCGCGGAGACTGAGCGTCCTGACCGGCGGCGCCGGCACCGGCAAGACCTCGGTTCTCAAGGTCTTCCTTCAGGAGTTGGTCCGCGCCGAGGGTCGTCATCCGACACTCTTGCTGGCCCCGACCGGGAAGGCGCGTGTTCGTCTCTCGACGAAGACCGAGCGCAATGCGATGACCATCCATCAGTTCCTGCTGAAGCAGGGCTGGTTCGTACCCGACATCTTCGCGCTCAAGGCTGAGAGCGATCAGAGTCCCTACCAGGCGACGACCGTCATCATCGACGAGTGCTCGATGATCCCGACGGACCTCTTCGGGACGCTGCTGCACGCCCTCGACTCGGGCCCTCTGAGTCGGCTGATCCTGGTGGGCGACCCAAACCAGCTACCCCCGATCGGCCCGGGGAGGCCCTTCGCCGACATCATCGATTGGCTGCAGAAGGAACACCCCGACTGCATTGCTCCCCTCAGCGTCTGCATGCGCACCGACGAGGAGGAGGGCGCCCCCGCCGAAGACAGCGTCGCGCTGGCCCTCGCCGACGGCTACCGGGCATCGGTCGTCAGCCCGGGCGACGACGAGATCCTGGCCGCCGCCGCTCGGGGCGAGTCGAAGGGCGACCTCGAGGTCGTGTTCTGGGACGACCACGACGAGCTGCTCGCCAAGCTGAGGGGCCGAATGGCGGAGCTCCTCGGAATCCGAGACGACGACTACCAGAGCTTCAACCGTTCGCTCGGGATCGACACCAAGGACTGGGTGCGCAGCGAGACCTGGCAGATCCTCTCTCCGACGCGTGCCCAGCACTTCGGCACCGACGATCTCAACCGCCTGATCCAGATGGAATACAAGGGCGGGCTCATCGCCAACGCGAAGAACCCCTGGTCCAAGGTGCCGCGGCCGTTCGGGGACCAGGAGATCGTCTACACGGACAAGGTGATCCAGGTCGTCAACCGCAGCATCAAGGGATGGCCGAGAGACACGGGTCTGGACTACGTGGCGAACGGGGAGATCGGGATCGTTCGCAACACGACGAAGGGGGATCGGGGAGACTACCTCGATGCCGTGTTCTCGACGCAACCAGAGGTGTCCTACCGGTACTTCAGGAAGCAGGTGGATGACAACCTCGATCTGGCCTACGCGCTGACGGTCCACAAGGCGCAGGGAAGCGACTTCGAGGTGGTTTTCCTGATCATCCCGCAGAAGGCGTCGACCCTGTCACGGGAGCTGATCTACACGGGCCTCACGCGCTTCCGGCGCAAGCTGGTCCTCCTCATTGAGAAGGACATCGAGCCGCTGCGTAGACTGCGCAGTCCGGACTGCTCGGACACCCGACTTCGAAACACCCATATGTTCACCTTGGCCCTCCGACCGGACGAGGTGAAGCGGCCCCATCTGGAGGCGCTCATCCACCGGACGCGGAAGGGAGTCGCCGTCCGCTCGAAGAGCGAGGTGGTCGTGGCGGACGTTCTCGACGCGCTTGAGATCAGCTATGCCTACGAGCAGCCCCTCTACTCGCGCTCGGACCCGAAGGACTTCCGCCTTCCGGATTTCACCGCGAGCTTCGAGGGGGACGTCTACTACTGGGAACACCTCGGCATGTTGAGCGTGCCGAGCTACCGCGAGGCGTGGGAACGCAAGCGTCAGTGGTACGAGGATAACGGCTACGCGGACCGCCTGATCACCTCGGAGGACGGGCCGGACGGCAGCATCGACGCGGCGCGGATCGAGCGGATCGCTCGGGAGAAGATTCGCAATGAATAGGAGACGATGCCCCCGACTCATGTGGTGGCAAGGACAATGACGATGGACGAACGAGACTCGCGCTCTGTAGGAGGCTGTCTAACAAGTTAAGGCTTTTTGTCGCGCGAAGCCGCGACAAATAGCCGTGTTGAACTCAATCCCGGGACGAGCGGGAGCCACGCGGGTTGGGTTTTCAAGGACTGCGGTGTGCCCGCGGGGGGGTCGGGGGAGGACGGCTCGGGACGAACGCGGTGCGGGCCGGGGCACGGGGAGAGCCCACGGGGACGGCACAGAGGCGGCGGGCGCGGCCTGGGGACAGACGACGCCGCTGGAGGCGCGCGGGAGGCGGCGCGGCCCCGGGGAGTGCTGGGCGCCGGCGGGCACGCGGGGAGCGGTGGGGTGGGTCATGGCGGCCCGCGGGTCCCGGGCTGGGTCGGGGGGGGCACCGACGGCACGGGCCGGAGGGTCTGGAGGATCCGCAGCACCCCCCGGCGACAGGTGGGACAGGTGGGCTCGACCTGGGGGGTCGGTTCAGGCGAAGGGGGAGGGCCCGGTGCGGCGGTGGACGGGGGCGGTGCGGCGGTGGGGCCCCGGGCGGTGAGGAGCTCGCGCGCGTGGGCGAGGGCCGGCGCGGCGGTGGGGCTGAACAGGCCGTAGGCGCGGAC
>JACQWA010000297.1 GCA_016209425.1 Candidatus Rokuibacteriota bacterium
ACGGCCGCCATGCTGGCGCGCGCCGCCTGGAGTCGCCGCACATCGGTGCTATGATCGTCACGCGGCCATGACTGACATCGTGTGGACCGAGGAGGCCCGGCGCCGTGTGGACAGCGCCCCGCCCTTCGTCCGCCCCGGCATCCTCAAGCTGATGCCGATCCGCGCCAGGGAGCGGGGCCGCGCCGTGATCACCTCGGAGTTCCTCACCGAGATCCGGAACGAGTCGATGCTCCGGGTGGCCAAGTGCATCAAGGGATTCGGCTTCGAGGAATTGTCCATGGCGGCCTTCGAGGTGGCCAAGGCCAAGATGCGAAAGCTCCCGCACAAGGTCGAGGGGATCGAGGAGATCAAGGCGTTCCTCGACGCTCGCGTCGAGAAGAACGAGATGGTCCTGGCCAAGTTCAGCCGCTATCTCCAGATGATCCCCGAGCGGGGGCTCCCGTGGACCGAGGAGGCGCTGGCGCGCGTCCAGCGAGCGCCGGCCTTCGTCCAGGGGATAGCCCGGAGTGCCATCGAGGACGAGGCCCGGCGCCGGAAGGAGCCCGTCGTGACCCCCGAGGCGGTGGAGCGGGTGGTGGGATCCGGGTTGCCGCGCGCCGCTTTCGTCACAGGCTCTCAGACGGAGCGATCGGCCGAGCCGCTCCACGGAGTCACCATGCTCTGGGAGGCCGCCGCCGAGGAGCGGCTCCGACGCATCCCGATCCCCGCCATCAGGAGCATGGTGATCGGGAAGGTCGAGGCCCATGCCCAGGCCCAGGGGCTCACGGTGGTGGATCTGGTTGCCTACGAGGCGGCGTCTCCCGGATTTTCTCCCCCGTCTCGCTCGGTGGATGCTCCGCTGAACCCATAAGCGGTCCGTCTCCCGCTCTGTCTCCACTCCGGCACCCAGTGCTGGCACGGCGCTTGCCCCTCGTGGGCTGAGCGCGAAAAGGGGCGTGCAAGGCGATGCCAAAGCGTTATCGAGACATCGTGGGTGACGGCGGTTCCAATATCCTGGCTCAGGTGGAGGAGCGGCAGGCCCGGCTCCGGACCCGGATGGCGTCTGTTCGAAAGAAGGTCGCGGTGACGAGCGGCAAGGGGGGCGTGGGCAAAAGCGTCCTCACGGCCAACCTGGCCGCGATCCTGGCGGCCGAAGGCTGGCGGGTGGGTGTTCTGGACGCCGACCTGAACGGGCCCTCGATCGCCCAGTTCCTCGGGGTCCGAGGTCAGCGCCTCCGGCTGTCGTCCGACGGCGTTCACCCCGCGGAGGGCTCCCTCGGGATCAGGGTGATGTCCATGGACCTCTTCTTGAGAGACGACCGGGCGCCTCTGACATGGGAGGCCCCGAGTCCCCAGGGCAGCTTTGTCTGGCGCGAAAGTATGGAGGCCTCAGCCCTGAGAGAGTTCCTCACGGATACGGCCTGGGGCGAACTGGACTTGCTGTTGCTGGATCTACCTCCTGGGGCGCCCCGGCTTCCCGCTCTCGCGGACCTCCTGCCCGATCTCGACGGTGGCCTCGTCGTGACGATTCCGTCGGAAGTTTCCCGGCTTGTGGTTGCCCGAGCGGTGGAGCTCGCCCGTACCCATGGTGTGGAACTGTTCGGGTTGGTTGAGAACATGGCGGGCTACCTCTGCCCGACCTGCGGGAGCACCGGAGACCTGTTCGGGGGGGAAGGCTCCGCGGCCGAGGCGCTCGGACTCCAGCCCCTTGGGCGGATCCCCTTCGATCCCAGGATCGCTTCATGCGCGGATCGTGGAAGCCCCTACGCCGTCGAGCATCCAGATACAGAGGCGAGTCAAGCGCTCCGGGAGCTGGCCGGTCGGCTTCGCGCCCGGCTCTCGCCAGAGGGGGGAGCCCGATGAAGTTCCTCTGCGTGGGATGCGACGAACCCATGGGTGTTCGCTCGGTGGAGGGACCCGACCTCGGGTCGGTCAGCGTGACCTTCGGGTGCCCCGTCTGCGGTCATCAGGTAAGCCTGCTCACTAACCCCGCGGAGACCCAACTCGTTCGGTCCCTCGGAGTCAAGATCGGCGGGGGATCTCCGGGCGGGCCCCTGGAGACGGTCCGGACGGCGCTTGGGGAGCAGCGTGAGGGGGCGCTGGACGTGAAGGATGAGGCGGGTCTCGTCTGGACCGCAGCAGCCGAGGGCCGCCTCCAGCGACTGCCTCCCATAGCTCGGCCTATGGCTCGCATGGCGATCGCGCGTTATGCCCGAGAGCGCGGTTTGACGACGGTGACACCCGAGCTGATGGACGAGTACCGCTCCCGGGGGGGATTCTGAGGCGAAATCCGCATCTGGATCAACGGAACCACCAAAATGAGGCGTACGCACTATTGTTCTCGGAGGGTCTCTCCGTGCAAGTTTGTGAAACAACTCACAGGATTGTTTCACTCCGAATGAGATTCTCACAGGAGGGCATCGATGGGATCAGGGTGTACGGACAGAAGGCCGTCTCGGTGTGGCAGCGGCTCCTGATCGAGGCCGGTAAGTAGGGGTCGGGCACGCCCATGTACAGGCACATCTGCGTCCCGGTGGACAACTCAGAGCACGCCAACAGGGCCATTGACCTGGCCGTCCTCCTGGGCCAGACCTTCGGCGCGCGGCTGACGGGTGTCCACGTCTACGCAGGAAGGCTCCACGACTCGCGCTTCAAGCAGATGGAGTACACGCTGCCCGAGCGCTACCGGCAGGAGGCCGAGCT
>JACQWA010000266.1 GCA_016209425.1 Candidatus Rokuibacteriota bacterium
CCCTTCAGGCTCTCGATCTCCTGGTTCGTCTTGAAGGACGTCAGCGCCATCCAGTAGGGCGGGAAGAGGAAGAACACCATGAACACGGCGATGACGCCGTAGGACACGACAAGCGTAGCCTGGCGGTGGCTTGTGATCGAGCGGATCACACGACGCTCCGCCGGACGCCGCGCAGGATGAAGAACGCCGACACCGCCAGGATCGGGAACATGACGAGCGCCACCGCCGCTCCCAGCGGCACGTCGCCGGACTCGATGCCGAGGCGGAACGAGAACGTCCCGAACAGATGGGTTTCGTCGCGGGGGCCGCCGCGCGTGAGCACGCGCACGATGTCGAAGTTGGCGAACGTCACGATCGTCGAGAAGAGCATCGTGATCGCGATGATGTTCTTCAGCATCGGCAAGGTGATGAACCGGAGGCGCTGGAAAGGGCCGGCTCCGTCGATGGAGGCGGACTCGAACAGGTCCAGGGGAATGGACTTCAGGCCGGCCAGGTACATGATCATGAAGAAGGGCGTCCCGTACCAGACGTTGACGAGAATGATGGAAAAGCGGGCCCAGAAAGGATCGGCGAGCCATGACTTCGGAGCCAAGCCGACCTGGACGAGGATCCAGTTCAGGGCGCTGTGGGTCGGCTCGAAGATCCACCACCACCCGAGCGTCGAGAGCGCGAGGGGCATGACCCAGGGGACCAGGGAGACGCCGCGCCAGACGCGCTGGCCACGCGTGGGGAGCGTGTGGATGACCAGGGCGAGGATGAAGCCCAGCAGGGATTTGAAAAGTACGGCGGTGAAGGTGAAGAGGAACGACGTTTGGACAACCAGCCAGAACGTGTCCATCGTGAAGAGGAAGCGGAAGTTGTCGAGCCAGACGAACTGGGTCTCGCGCTTGTTCAGCGTGGCGAGGTAGATCGAGTAAAAGAAGGGATAGATGATCAAGCCGACGATCAGGACGAGGAGTGGCAGGCACATCAGGAACGCGATGACCGGTTTCGATCGCAGGTGGAGCAGCCCGCGGGCGCGCCGCTGCGCCGGTTGGCGCGCCCAATCTTCCGCCAGGGTCTCTTGCCGGAGGGTGGTCATATGGGCACCGGGGTCAGGCCCGCTGAGGGCCTGCCCCCGGCCGTCCGCTCATCCGCGCTTGTAGGTGGCGATCTCCTTCGCCGCCCACTTCATGGCTTCCTTCGGGTTGTCCCCCTTCTGGGTCACGCGGGAGACCATGTGGGGGATCGGGTACCGCGTGTAGATCTGGGCCGCGATGTCCTGGTGGGCCGGGTAGCCACAGACGATCAGTTTCTCGTCGCCCCGGATCGGGTAATTGTACTGCCCGCCCTTGGGCGGCTCGATCTCCACCCAGATCGGGTGGTCGAGGAAGAAGTTCTGCTGGGGCATGTCGTACCCCTGGGAGGCGGTGATGAGCTTCCACTGCTGATCCTTCTGGCCCAGGTGCAGGAGGAGATCCTTGGCGGCGGACTTGTTCTTCGAGAACTTCCACACGCCCCACGTGAAGGGGAGTGACCCGCGCCACCGTCCCTTGGGCCCGCGCGGCACGTCGTGGTGCCAGACCTGGGCGGCCACGGCGGGCTGGTCGCGCTTGGCCACCGTCCAGGCGCTCGGGGGATTGATGACGGCCGACCCCCTCCCTGAGATGAGCCAGCGGTTGTTGGAGCCGTCGTCCCAGGCGTAGATATCGGGGGGGAGGTATTTGGTCAACTCCTTGAGGTACTCGAGCGCCTGGAGCGTGGCGTCGGACTCGATCGTGATGTCGCCCTTGGGCGTGACGAACGTCGAGCCGTAGCAGGCGAAGAGCGGCCCGAGCCAGTCGTTCGAGTCCGTGTTCTCGGCGATGGACATGCCGGCGGGGAAGCCGGCGGCGTGCACCTTCCTGGCGCCCTCCAGGAACATCTTCCAGTCCCAGGCGTCCACCTTCTTCTTGTCGCGCTTCTTCACGTCGGGGGGGAAGATGTCCTGGACGTCGATGCCGGCGTGCTTCTTCCAGAGGTCCATCCGGGTTTCGAGCGGGTAGGTGTGCGACCCGATGGGCGACGGGAGCGTGACCCACTTGCCGTCCTGGAAGTTCAGGTAGGTGGCGTTCTCGTTGTAGGGGCCGTACTTCTTGATCAGCGCTTCGGCGACGTCGTTCATCGGCTCCAGCTTGTCCTTGTACTTCGTCCCGTCCCAGGTCACGAAGGCCATGATGTCGTGGCCGGTCCCGGCCCTCGACTCGGCGGCCGCCGTCGCCTGGAGCTTCTCGCCGATGGAGGTAATGAAATCAATGGTGACATCGACCTTGTTGGCCTTGCCCCAGGTCTCGATGATCTCCTTGAGGACGGCGTTCTCGCCGGGCACCCAGTGGTCCCACAGCCCGAGGGCCAGCTTGGTCTGGGCCCGCGAGACGTGGGGGAACCCGATGACCGAGGCGGCGGCGGTCCCCGCCGCGACCGTCTTCAAGAACTCCCGCCGCTCCAAAGACACCTGTTCTTTCATGGTGCGGATCCTCCTCTATCGGTTGGGCGTTGTGACGATCCGAACGATCCGGGACGAATGGCTCACCTCCTCGGTCCACGCTCTCGCCAGGGCTGGATGGGTGGAATTATAGCATCCCTCTATCCTTTGACGGAGCCGGTCAGGCCGGCCACGTAGTGCTCCACGAAGAAGGAATAGATGAACGCCACCGGGATCGACCCCAGCAGCGCGCCCGCCATCAGCGGTCCCCAGAAAAAGACATCGCCCCGGATCAGCTCGGAAACGACGCCGACGGGGACGGTCTTCTTTTGGGTGGTGGAGATGAAGACGAGGGCGTAGATGAACTCGTTCCAGGAAAGGGTGAAGGCGAAGATCCCCGCCGACAGGATGCCGGGCGTCGCGATCGGGAAGATGATCTTGACCATGGCCTGGACCCGCGAGGCCCCGTCGATGCGGGCGCATTCCTCCAGCTCCTTGGGGATCGCCTTGAAGTAGCCCATCAGGAGCCAGGTGCAGAAGGGGATGAGGAAGGTCGGGTAGGTGAGGATGAGCGCCCACGGCGTGTTGCCCAGGTGGAAATTCCTGATGATGTCAGCAAGGGGGATAAAGAGGAGCGTGGGCGGTACGAGATACGTGACGAAAATGGAGGTCCCCAGCCCGCCCGCGAGGGGGAATTTCAGGCGCGCCAGAGCGTACCCGGCCAGGAGGCCGCAGAAAAGCGAGATCAGCGTGGAGAGGACCGCGATGAACATCGTGTTCCAGACCCAGGTGGCGAAGGTGCTCTTCAGGAGAAGATCTCGGAACTGGTCCAGCG
>JACQWA010000269.1 GCA_016209425.1 Candidatus Rokuibacteriota bacterium
AGGAACGGCTGCCCCTGGGCCACCGTAACCGCCAAGGCATAGACGAAGGTGCTCTTTCCAACCTTCATGAAGGCTGCTAGGAGGGCTAGGCCCCCTTCTGGGAGATACGGCTCCCAGACCCAGATGATTGGCTCGGACTCGTGGGCCAAGAGGTCGGCTGCTGTCAAGGGACGGAAATTCGTTTCTTTCCAAACCTCACCCTTAAGGGGACCCTTAAGGGGAGGAATCGAATCCTGCCTGCTGACGCTCCCGCTTGTAGGGAGGTCCCCTTTCGGTGCCCCTTCTCCAGAAAGCCCCAGCACCCATTGAGGGATGGGGGCGAGGAAAGCAGTCTCACCCGTTGTCTGCCGAGCCACCGCGGCTGACAAGGGAGTCACGACGAAGCGGTAGAGTTCTCCGTTCTCACCAACTGAGCCCGGAGCCACGACGTAGCCGCCATCGCCCCGTAGGTCCACGCCCGGCAGCAGGCCGATTTTGTTTGGAATGGTGCGCTCACCGGAGTGCTGCAAATAGACGTGCCACCCGCGTGGGGTCCTTACTATCGGTGTCACCGGCAGAGTGCCTCCACACCGCTCAGCGACGGCACGTAGCCCCTCGACACTATCAATGTCCAGGACGACGAGCCCCGAGACGGCTCCGGTCACGATACCGACGTTGGCCTCGGGCCAGCGGGTAAACCAATCCCGGACTTCTTCTTCAGTCGGGTGCCTCAATTGAAAGGGCTGCCACTCGATGAGCGGGCGGTTCTCCCCGGTCTTGATGGGAACGACAGACCACCGTGCGAAGCGGAGGTAGGCAAAGGCGCAAAGCGCAGGGACGGGGGTTTCAGACGGCTGTGTCATGCTCATGGTTTCCTCCGAGTGTTAGGTTTCTCTTATGAGGGCCTTCAAGTCCCGGATCGCGTTGGCGAAGGCTCGGGCCGGAGTCGGGGCGTTGCGGTAGAACGCTTGGGAGTCCTCCCGTGCCTCGGGTGGGTAGTGGAACGTGCAGCGGCTTCCCTCCCGGTCCACGCTCAGGAGCGCATGGCCCTGGCTCATCAAGAAGGCCGCACAGTTGAGGTCGGCCGTCTGGTAATCAGGTGTCGTCACAATGCTCTACCTTCTCCCTCTGAACGGGTCGCACCACGCGAAATGGCCGAGAACCCGTCGTCTCATCTCCCCTGATGGTCCACCGCTGTCACCTGCTTAGAGGGCTTTGGGGGTGTTCGGGACTCATCCCCCGGCGTGAAGTCCTTGCAGGGACCAGTCTGGGAGGCCATCAGAGCCTTCGTCGGCCAGGTTGGGACCCAACAGGGCATCTGCTCCGAGAGCGACCCCGAAGGAATCGAGCTGGCCCAGCACCAAGGAAGCCCGGCCTCCTATCGAGTCCAGGAATTCATTTGTAATCCGGTTTGGGCAGCCGGGGGAGGACGAAGGTAAAACGCATCCGTTTCTCGGGTACACCACTCACACCAACTAACTAGAGGGCGAAATCGAGTGAATGGATTCGGGATGAATGGTCATTCAACTCGATGTGGACGGGGTGCTGGCGGACTTCGTGCTAGGGTTCCGACGGATATGGGGTAAAGATATACACAACTCTCCTCTGGAGTCACCCCGACATGAACTCCGGGCTACGGGATAGGCAGGAGACGAGCGCAACGGGGTGGCGCTTTAGGATGCGCGTGGAGCCCGCAGGTGTGGTTGTAAAACGAGAGTGGTTTTGACTCTCCTCCTAACTTCTTACTGTGGCAGCCCTTTCCGCGTTTTCGGGCAGGAATCCAGCGTCCAAAGGGGGCAGGCCGGGGGAAGGGGTGCTTTGGCATGGCATCATGCTATGAGGAGGGCCTAGCGTTCCGGGCTTGGCGCACCGGCACGGCTTCCAGGGGTTAGCATGGCCATGCTGGGAGGGGGGAAAAGCCAACCGTGTGGTGCATACCGTTCGGTGCGGCGGTGGGGTTCCTGCTTGGGGATGGGGAGGGGGCTCTGTGGGGAGCCCTTCTCGGAATCGTCCCGGCTGTGAGTGTGCTAGTGAGTGGCGAGCTAACCAGGTACCTAACTGTGATTCTGATCGCCGCCGGGATTGGTTTCCCCATCGGCGGGATAGGCGGCGCGGTGTGGGGCGGCCTTGGAGGGCTCGCTATAACGCTCGTCCTGTCGAAGGGCTGGATGATATCGCTATGGATGGTTTCCTTCGCGACGGTCGCATTCTTCTTTGCGGGCCTGACGGGAGCCGCATGGGGAATCGTCCTCGGGTTCGTGCTGCCGTGGTTCTTACTAGCGTTTCAGCGTTGAGTTAACCCGTTCAGACTTCGCGGTGGGGGGCCTGAACCATCTCCGCCGGAGGTCTAAGCCACAGGGCAGGACAGCCTCCGCCTGGCCAGCGGGCGCTAATGTTCTGTTTGCCCACCCGGAGCGCCAGGGGCCTTGAAGACCTCCCTACTTTGAAGGAGAATGTGGAAGCGTGGTCGCGGCGGCTGAACGAAACTTCTAGGAGCACCCACTGGCTCTGGGTCAGGAAACTTGACGGGTGTATCCGAGCCTTGAAGGGTGGAGGAAAAAATATGCTGACGCGAATTCTTCATCTCTTGCTCGTTCCGGTCTTGCTGGGCCTGATGGGCTGCTCGTCCGCCGTCACGCTTCGTCATCCCGTCTCTGGACAAACAGTGACGTGTGGGCCGTCATGGGGACAAAAATTCGCGGGGGCGCTGGCGGTCGGCTTGGCGGGCTTTCGGAATCCACGTGATGGCGGGGCTTTCCAGAGACAGGTAATGGACCAAGATTTCCGTGCCCAAGAACTTGAGTCTATCCGCCAGCAGCAGTGCATCGGGGACGCCCAGCGGCAAGGCTATATCCCCGTGACGGATGCGTCAGAACCGAGGCCAACACCTACTACTATCGCCCTAGCTCCTTCAACCGGGCTAAACGGCACCTTCACTGGCGAGATTACGGGGAACGCTCGCGGTCGTGAGTTCTCGATGAAAGTTACGTTCACGCTTGTCCAGTCAGGCGATCAGGTGGCAGGGGCGTGGAATACGACGGGTGGAACATCAGGGACCGTGACCGGCACTATCCGCGAGGGGAACATTTCTGACTTTCAAGCAAGACAAGTCAATCCTTGCGAAGGCAAGCTTGCTGGCATGGCGGTGATCGAGAATAACAACATCAGGCTACGGGGGTCTTACACCGGGAGCGATTGCAGCGGTTCGGTTACGGCATCATTTGTCGTCAATCGCCAATAGGTTCGTTATCTACGCGAGGTGCCGTTTGGGTGATGGAAGGGGGGGAGGGCTATAAAATGGCGCTTTTCAGGGAGGGCGTGATCCTGATGTGTGCCTGGGTGTTGTGGTCGCAAACACTTCAAACCGCCACTCAAAGAGTTGCGTGGAGCGTCCCGCAGGCGTTCAATTCCAAGGAGATTTGTGACGAGCGGTTGGCGGTGACGCTGGACGGCTTGAAGGCATCCGGATGGACCACCGTTGGCAACAAGGGTGCAGGCAGCGCGATTGCCCCGAAGAGTGGAAACCTGATGAATTTGGTCTGCCTTCCCGATACGGTGGACCCGCGACAGCCCAAGCAGTAAACTGAATCGAAGTGGGCCGACTGTCACCGGGACGCAACCGCCCTGCCTCTGCGGACGCTGGAAGAAATAACAAGACGTGCCATGAAGGATAATTTATTGCCCAAGCAAACTGGAGGGCTGATCCTAAGCCGCGCGCGCACCCTCCGGCCGGGCCTAGCCCTGGGTCCCAAGCAGGGGGGCGGGGTCCCCAACCAACGGGTTGCTGGTGGGTTACCGCAACTTGGACGCCCTGGTGTCAGTACTGGTGCCAGTAGTAAGTCGTCACCCATCGCAGCCCGTCACTCCCGGTCACAGTGGCGTTGACCCTTGCAAGTCCTCGCCGGGCCGTGCGATTATTACGACGGTGTGTGATCAGGTAAGATGGAGTCGGATGGGCCAGACTCCCCTTCGGTAGGACTCATAAGCCCTTTGTCGCAGGTTCGAGTCCTGCCACCGCCACCAATCGTCACCGACACTTCTGGTTCACCGCTCGCCACCGCCAAGAACCACCCGCCGCCACCGCCGGGCTTGTACCTTCTTCGCCTCCTGCGCGTCGGCGGCAAGCGGCGAAAGGCGGGTGCTCTGGCGCAGGGAGCATAACGCCAGCGGCGGGGGTGAGGGAATGGGGTTGGCGGGACTTGCTGGGGCAGCCAACCGTGCGGCTGGAACATTACGTGGACGACGGTTGTTTTCTTGATGGTAAGGATTCAATCCCGAGCGGGAGGGCTGCGGCATGAGGAGTCAGGGGTGGTATCGGCTAATCTATCTTGCTGTCCCGGCCGCGCTCTCGATCCTGACCAGTGCGTGCGCTGCGGTCTCCGAAACGGCGGCACAACGGTTCGCGCTTGAGCGCTGGCGGGCCTGCGAATCCCTCTCGCCGGGTGCGCAGTTAGAGTTGATCGACCTTGATGGGCGAATCCGGTTCTGGCACCTCGGGGCGTGGGATCGCCGGGTCTTACTTGACTGTATCGGCCAAATGCCCCCGGGCGGGCCGATCCTGCCGGAGCCGATTCCGCTCCAACAGCCTCGGGGAGTCTGAACCTGGCAAGGACACTGCCTTGACAGTCGCCGGGGGGCGGCATAGAGTTCGTCCACAACCTCAATGTCCATCCCAGGGGGGAGCTCGCCCATCTGCCGCGGTCGCTCGTCGGGGCGTCGACGACGGCGAATGAGCTGGACGGTGCGGGTGAGTCATGGCAAATCTGGTTGTAGCTCTCAGCGCCTGTGCCGGGTTCGCCCTGTTCTTTCTCTACGCGAATCTGTTCGAGTACGCCTTTCACCGGTGGGTGTTGCACCGGCCCTCCCGGATGCTCCCGTATTCCTACGAGATGCACGCGCTCCTTCATCACCGGGTCTTTCGTGGCGATGCGACCTACCACGTCCAGCGCTATGAGGATCGGGACCTGATCCTCTTCCAGTGGTGGCAAGCCCCGTTGATCCTGGCCGTCCACGCGCCGGCCGTGTGGGGGGTGCAGGCGGCCAGCGGCTTCCCCCTGTTCTGGGGCGGCATGACGGCGCTCGCCGTCTATTACGGCCTGTACGAATCCCTGCACTGGTGCATGCACAATCCGACCGGGCGGTGGATCGAGCGCACCCGCGTGTTTCACTATCTGGACGCCCACCACCGGCTCCACCATCGCCTGTGGCGCCTGAACTTCAACGTGGTCCTTCCCATTGGAGACCTGGTGTTCGGAACATTTCGTCCTTTGACTTCCCCGTCAAAGTTCTCCTGACAGGCGCGCGGAATTTTCAGGCGGGAGTCTTTGTCGCCGCGAACGGAGTGAGTGCTGAAGGCTGGGTGAGCGGGGGTGACGCTGTCAGGGTCGCACCCGAGTGACTCTGCCGCGCGTCTGGGCTGTCGGACGGCGGATGACTATGAGGCGTCGGGGAGGCGGGAATCCACGAAGCTCTTGAGGCGCTGGAAGTCCGCGTTCGTCAGGCTGACGAAGGCGAAGGCGTGGCCGTCGGGGTCCTTGCGCACGAGCAGTGACAGGACGGAAATGGGCGGATCGCCGTCGGGCGGGCTGAAATAGAGCCGAACGGGGCCGCCGGGCTGGACCTCGCCCGCCGAGCCTATCTTGAGACCGAAGGGACTCAGGTCCACCGACCGGCCCAGCAGCTGCCCGCCGGGCTCCTCCACCTTCACTTCGAGTGAGACCTCCACGCGGGAATACCGCCGTCGGTTCAGCTTCAGGACATCCTCGGTGAACCGACGGGTCAGGAGCTGGAGTTCCAGGAAGTCCAGCACGATCCGGAGCTGGTCGATGATGAGCGGCTTGGGCAGGAACTCCACGGCGCCAAGCTCCAGGCACCGACGCGCCTCTTCCTCGCTGGCGACACCGGAGATCGCGACCACCGGGAGTGGTTGCCGGCGCTTCATCAGGGCGTGGAGGAACTCCACCCCGCTCATGCCGGGCAGGGAAAGGTCGAGCAACACGGCATCGGGGGAGGACACGGGCAGGGTGTCGAGCGCGGCCTCGGCGCTGGGTGCCACGACAGGATTGTGCCCCTGGCTTGCCACGAGAACCGCGAAGGCCTCCGCCTCCGCGGGAGAGTCTTCGACGATGAGCACTCGCATACCCTGGTCCATCGGAAGCGGTTGGAGCGCCGCAAGCGCCTCCCGCTACGGTCAGCATGTACCATCCCCGGGATAGCTGTCAAGACATTCCTGGCTGTGGACTCGGGCGGCCTTCCTTGCGGTTTCCTTACCCATCCGCTACACTGAAATGCCTGTGGGAGCCGACACGATGTCGCTGTCACGCTATAGGGTCGTGGACCTCACGACGGTGCGCTCCGGGCCGACCTGCACCAAGATCCTGGGCGACCTGGGCGCCGACGTCCTGCGCGTCGAGCGCCCGGGCGATAGCGGATGGGATCGGGTCTTCTACGACCAGTGCGACCTCCAGCGGAACAAGAAGAGCCTCGTCCTGAACCTCCAGCACCCCAAGGGGGTGGAGATTCTTCGCGCACTCGCCAGCTGGGCGGACGTGGTGGTGGAGAACTATCGGCCGGACGTGAAGCATCGCCTCGGGATCGACTATGAGTCCCTCAGTCGCGAAAATCCCCGGCTCATCTATGCCAGCATCTCCGGCTTCGGCCAGGCCGGCCCGTACCGGGATCGGCCCGGGTATGACCAGATCGTGCAGGGAATGTCGGGCCTCATGTCCCTCACCGGGACGGAGGAGACCGCTCCGCTGAGGATCGGGATCCCCATCGGCGACCTGCTGGCCGGGTACTTCGCCGCCCTCGGGATCCTGACGGCCCTGCTCGAGCGGGAGCGCTCCGGCCTCGGCCAGCGGGTGGAGACCTCGCTGCTGGAGGCGCTGGTCGGGAGCCTCTCGTTCCAGGCCGTGCGCTACCTCAACACCGGGGAGGTGCCGCCTCCGGTGGGCAACCATCATCCGCTCACCGCCCCGATGGGCGTCTATCGCGCGAAAGACGGTCACCTCAACCTTGCCGTGGGCAACGACGAGATGTGGGGGCGTCTCTGCACCGCTCTCGGCCTGGACGAACTCGCTGAGGACCCACGCTTCAGGAAGGCTGCGGCCCGGCTCGAGCACCGGGCGGCGATGGACGAGATCCTGGAGGCCGCGCTCGCGAAGAAGCCCGCGGCGGAGTGGGTGCAGCTCCTGAACGCCGCGGGGGTGGCCTGCGGCCCGATTTACCGCGTGGACCAGGTCTTCGCGGATCCCCAGGTTGCTCGGGCCGGGCTCGTCCACGAGCTGACCCACCCCGTGTGGGGGCTGCACAAAGTGATGGGGCTGCCCGTGCGTCTGCACCGCACTCCCGCCGGCGTGAGGACCCCGTCCCCGATCCCGGGTGCCCACACGCGCGGGATCCTGGCAGAGCTCGGCTACGACGGGGACGCGATCGCCTCGCTGCTGGCCGATGGCGTCGTGGAGGAGGCCAGGGCCACATGAGCGGCTCTCTGACAGTGGCCGTGTCGCTCTTGCCGAACTCGGTCGCTGTTCGAGCGCGGGCTTTGCCCGCGCAACCTTCCGGGGGAGGCGTCGGAAGGGGGGCGGAGCCCCCCTCCGAGGGGGTGTGAGCGATCTGATCCGCGTGGAACAGCAGGATACCATCGCGACGGTGATCTTCAACCGTCCCGAGATGCGCAACGCCATCAGCCTGGCGATGTGGGAGGAGCTCGCCCGCGTGACCGAAGGGCTCGGGAAAGACCCGGGCGTCCGCGCCGTCGTCTACCGGGGGGCCGGGGCCGAGGCCTTCGCCTCCGGCGCCGACATCTCCGAGTTCAAGGAGGTCAGGAAGGACGTCGCGACGGCGCAGGCCTACAACACAGCCACCGAGGCGGCTTACCTCGCCATCCGCCAGTGCCCGAAGCCCACCGTGGCCATGATCTTCGGCTTCTGCATGGGCGGCGGCGTGGCGGTTGCGATGGCGTGTGACCTCCGTTTCGCCGCCGAGGGCGCCAGGTTCGGAATTCCCGCCGCCCGCCTCGGCATCATCTACGGGCTCGGGAGCATTCGGCAGCTGGTGGACCTGGTCGGGCCCTCCTACGCGAAGGACATTCTGTTCTCCGCGCGCACCTTCGATGCACGTGAGGCGCTGGCCATCGGATTCATCAACCGCCTGCTGCCCGTCGAGGAACTGGAGTCATATGCGTATGACTACCTGAAAAAGGTCGCCGCGAACGCCCCCCTCTCGGTCCGGGGCGCCAAGACCATCATTGAGGCGATCCTGGAGGATGGGGGGGTCAGCCAGCGGGAGCGAATCCGCAAGCTGTCGCTGGAGGCCTTCGAGAGCGAGGACTACAAGGAAGGCACCCGCGCTTTCCTGGAGAAGCGCCCGCCGCGATTCGAAGGACGGTAGGTGCGATTCGCCTTTTTCACGTCGACTCCCCTGACCCCGGCCGAGGGGAGCGGGACCTTCGTCGGCATTCGCGAGCTGGAGCGCGCGTTGATCCGGCTGGGCCACGCGGTGGAGATCCGCGCGCTCGGATTCCGCTCAGGCTTCCACACCCTCGACCGGTGGCTCTACAACGCGGGCCTCGTCCTCGACCCGCCCGCGGCCGACGTCGCGGTGGGCTTCGACCTCGATGGCTTTCTCTGGGCGCGCCGTCGCCGGATCCCCTTTGTCGCGAGCCTCAAGGGCATCATCGCGGACGAGCTCCGGGCCGAGCGGGGCTGGACCCGCACGCTCCTCTCGGTCCAGGCCGGCTGGGAGCACAAGAACGTCGCGCGGGCCGACTGCGTGCTGGTGACCAGTCGCTACTGCGCGGACGTGGTTCACCGCGAGTATGGGGTCGCGCCGCCGAAGATCCGGGTGGTCCCGGAGCCCATTGACCTCGCCGACTGGGAGGCGCGCTTCGCGCGGGCTGTTCGCCGCCCCGCGGAGCGACCGACCGTCCTCTCCGTGGCACGGATGTATCCACGGAAACGGCTGGGCGATCTTCTCGAGGCGGCGTCCTGCTTGCGCGACCGGCTGCCCGACCTCCAGGTCCGCTTGGTGGGGAACGGGCCGGAGCGTGCGCGATTGGTCCGCCTCCACGCCCGGCTCGGCCTGGGAGACACGGTGATCTTTCTCGGGGAGATTTCCCGACGCCAGCTGGCGGAGGAGTATGTGAATGCGGACGGCTGTTGTCTGCCGAGCGTCCAGGAGGGGTTCGGGATCGTCTTCCTCGAGGCGATGGCCGCGGGCCTGCCCGTGGTCGCCTGCCGGGCGGCGGCTGTCCCCGAGGTGGTGCCCGATGGCGCGGCGGGGCTCCTTGTGGAGCCGCGGAATCCGGAGCGGCTGGCCGAAGCGCTGGTGGAGCTCCTGACCGACTCGGGCCGCCGGAAGGAATTTGGAGAGGCGGGGCGCCGCCGGGCGGCGGAGTTTGCCGCGTCCCGCGTTGCGGAACGCTTCCTTGAGGCGGTGGCGTCTTGATGCGGCGGCCTGAGACGGGCCTGGTGTACGCGACCCGCCGCTTCAGCTTCTCGGCGGCGCACCGGTACAGGCGCCCCGAGTGGAGTCCCGAGGAGAACCGGACGGCCTTCGGGAACCTCACCCAGGTGCATGGGCACAACTACGCCCTCGAGGTCACCATTCGCGGCGCCGTGGATGAGCGGACCGGAATGCTGATGGATCTCGCGGAACTGAAGCGGGTGGTGGGCGAGGCCGTGATCCAGCGCTTCGACCATTCAGACCTGAACGAGGACCCCTTCTTCGCGGGAGGCACGCTCCCGACCACGGAAAATCTTGCTCGCGCCATTTGGGAGCTGCTGGCTCCCAAGCTCGGGTCCGACCGTCTCTGGCGGGTGCGCCTCGCGGAGGATCCGACCTTTTCCGTGGAGTACTATGGGCCCTGACGCTTTGACCCTGACCCGGACGTTTCATTTCAGCGCCGGTCACCGCCTCGTGAGCCCCGCCGTCAGCGAAGAGGAGAACCGGACGCTCTACGGCCCCTGTTTCCGCCCTCACGGGCACAACTACCTGCTGGAGGTGACCGTGGGCGGGCAGCCCGATCCCCACACGGGAATGGCTGCCGATTTGAACGCGCTGGAGTCTGCGGTTCGTCGCGCGGTGCTGGACCTGGTGGACCATCGCAACCTGGACGCTGACGTTCCGGCGCTCACCGGGATCATCACCACGGGGGAAAACCTCGCTCAGGCCTTCTGGGGGATGCTCTCCCAGGCCCTTCCCGCGGGAGTTCTCCGGCGGGTCGCGGTGGTGGAGACGGCCAACAATACGTTCGAGTACTGCGGCGAACGTTCCGACGGAGACGCCGAATGATCGAGAAGCTGGTCGCGCAGATCCTGAAGGAACTCGGCCAAGATGTTCAGCGGGAAGGGCTGGAGCGGACTCCCGAGCGGGTGGCGCAGGCGCTGCGTTTCCTGACCTCCGGATACGCGAAAGACGTCAAGGATGTCCTCAACGACGCCCTCTTCGTCGAGGACTACGACGAGATGGTCCTGGTCAAGGACATCGACGTATTTTCCTTATGTGAACATCATCTCATTCCATTTTTTGGGAAGGCGCACGTCGCGTATCTGCCGGGAAAGAAGATCCTGGGCCTGTCGAAGATTCCCCGCCTGGTGGAGATGTTCAGCCGGCGCCTCCAGGTACAGGAGCGGCTCACCACGCAGATCGCCCAGACGCTCCAGGAGGTTCTCCAGCCGCGCGGGGTGGCGGTGGTGATGGAGGCCATCCACCTCTGCATGGTGATGCGCGGGGTGGAGAAGCAGAACTCGAGGGCGGTCACCTCGGCCATGCTCGGGGCCTTCCGCGACCGGCCGGCGACGCGGGCGGAGTTCATGGAGCTGATCAAGCCGCGGGGCAACGTCATTTGAAGCTGGAGGATCGGGTGGCGATCGTCACCGGCGGGGGGCGGGGGATCGGCCGCGCCGCGGCGCTCGCCTTCGCCCGCGAGGGGGCCGCCGTGGCGCTGGCTGCTCGGACGGCCTCCGAGTTGGATGCTGTCGCGGCTGAGATCCAGCGCAGCGCCGGCCGACCGCTGGCGGTCCCGACTGACGTCACCCAGGAGTCTTCCGTCGCCGCCCTGGTGGACAAGGTCCTCGCCGAGTTCGGGAAAGTGGACATCCTGCTGACGGCGGCGGGCGCGGCGACGTTCGGCAATCTTGTGGACACCAAGACCGAGGAATGGGACCGGATGCTGGCGGTCAATCTGCGAGGCGTGTTCCTGACCTGCCGTGCCGTACTCCCGCCGATGATGCGCCAGCGCCGGGGGACGATCATCAACATCGTCTCGGTCGCGGCCAAGCGCGCGATCCCGGGTGGCGGCGCCTATGCGGCCTCCAAGCACGGCGTGCTGGGGCTCACCCAGGTGCTGGCGGAGGAGATGCGGCCCCACGGGATCCGGGTGGGGGGCCTCTATCCGGGCGCTGTGGACACGTCGCTCTGGGATGCCGTGCCGGATCCGCCGGAGCGCTCCCGGATGCTCAGGCCGGAGGACGTGGCCGAGGCGGCGCTGCTGATGGCGAGCCTCCCCCCTGGCGCGTCCCTGGAGGACGTGACCCTTCTCCCCGCGGGCGGCATCCTTTGATACGCTTCTGATATAATGATCGGTGGAAATCAGGTGGAGAGGAGGAACGAAATGGTCACGCTGACCGAAACGGCGGCGAAGAAGGTGATGGACCTTCGGCTCGAAGAGGGGAAGCCCGAGGGGGGGCTCCGTATCCGGGTCGTGGGCGGCGGCTGCTCGGGGATGTCCTACGAGCTCGGGTGGGAGGAGCAGGCGGCCGAGGGTGACAACGTGATCGAGGTCCACGGGATCAAGGTGTACGTGGATACGCGGAGCGCGTCCTACCTGGCCGGGAGCGAGATCGACTTCGTGGACAACAGCATGATGGGCGCCGGCTTCGCCATCAAGAACCCGAACGTGAAGTCCTCGTGTGGGTGCGGCCAATCGCATCAGTTTTAGCCGCTGCGGATTCCCGATGAAGGTGCACGTGCGGCTCTTCGCCCGTTTCCGCGAGGCGGCCGGCCGCGACCGCGTGGAACTGGAACTCCCCGAAGGTGGAACCGTTGAGGCGGCCTGGACCGCCGTCGTGGAACGCTATCCGGTTCTCTCGCCGTACCGGCCCCATACGCTCTTTGCTGTCGGGAACGACTACGTGAACCCCGAGCATCCCCTCCGGACCGGCGATGAGGTGTGTCTCTTCCCGCCTGTCAGCGGCGGCTCGGCCGGGACGGACCTCTACCGGCTGACCAGCGACCCGCTTTCCGAAGCCGCGGTGACCGCCGCGGTGGCAAATCCAGAGGCGGGCGGGCTCGTGGTCTTCTCCGGCGTGGTGCGGAACGAGACCGGCGGCAGGCGGGTGAAGTTCCTCGAGTACGAGGCCCACGCTCCCATGGCCGAAGCCAAGATGCGCGAGATCGGCGAGGCGGCTCACGCGCGCTGGCCCGGCGTCAGGACGGTGGCGATGGTCCACCGGGCGGGGCGGCTCGAGATCGGGGAGACGAGCGTCATCATCGCGGTGTCCGCGGCTCACCGGGCCGCGGCCTTCGAAGCCTGCCGCTACGCCATCGATCGCTTGAAGGAGACCGTTCCCATCTGGAAGAAGGAGTATTTCGAGGACGGCGAAGTGTGGGTCGGGCTCCAATCCGAATGTGACCACCGGCACTGACTTTGTCGAGAAGGTTTTCCAGGCGATTCGCCGCCACGGGATGCTCATCGGCGGCGAAATTGTTCTTGTGGGCGTTTCGGGCGGTGCCGATTCCGTTGCTCTCCTCCACGCCCTGCTGGCGATTCGGCCGCGCCTGACCCTGACCCTTCACGTCATCCACGTGAACCACGGCCTCCGCCCGGAGGCGGACTCCGAGGCGGCCTTCGTTGAGGCCCTGGGACGCCTGTTGGACGTCCGCGTCACGGTGGAACGGGTCCACGTGAGACAGGCGGCCGGCCAATCTCTCGAGGCGCAGGCCCGGGCGGAGCGTTACGCCGCGTTCAGGAAGTGGAGCACGGCCCTTGGCGCTTCCAGGGTGGCCCTCGGCCACACCGCCGACGACCAGGCCGAGACGGTGCTCATGCGCCTGCTCGAAGGCGCGGGTCCCCGGGGTCTGGCGGGGATCCCGCCCGTGCGAGGCCGCTACATCCGGCCGCTGATCGAAACCCGGCGGCGGGAGATCGAGGTGGAGCTCCGGCGTGCCGGCCGCACCTGGACCGAGGATCGCTCCAACCGCGACCTTAAATTCCTTCGGAACCGGATCCGGCACGATTTGCTGCCGTTCCTGGCGGCGGCGTACAATCCGCGGATCACGGACGCCCTCTGCCGGGCCGGGGCCCTGGCGCGCGAGTTGGTGGGCGACCTGGAGAGGCTGGCCGCGCGGGAGCTGGACCGGCTCACCGAAGTGGGGGACGAAGGCCTCGTCCTCTCCCGCGCCGCTCTGAGGGCGCTTCCGCCAGGGATCGCCGAGGAAGTCCTCCGCCAGGGGCTGGTCCGGCTTGGCGAGATCGGATCGTTGCGCGGGTGGGCTCATCGCGGCCTCCGGCGATTTCTCGAAGCCGATTCGCCGGCCCCGATGAAACTCGGGCCCGTCCGGCTGGAGGTGAGCGGGGATCGAGTCCGCCTTTCGCGGGGCCAGGCCCAGCCGTTCATCGAGGGGCTTCTTCCGGTGCCGGGCTCGATCGTGCTGCCCGGCGCCGGGATCCGCCTCGAAGCACGGGAATTCGAGCGTCCGGCCTCCTACCGACCTCCTGCCGACCCCTGGACGGCCGTCTTCGATCGTGCCGGCCTCCCCGGGGTGTTCACCGTGCGGAGTCGCCGGCGGGGGGATCGCTTCCACCCGTTCGGTGGCCCGGGCACGAAGCGACTCAAGGCGTTTCTGATCGACCTCAAGATCCCCCGCTGGCGACGCGAGCGCCTTCCCCTGCTTGTGGCGAACGGGGAGATCGCCTGGGTGGTGGGCTGCCGGCGGGGCGCCATCGCTCCGATCACGGCCGCCACCCGCCGCGTCCTCGAAGTGACGGCGACCCCCTTGGCGGCGACACGCGAGGGGAGTAAGATGGGGGCCTGATTCCCCCCCGTTCTCGACAAGGAGGGTTTTCCGTGCTGACCAGATGGCCTGTTCTTCTCCTCTTGGGTGTTCTCCTCGTTCCGGGGTCCCCCCTCGACGTCGCTGCCCAGCCCTCCCCGGACCCCAAGGCCGTGCTCCGCGCGATGGAGGAGACCTTTGTCGCCGTGGCAGACCGCGTGATGCCGGCGGTGGTCAACGTCAGCACGACCCCGAAAAGGGAAGGGGGTGCCGAGGGGCCGCCGCCCGGGGAAGAGCGCTTTCGGGAGTTCTTCGGCCCGGAGTCCTTTGAGCGCTTCTTCCGGGGACGGCCGCCGCGAGAACACGTCCGCGCCGCCGGATCGGGAGTGATCGTGGACCCCCGCGGCTATATTCTGACCAACAACCACGTCATCGAAAGCGCGGCCGAGATCCAGGTGCGGCTCTCGGACCAGCGTAAGTTTCCCGCCCGGCTCGTCGGCCGGGACCCCAAGAGCGATCTCGCGGTCCTCAAGATCGAGGCTCCCGGACCGCTTCCCGTGGCTTCCCTCGGGGATTCCGATCGCCTGCGGACCGGCCAGTGGGCCATTGCCATCGGCAACCCCTTCGGCTTGGACCGGACCGTGACCGTGGGGATCATCTCCGCCACGGGCCGGGTGCGATTGGGAGTCACGCAGTTCGAGAACTTCATCCAGACGGATGCCTCCATCAACCCGGGGAACTCCGGGGGTCCGCTCCTGAACCTGGAGGGGAAAGTCATCGGCATCAACACCGCCATCGTCGCCACCGGTCAGGGGATCGGCTTCTCCATTCCGATCAACATGGCCAAGGAGGTCATGGCGCAGCTCATCGACAAGGGACGCGTGGTCCGCGGGTGGCTCGGGATCGCGATCCAGGATCTCACCGATGAGCTGGCTGCCGGCTTCGGCGTCCAGGCGCGGAGCGGCGTCCTTGTCGCCGACGTGATGAAGGATAGCCCCGCCGAAGCCGCGGGCTTGCGCCCGGGGGACATCATCGTCCAGTTCGCGGGCCACGCGACGCGGGACGTGCCGGAGCTCCAGCGCCGCGTGGCCGCCACGCCTCCGGGACAGCCCGTCCCGCTCACGGTGCTCCGGGACAAGAAACAGACACGGCTCACGATCAAAATTGGCGAAATGCCCGGGGAGGAAACCCGCGTGGCCGCGGCCCCGACGCTGGAGGGATGGGGGGTGACCGTCGGGGTGCTGACCTCTGAGATCGCCGAGCGCTACGACCTCACCGCCACGGAGGGCGTCGTGGTCCTCGACGTGGCCCCCGGGGGCGCCGCCGACCGGGCCGGGATCCGTGAGGGGGACGCGATCCTCGAGGTGAACCGCCAGCCCATTCGAAGCGTCCAAGGGTTCCAGCAAGCCTTCGCCAAGCTGAAGCCGGGCGAGATGGTGCCCGTCTACCTCCAGCGCGGGGGCGGCCGGAACGAGTACGTCGTCCTGAAAGGCCCCGAACCCAAGTAGTCGGGTCGCCGCCGTGGCTCCTGAACCGGCGAAGGGCGAGCGGCCCGTCGTCCTGACGGTGGACGACGAGCTGGGGGTGCGGGAGTCGATCCGGCAGATCCTCCAGGACGAGTGCAACATCCTCGAGGCCACCGAGGGCCGCTCGGCCCTGGCCCAGCTCCAGTCCCGCGAGGTGGATCTGGTCCTGCTCGACGTCCGCCTCCCGGGCGAGAGCGGGATCGAGATCCTGGAGCGGATCAAGGCCCTTGAGGACTCGCTGGAAGTCATCCTGGTGACCGCCGTGAAGGACGTGCGCACCGCGGTGGAGGCGATCAAGCGGGGCGCCTACGACTACGTCACCAAGCCCTTCGACGTGGACGAGATGCTGGCGCTCGTCCGCCGCGCCCTCGACAAGCGCGCGCTCCAGCGGGAGGTGCTCTACCTCCGGTCGGAGCTGGCCCGCGCCCACGGCTTCGACCAGATCGTCGGGCGTCATCCGGAAATGGTCCGGATCTACGAGCGGATCGCCCAGGTGGCCGAAACCAACGCGACGGTGCTGATCACGGGGGAGAGCGGGACGGGGAAAGAGCTGATCGCCCGCGCGATCCATCGCCAGGGCCCCCGGCGGGAGCGGCCGTATGTGGCGGTGAACCTGGCCGCCATCCCAGAGCCCCTCCTGGAATCGGAGCTCTTCGGCCACGAGAAGGGGGCGTTCACCGGGGCGTACCAGAAGAAGCTGGGGAGGTTCGAGCTGGCGCACGGCGGCTCGCTGTTCCTCGATGAGGTGGGGACGCTCCGGGTGGATCTCCAGGCGAAGCTGCTGCGGGTCCTGCAGGAGCGCGAGGTCGAGCGCATCGGCGGGAACCGGAGCGTGAAGGTGGATATCCGAGTCATCGCCGCCACCAACGCGAACCTGAAGCAGGCGGTGAAGGATCGGACCTTCAGGGAGGACCTGTACTACCGGTTGAACGTCGTCCCGCTCGCGGTGCCCCCCCTTCGGGAGCGGCGGGAGGACATTCCGCTCCTCGTAGATCACTTCGTGAAGAAGTACAACCGGGAGTTCGGCAAAGCGGTCCGCGGGATCTCCCCGGGCGCGCTCCCGGTGCTTCTGGATTACGACTGGCCCGGGAACGTCCGGGAGCTCGAAAACATCATCGAGCGCTCGGTGGCGCTGGCCACGGCTCCGGTCATCCACCTGAGGGACCTGCCCCTGGACCTCGCGCTGCCCGACGCGGGGGCCCGGAGCGAGGAGCCGGGGCTGTCGCTGAAGGAGGCCCGGGGGCGCTTCGAGCGGCAGTTCATCCTGCGCACGCTGGAGCGCGTGGACTGGAACCAGAGCCGGGCGGCGCGCCTGCTGGGGCTGCACCGCAACACGCTGACGGCCAAGCTCGCGGGCTGGGGGCTCCGCCGCCGGGACTCCGGCGCCGTCGCCGATGCGCCTTGACAGCCCCCGCGACCCTCGCTAGACTCCGCTCAATCAAGTGACCCTAACCGTCCGGCCCTCGGGGGAGGCAGGATGCCCCTGGATCGGGTTCCTGGACAGCTTTTCGACGCCTTCGTTGACCACGCGAATGGTCGGCGGGGGTGTTCGTGTGTTCCCGCACACTCGTCCACGTCCGGGAGGGACTGCGCGGCGATCGCGCCCACCGAGAGGCCTCACCGCGGGCGCCCTGAAGTGACCCGGTCGGAGGGATCCTGATGGACTTGAGGGATTGGCTCAGTGCTGAGGCGGATTCGGGCCCCCAACACCCCTGAAGGAGGCATGTCATGGCGAAGATACTGAGGTGTGGTGACTTGATGCCCGGCTGCAACGCGGTCGTCGAGGGGAAGGACGTCGCCGAGGTCATGGCGAAGGCGGCGGAGCACGCGAAGAAGGATCACGGCGTCACGACGATCCCGCCCGAGCTGGCGGCGAAGGCTCAGGCGGCGATCAGGGACAAGTAGCCCTGGGGCTCCGGCACCTCGCGCTGAAGACGCGCGATCTCAAGGCCACCGAGCGCTTTTACACCGGCGTGCTCGGGCTCCGCGTCGCCTTCCGCCATCGGGGGATGGTCTTTCTCGCGAGCCCGGGCGAGGAGGATCTCCTCAATTTCTGCCAGGCGTCCCGGCGCTTCGATCCCAAGGCCGGGGGCCTCGACCACTTCGGCCTTCGCCTGGATCGGCGGCGGTTCCGGTCGCTTCAGGATCGCCTGAAAGCGGCAGGGGTCAGGCTGACCGGGCGCCGGGGACGCTGGGGGATCTACTTCAAGGACCCCAACGGTTACACGGTGGAGCTGTACGCCGACTGACCCACCGGGAGGCGGTTGACAGTCCCCCCCGGCGGGCCCTAGAATCGCCCCAATAGAACGACCGATCACGCGAGGTGAGACGGTGACGACCGCGCAGACGACGGCGGCCCGGCGGGTCTCCTACCAGCTCCATACGCTCTGGGACTTCGACTACGAGCCCACCCATCAGGACCTCCTCACGCTCTACGAGACCGCGAAGAAGAACCAGTGGAATGGCTCCACCGCCATCGACTGGAGCCGGCCCGTCGGCAAGGAGGGGCCGGTCCTGAACGTCCAGACCGCCTTCCAGGGAACCCAGTTCTTCTCCCGCCTCACGGAGGAAGAGCAGAAGGAGGTGGAGATCAGGGTGTCCGCCTGGCGCCTCTCCCAGTTCCTCCACGGCGAGCAGGGGGCCCTGCTGGTCGCGAGCCAGCTGGTCAACCCGATCCCGGAGCTGGACTCGAAGCTCTACGCGTCCACTCAGGTGGTGGACGAAGGGCGGCACGTCGAGGTCTTCGAGCGCTACGTCAAGAAGCTCCACAAGATCTACCCGGTGGACCCGCTCCTCAAGGGGCTCATCGACGAGATCCTGGCCTCGGAGCTGTGGGAGCTGAAACTCCTGGGCATGCAGATGCTCATCGAGGGGCTCGCGATCGCCGCCTTCAACCTGATGCGGAGGCAGACCGGCGACCCCACGCTGGCGGATCTCCTCGACTACGTGCTCCAGGACGAGGGGCGCCACGTGAACTTCGGCTACTTCGCCCTCAGGCGGTCGATCCCCCTCATGGGGGATCCCACGCGCGCCTTCCTGGAGGACTTCGCCCTGAAGGCGTGCGACGCGATGTACGCGCGGGACGAGCACACGGGGTTCCAGTCGATCAAGGGCGTCTGGAACGAGATGGGGTGGGACGGCGAAGCGATCTTTCGTGACACCATCACCAACTCGCAGACCGTGAAGGCGTTCAACCGCCTGCTCTTCACCGAGGTGCTGATCCCCCGGCTCCAGCGGCTGGGGCTCATCTCCCCCCGCGTCGAGCCCCGCTACCGCGAGATCGGCCTCCTGGACTGAACGCCGGGCCCGGGGCCATCCGGCGAAGAACTCTCATGAGACGGCTGCAAGTTCTATTCGCCGCCCTCGCCGTCACCCTCGTGCTGTTCCCGGGGCGCGCCGCCTCGTCGACCCAGCTGACGATCGCCCTGACGCCGTCGCGGGATCCCACCGCGCTCCAGCAGGCGGGGGAGGCCTTCGCCAGGACGTTGAGCCGGCTGTCGGGAACGCCGGTCAAGGCCATCGTGGCCTCCGATTACGCCGGCGTGGTCGAGGCGCTCCGGAGCCGGCGGGTGGACCTCGCCTTCGTGCATCCCGTGGGGTACGTGCTGGCGAACCGGGAGGCCGGCTGCCTGATCCTGGTTCGGGACATCTGGCAGGGGAAGACGGCCTACACCGCGCGCATCTACGTTCTCAAGGGAAAGGGGATCACGCGGATCGAAGATCTCAAGGGCCGCACGATCGCGTTCGTGGACCCCGC
>JACQWA010000267.1 GCA_016209425.1 Candidatus Rokuibacteriota bacterium
CCTCCGTCACGGCCGCGGTGGCCGCCAAGATCGCCGACGCCTCCTTCATGGGGACCCTGTTCAGGGCGCTGCGGCTCTGTGTCGGCCTGTTCGTGCTGATGGGCGCGGTGTTCGCACGGCCGCAGCTCGTGGTCGAGCCGGGGGTGGCCCAGCTCGGCGCGTTCGGTCTCATCCTGGCCGGAACGATCGGCATCGTGTTCAGCCTCCAGGCGACCTTCAGCGAACGACGGGCGCGAGACCTGGCCGCGCGGATCGCCCTTGCCGGCTTTTCGCTCGTGGTCTTGTTCCACCCGAGCACGGAGCTGGCCGCGCTCGCCATGGTGCCGATCGCGGCGCTCGTAGGGTACTGGCTTGTCAAGGCCCGAAAGGGGGTGGCGGTGGAAGAGGCTCGGGCAGTCTGAGGCCGGAGGCGCAGGTGATGTTGCTCCGATTCCTGGCCCCGGGCCCGGCCTCATCATTCCCATCATCCCGCATTGAAGGCTTACGCAGTGTCCTGACGCGCGCTAAGCGTCGTCGCAGGGACAGGCGCGGGCGTCGACACCAAGGCCTTCGGTCGGCCTTGGCGCCTCGTTCGCCGAACAGGTCGGTGACAGAGATGAGGGATTTGTCCTCCTGCGTAGCCAGTGTCCAGGAGACGAAGGATAGGAGGCACGGCCGTGGGCGAATTCGAGGACGCGAAAGCTGATCCGACTTATCGCAAGGTACTGCCGCCTTGTTTTGACGAAGTTACCTGGAACCTTACTGATCTGAGAAGAACCGCAGGTTAGGGCAGCTACCGCGGGTCGCCTGCCACCTCGTGCCGGACCAGGCGGGCGCCCTCCACGAGGGCCTTGAGCTTCTCGCGCGCGACCCAGCGGGGGGTCTCCCAGAACCCGCAGTCCGGGTTGAGCCAGAGCTTGTCGGGGGCCACGGCCTGGAGGAGCGCGCGCGCCCGGGCCGCCACGTCCTCCGCCGTCTCCGCCTTGAAGGCCTTGACGTCGATCACGCCTGCCCCGAGCTCCTTGTCCGTCGGGAAATCCTTCCAGAGGCCCGCGTCCTCCATCCCACGGTTGGCGAACTCGAGGAGGATCTGCTCCGCCTTGACGTCGTAGAGGGCGGGGAGGAGGTGGCGGTAGCTCCGCACCGCGGGGAAGGGGCGGCCGTGGAGGTTGCCGAAGCAGACGTGGAGCGCGATCTTCGCCCTGACGTCGGCCACCGCCCGGTTGAAGACGGCGACGAGGTCGGGGGTGGCGCCGCGGTACATCGCGTAGTTGGGCTCGTCGATCTGGATGAAGTCGGCCCCGGCCTCGACGAGCGCCCGGCACTCCCGGTTGACGATGGCGATGAGGTCGGCGAGGAGCGAGTCGCGATCCCGGTACCCGCTTCCCGGGCGGAGCGGGATCAGCAGCGTGAACGGCCCCGGGACGGTGGCCTTGAGCGGCCGCGCCGTCAGCCCCCGGGCCAGGGCATACTCCTCCACGATCCCGAGCCCCTGGGGCGCGTCCACCTTCTCCACGGCTTCGAACGGGCCGTAAGTGTCCCAGTGGGGCGCGCCGAGCTTGCGCGACGCATCGAGGTGGCGGATGCCGGTGAGGCGCTCGTAGAACCCCACGATGAACCGGACCCGGCCCATCTCCCCGGTGCTCAGCACATCCACCCCGGCGCGCTCCTGGTCGAGGAGGGCGAGCTGGGTGGCGTCCTCCATGAGCTCCTTGACGTCGGTGGCGCCGAGGCGCCGCGCTTCCAGGGCCTCGCGCGCGAGCCAGAGCCATCCGGGCAGGCCATGGCTTCCCACCACCGACGTCGGCAAGAGCGGAAGCGATCCCCTCATGGGTCGGGCGCACCCATTTGGGCACGGGAGGGCGGCGAAGTCAACGCCGCTTCGTGTATCATGGCGGGGTCGGAGCACTCCGGGGAGGAGGATCGCGTCGAGCCCGACAAAGAGGTGGTGTCGGGGACTCGAGCCGTCTAAGGCTTCGGATTGGCGGCCCGGTAGTCGTTGATGAATTCGTCGACCATGGCTCGCACCGCTTCTCGCACCGCGCCGAGGTGTGTCGTCCTGACGGTCCCGATGACGCCGGAGGTGCTCCACGTGGCGGCCAGCGAATGTATGGCCGCGTCTCGCGTCAGCCTGACGGCTTGCCAGAGTTCCAGCCTGAGAGTGTACGCGTAGTCCCCGTTGCCTCGCCAGGGACCCAGCGCGGGGTAAGGTGCTTTTTCGATTGGGCAAACGGGAAGCATGAGGTCCCTTCCGGCCGGATCCTCTCGAGGAGCCCATACCCCGATGAGGCGGCCGCGCGACACCTGGGCCACCACACCGGTCGCGATGGTCACCGGGGCCGGACGCGGCATCGGCCGCGCCACGGCCGAGGCCTTTGCGGCTGAGGGCTACCGGGTCGTCGTGGCCGACCGCCTCCCGGGACTGGGGCGTCGCGTGGAGCGGGCCCTCGTGAGGGCGGGCGCCGGGGCGCTCTTCCTCCGCACTGACGTAGCCGACCCCGGGTCGGTGGCGCGGACCGTGCGGACGACGCTTCGCCGGTTCGGCCGGCTGGATTGTCTCGTCAACAATGCCGGCGTGCTCCGGGTGGGCCTGCTGGCCGACCTCGCCGTCCACGACCTCGACCGGATGCTCGCCGTCAACCTCCGGGGCCCGCTCCTCCTGGCTCAGGCCGTGCTCCCCGCGATGCTCCGTCAGGGATCTGGCTCGATCATCAACGTCGCCTCGCAGCTCGGAAAGGCCGGCGCGGCGGAGTACGTGACGTACTGCGCGAGCAAGTTTGGTGTGGTTGGCTTTTCCGAGGCGCTCGCGGCGGAGCTGGCCGGGACGGGGATCCGAGTGTGGGCGGTTTGCCCTGGCCTCGTGGATACCGCGATGGCCCGTCAGGCAGGCGTCACCCCCCGCGAGCGGGGAGGGCTGCTCCGGCCCGAGAGCGTGGCCCGCGTGATCGTGAATCTGGCCACGGGCCGGAGGCGAGCGGCGAGCGGGGCGGCGGTGGACGTGATCGAGTGACGCGGTCCGGGAAGACGCAGCCTCGCGTCGCCGGCCTCATCCCCGCGGTGCGGTGGCATAGGCGCATGATCCGCTCCTCGCTGGCGTCGAAAATCACGCTGGTCATCGTGATGGTGTCGATTATCGGCTTCGGCGCCTCTACGATCTGGACGATCCACCACGAATCCGTTCTGGCGATCGACGAGAGCAAGGCCGCGGCGCGCCGGCTGGCGGCGGCGCTCGTGGCCAGCATCGAGACCGCCATGCTCCAGGAGCGACCGGACGTGACCCGGACCTTGATTCAGGAACTCAAGGGGCGGTCCGGCGTCGAAGGGCTGACCGTGATGGCCCGGGCGCCGGGTGCGGCGGAGGTCGGGCCGTCCTTCCATCGGGCGCTCGCGACCCTTGAAACCCAGGAGTCGCTCGAAGTCCGGGATGGCGCCGGATCGGCGCCGGCGACTTCGAGGCGCGGGCGTCAGCCACCGGACGCGACGAGATCGGTGAGCTGGGCGCGACCTTCAACGAGATGACGGAGCGGCTCGCTCGGGCTCACGCCGAGCTGGCGGCGAAGAACGCCGAGCTCGAAGCGGCGTTCAAGATCCTGCTGGACGCTCACCGGCGCGTCGAGCTGCTGGAGCAGGTCAAGGGGGAGCTGTCCAAGTTCGTACCGGAGGCCGTCAAGCAGCTGCTCGAGCGGGATCCGAGCGCCACGGAACTCGAAAAGCGGACGGCGGAGGTGTCCGTGCTCTTTCTCGACATCGCGGGTTACACGCGGCTCTCCGAGCAGCTGGATCCGAAACAGCTGAACCGCCTGGTGCAAACGTATTTTTCGAGCTTTCTCGAGCTCATCCACGCGCACCACGGCGACGTGAACGAGACTGCCGGGGACGGCCTCATGGTGATCTTCCAGGCCGGCCCCAGCGCGTCGGACCATGCCCTGAATGCGGCGCGTGCCGCCTTCGCCATCCGCCAGCGCGCCGCGGCGCTGAACGAGGAGTTCGCCGGGATGCTCCAGCCGATTCAGCTCCATATGGGGATCAACACCGGCGAGGCGCTGGTTGGTGCGACCAAGCTCGGGGGGCCGTCGAGTCAACGCTGGACATTCACCGCGACGGGGCTCACCACGAACATTTCGGCGCGAATGGCGGCGTTTGCGGGCGAGGGGGAGATCGTCGTGGGCCCGGAAACGGCGGAGCGGATCCGCAGTCACTTCGTGCTGGAGAGCCTCGGGGAGCGGACGTTCAAGAACGTGTCGGCGCCGATCCGCGTCTACCGCGTCATACCGCCCGGCGTATACGAGAAGGTCCTCTAGTTCCGCGCACGGGGGGGGTCAACCATTCGCCGGACTCGAGTTCGGTGAGAAACCCCTCGAGCTTGACCTCCAGCAGGCGCAGCATGACCGGATCGTTGCGGTAATACCGGTCCTCGATCTCCAGCACGCGGAGTTTGGCCGCCGCTTCTGGCCAGCGTTCCAGGATCAAGGCCCGGTGGTGCCATTCCATGACCATCATCGCGTCGGCCCAGCAGACGTCCCTTTCAGAAATACGATGGAGACAGGTGCGCGAGATGCCGACCGAGCGCGTTCTGTAGGTTCCGTTTGCGATCTGGCGGAACAGCGCCTCGGCGGCCGGGCCCCGGCAGAGGTTGTCCGTGCAGACGAAGAGGACGTTGCGCGATTGCCGGTGCGGCACCCGGGCGACGCGGCGGCGCGACGGGAGCCTGAGCGCTTGAATCAGACCGGCGAGGAGGAATCCCCCGGCGACAGCGCCCAGCGCGACGGCGAGCAGTGTTCGGGACAGCAAAGCCCCCTCCATGATGCTTGCCCATGCACGCAGGATGGATGCCAGCGAGTGTCCTAAGACAAACCCCCTGTTTTCATTACGTTCTCTCGTTTTGCCTCCGTCCTTCCCTGCGGGGGTCTCACGCCAGTCCGTCATGGAAATGCCAGGATGCCCACCCGGGGCTTACGACCGCCTGTGCTAAAATCGCCGGATGAACTTTCTCTTCGTCTGCACGGCCAACGTCTCTCGGAGCCCCG
>JACQWA010000274.1 GCA_016209425.1 Candidatus Rokuibacteriota bacterium
CCAGACTGCAAACAGGTCGTGATCGGGCTGGTCCTGGACCGCGACGGGTTTCCCAAGGCGCACGAAGTCTTCGACGGTAATCGCCACGATCAGACGACCGTGGACGACATGCTCACGCGCTTGGAGGAACGGACCGGGCGCCGGGGTGGCGCGACGGTCGTCGTCGACCGGGGGATGGCCTTCGCGGCCAACTTGGCCCAGATTCGGGCGCGCGGCCATCACTATCTCGTGGCCGCCCGCTATCCGGAACGCGGCGCCCACCAGGCAGCGTTCACTAACGAGGCGGACTGGACCGAGGTGATTCGCGTGCCCTCGCCGCGCAATTCCGGGCAGAAGAAGACCCGCGTGCTCATCAAGCGGCAGACGGTGGGGGACGAGGTGCACATCCTCTGCCGCAGCGAGGCGCGCATCGAGAAGGATCGCGCGATCCGCGACAAGCACGAGCAGCGACTGCTCGCCGATCTCCGCAAGCTGCAGGCCCGCGTCGCGCGGGGGCGGCTGCGCGATGCCGGCAAGATCCAGGAGGCGATCGGCCGGCTCAAAGAGCGGTACTCGCGGGTCGCGCGGTACTACGTCATCGCCCACGACGCGGCGACGGGCGCCGTGAGCTGGACCGAACAGGCAGAGAAGGCGGCCGCGGCCAGCGCCCTCGACGGCACCTATCTGATCAAGACCGATCGGCAGGACCTCGCGGACGACGAGGTGTGGCGCCTGTACATCCTGCTCACCCGCGTGGAGGCCGCGTTCCGCGCGCTCAAGAGCCCGCTGATGGAGCGCCCGATCTTCCACCACCTTGAGCACCGCGTGCAGACCCACATCTTCCTCTGCGTGCTCGCCTACCATCTGCTCGTCGCGATCGAAAAGCGCTGTCTCGACCACGGGCGCCACACCTCGTGGGCCACGCTGCGGGCGCAGCTATCGACCCATCAGGTGGCGACCGTGATCCTGCCCGCGATCGACGGCCGCATCCTGAAAATCCGCAAGGCGTCTACGCCGGACGACGTGCACCGGGACATCTATCGCGTCCTACAGATCTCGCCCGAGATCATGAAGCCCGTGAAGACCTGGACAACCGCCCGATAGTGACGCACAACCCGCGCAACTCCCTGGAATCTCAGCATTCGGGTCCTCAGACCGTGGAAGTTGGGCTAGAGCCGTCCCCGCTGATCGGAGCCGACGGCTTCCGAGGGTCGTCCGGCGCGCGTGCATCTCTATCCTGGCAGGAACTCAACGGTGACCTTCAACGGCTCCTTGCGGACCATGGATCCCCTCGCGCCCGCGACGCGCCCGGGTCGGGCGACGGGGAAGCGGCGAACGCAACCATGCTTCGGATGATCGTGGCCGCCGTCGGCGGGTCTGTCGCCGTGGCGGGCGTCGCGCTCCGGATTCGCCAGCTCGTGCGCGACCGCCGGATGGCGGCTGTCGAGAGGGCGCTCGCGAGTCCGCGGCGGGCAGAGGTGTTCAGCGAAGAGATGGTCGCGAACCTGCCACCTCCCGTCCGGCGCTACCTCTTGCACGCGATCGCGCCGGGCACGCCATTCGCCAGCTCGGTGCAGCTCGAGACGGTCTTCGGCATGAAGCTCACGCCGCGGGCGAAGCGGAGGACCGAGATGATCGGCCGGGAGACGCTGGCCCCGCCTCGTGGGTTCGTGTGGGCGGCTCGCGCGGGGCGCGGCCTTCTGGCTCCGCGAGTGCAGGATCACTATGCCGAGCGCGAGGGTGCGCTGCGGGTGATGCTGCTTGGGGTCATCCCTGTCGTGACTGCTGGTGGACCAGACGTGACGCGCTCGGCGCGACATCGCCTCGCCATCGAATCGGTCTGGCTGCCCTCGAGCCTGCTGCCCGCCGAGAATGTCGTCTGGGAAGCTGTCGACACCGCGCGGGCTCGTGTCGTCGTGACGATCGACGGCGAACCCGTTCCGCTCACGCTCACGGTCGACGATGCTGGCCGCCTCCAGGAGGTCACGATGCTCCGGCACGGAGACGTCGGGGTACCGACGTGGCGGCCGATTCCCTACGGCGTCCGCGTCGAGGCCGAAGCGTCGTTCGGCGGGTACACGGTTCCGATACGGATGCGCGGCGGCTGGTGGTATGGCACCGAGCGCTCTACCGCTGCCGACGCGAGCGTGTTCGCGGTGCGCGCCGCGCGGTTCAGGTAGCGCACGCGCTCTCCGGCCCGGAGCACGCCGTGCTCGACACGCTCCCAGGCATTGCCCGTCCAGCGATCGTACGCGCGGACGCGAAACGGCAACCGCTGCGCGGTGAGAGGATCCGGACCGTCCAGGATCTCGAAGTGCAGATGGGGCACGAGCGAGTTCCCCGAGTTGCCGACGGCTCCCTGGAGCTGCCCCGTCCGCACGCGCTCGCCGCGGGCGACCGTGATGCTTCCGCGGCGCAGGTGCGCGAGGAGGGCCACCGTGGCGCCCGACTGGATCATGACGTGGTTGCCTGCGAGCGGGCGAACATCGCCGTCGTGGATCGTCGGCCGGAAGACCAGTCGGCCGGAAGACCAGCAGCCGAACCGTCGACAGTAAGGGCGATCCGCGTTCGGTCGGGCCAGTCGTCGCTGGCGGCCAGGATGATGCCGTCGGACGGCGCGTGGACGGCCGCAGACCAGCCGTGCCAGTCGGCGGCGCTGCTTCCAAAAACGTAGGCGGCCAGCCGCGAGAGACGTACTCGCCGCGGTCGTCGACGGCGACGAAATCGTACGCGTGGCGATCGTGGCCAGCGGGCTGGAAGGCTTTCCAGGCGCCGTGTAGTGGACGGTCGACAACCGGCACCGCAATTCTCGGAGGAGCATAGAAGGAGACATAAAGCCCCCTTCTCGGACCGTCCCCGCTCCCCCCGCGCGTCAGCGGGTGGCTCTTGCCGCCCGTTAGCATGCGGCGGATCGCCCGCCTGGTCCCGCTCCTCCACCTGATGGCGCTGGCCGCCGCCGCCGAGACCCCGGCCTCGGCCGTCGAGCTGACCGACGTGGCGGTCCAGTCCCGGAGTGAGGGCCTCCGGGTCGAGATCAAGACGTCGGGCGCGCCGAAGTACAGGAGCGAGTTCATGGGCGGGCCGTTCCGGCTCGTCCTCGACTTCGAGGACGCCACCTACGCGTGGGCGAAGGCGCCGGTGACCGTCGGCGCCGACCCGGTGA
>JACQWA010000275.1 GCA_016209425.1 Candidatus Rokuibacteriota bacterium
CGTCCGGTGCGGCCAGGCGAGTGGTCATGGCCGGCATCACGATCCGGTTGGGGACCACCATGCCCCGGATCGCGATCGGGTCAAACAGCTTCGCCATGCGAGGGACGCCTCATCGTTGGGTGCCGGCTCAGCCGATGGAGGCCTGCCGTCCGGCCAGACGTCCGGAACTGAACGCCCAACAAAGATGGAGGCCGTGAGCCTGAAGCAGCACGCCCCCCTGCCCGGCGGAGCCCGCGGCATAGAGGCCTGGAATCACCCGCCCCCCCTGGCCGAGCACCTCCATGCGGGCTGTCACGGCCAGGCCACCATCGGTGAACACCACCCAGCTCTTGGCCGGCCCGAGAGCGTAGAACGGTGCGACCTTGAGGCCGAGCCCCAGTGGAGTCCGGCCGAAGGCCTGATCATGCCCCTCATCGGCCGACTGATTGTAGGCAGCAACCGTCGCGGCAAAGGACGCAGCCGGAATTCCGAGTGCGCGCGCGAGCCCATCCACGCCGGTCGCCTGGGCATAGATGTCCCGGCGGTTATGGCGGTAGTCGGCCAGGAAGGCGTAGGCGACGCCCGGCGCCGTCCAAATGAAATAGGGCCATGCCGAAAACTTTCGGGCGAGCCGGTCATCGCTCCGCCGCCATGCCGAGCCGGAACTCCGCGCCGCGACGCCTGGCGTGGCGCGCGAGGTGATAGATGTAGGCCCCGGCGTTGGGCAGCACGTTGTGCATGCGCGGGTGCGGCAGGACACGCCGCGCGGGAGCGACGGGTCCCCGGAGGGGGAGTAGGGCAGTCGTCCGGCTCCCAGAATATCTTGGGAGCGGGGGACTACTGCCTGGTGATGGAGGACCACAGCGTGTCGGCACCGCGCTTGGCGACGCGCCGGCCGATTTCGGCGGCCCACTGACTTTCGGCACCGAACTCCGCCCGCCAGGCCCAGAGCCGGCGCGTGACGAAGTGGAGCGAATGCTCGTAGGTGAAGCCGATGGCACCGTGGCACTGATGCGCGATGCCAGCCCCGAGGCCGGCGGCCTCACCCGTCCGGACCTTGGCGACCGCGATCTCGAAGTCCGCGGCCCCCTTGTCGACGGCGCGGAAGGCGTTGGCCGCCGCGATGCCTGCCGCCGCCGTGTGCCCGGCCAACAGAGCGAGCTGATGCTGAATTGCCTGGAAGCTGCCGATGGGCCGACCGAACTGTTTCCGCTCGCCCACGTATCGGACCGTCTGGGAGAGGAGGTACTCCAGGCCGCCCGCCATCTGGGCTGAGCGGACGAGCGCCCCGTAGAGCTGGACGGCGTCGGCCGGGAGACGATGACCCGCCGGAGCCGCGGCGACGACCGGCGTTCCGTTCCAGACCAGCGTATCGCGAGGCTCAAGCGCCAGGTTTTCGTCCGCCTTGACCCTGCCCCCGCCTGCAACCAGTGCGATCATGGGCTCCCCGCCGTCGCCCGCAACGACGACATGCGTACTGGCGCGACCCCAGGGGACGCCCGTCGCCGTGCCAGTGAGTCGCCACTGCTTGCCGTCGCGCGTGAGCTTCAGTCGATCAGCCCGATGGACCGGCGCGACGGTCAACGGGCCCGTCGGCACGTCGAGATTCACCTGGGAGAGAAGCCAGGCGCCCACCACGGTCTCGGCCAGCGGAAGTGGAACCGCGAAACGACCTGCCGCGCTGACGACGATGTAGGCGTCCTGCCAGGTGCCTCCACTGCCACCGTGCGCTTCCGGAATCTGCGGGAGAGTGAGCCCACTCTCCTGCACGACCTGCCACAGCGCTGCAGGCCACTGGCCCTTTTCCGCTGATTCCAGGAGCTCCTTGGTGACGTGGGCGGCGAAGAGCCGGGTGACGGTCCCTGCGAGGATAGCCTGCAGGTCGTTCATTGCGGCACTCTCTCACCGAAGCCCGAGGCCGCGGGCGATGATCCCCCGCAGCACCTCGCGCGTGCCGCCGCGGAGCGAAAACGACGGCGCATGCTCGATCAGATAACCCAGCGTGCGCTCGAGCTGGCTCCCGGAGTTGAGCCGCGGCTCCACTCCCATCAGCAGGTGAACTGCCTCGGGGATTTCCTGCTCAAAGCAGGTCCCCACGTCCTTCACGACCGCAGCCTCGAGATTTGGGCTCTGCCCGGCCTGGAGCATCCCCGCGACCGAGATCGACATCTGTCTCAGCGTGGTGAGATGGGCGACGAGCCGGCCGATGGCCACCGCTGCCCGCTCGTCCGGCTCCGTGCCCGCCTCGCGAATGGTCTCGATCAGCAGCTGGATCGAGCTGAGGTACCGCTCGGGCCCGCTCCGCTCGAAGGCCAGCTCCGCCGTGACCTGCCTCCAGCCGTCACCCTCCTCGCCCACGCGCATGTCATCCGGGACGAACACGTCCTGAAATACCACCTCGTTGAAGTGATGGGCTCCAGACAGATCGTAGATTGCGCGGATGCTGATACCGGGTGACTGTGGGTCCACCAGAAACTGCGACAGCCCCTCGTGCTTCTTGTCCGGCACGACCTGGGTCCGGAACAGGGCGATCATGTAGTCGCTGAGGTGCGCATTGCTGGTCCAGACCTTGGTGCCATTCACGCGGTACCCGCCCGGAACTTTCTCGGCGCGAGTGCGGATGGACGCGAGGTCCGAGCCGGAGTCGGGCTCGCTCATGCCGATGGCGAATGCCAACTCGCCCCGTGCCATCCGCGGCAGGAAGCGCTGACGCTGCGCTTCCGTCCCAAAGCGCAGGAGGAGTGGGCCACTCTGGCGGTCCGTGACCCAATGAGCGGACACCGGCGCGCCGGCGGCCAGCATCTCCTCCAGGACCACGTATCGCTCGAGCGCTGAGCGCTCGTGACCGCCGTACCTCTTCGGCCAGGTCATGCCGATCCAGCCGCGGGCGCCGACCTTGCGGCTGAATTCGCGATCGAACCCGCCCCACGATCGCGCCCGCTGGTCCGGCGCCCGACCGCCCAGGTTCTCTTGAAGGAACCCGCGCACCTCCGCCCTGAGCGTCTCGACCTCGCGCGGAAGATCCACGAGCTCGAAATGAAACGTCGCCACGGCGTCCCCCTACACGGATGCCAACGCTTCCTTGACGAGAGGGACAATCTCGTCCAAGTGGTCGGCGACCCGGACGGCCGCCTCCCTGAGAACCGCCTTCTTCCTCGACGGGCGACCCAGGTCCCCCTCAATCAGCGCCCCTGTGTGGCCAAAGTGCAGGCCACGGGGCAGGTTCTCAAGGAACTCACCGGCGATGAACGCCACAATCGGCTTGCCGAACCCTCCGCGGCGAATCATCCGGGCCGCGGCCTCCTCGCGCCCCGTTCCCGGCTCTCCAAACAGGAAGACCACTCGAGTCTCCGGGTCGGCTTCAAACAGAGGGAGCAAATCGGTGAACTCCGTGCCAATCAGGAGATCCCCACCAATGGCGACGTAGGTGCTCTGACCGATGCCGGCTTTAGTCAGGGCCATGGAGACTTCCGCCCCCATCCCCCCACTTCGGGAAATGAGTCCCACCGGCCCCGGACGAAACATCAGATCCGGTCGGTCACCGCCGGGTCCACCGACTTTCGCCTTTCCGGGACTTATCATTCCCTGCGAGTTTGGCCCGAGGACCCTGACCCCTACCTCGCGGGCCCGCGCGAGGATCTCCGCCGCATCGTGATGGGGGACCCCCTCCGCGAGGATGACAACGAGGGGAACGCCCGCCTCGACGGCTTCCAGACCTGCGTCCCGAACAAATCTCGACGGCACGAACAGGACTGAAACGTCCACCGCGTGTTCCTTCAGGGCGCTTCGCACGCTGTCATAAACGGGGATTCCGGCGAACTCGTCCCCTCCCTTGCCCGGAGAGACGCCCGCGACCACGCACGTCCCGTACTCCAGCATGTACCGGACATGGAGCGCGGCTTCCCGCCCGGTGATCCCCTGGACCAACACGCGGCTCGTCGAGTCGAGCAGGATGCTCATCGACCCGTCCGCTCCACAATGCGCCGAACGGCTCCCTCGAGAGAAGTCTCGTCCTCGTAGAACTCCAAGCCGGAAACGTTCCGGGCAATTTCGCGTGCCTCCTCAATCCCCGGCCCCGCAAACCGCAGAACAACTGGAAACCGTCTGGGATCGACCCCTTCATCCCGCAAGGCTCGCACGATCCCGCGGACTTGGAGGTCCACCCTCGCGAAATTTTTGACGTTTCCACCTGCGATCAGACCCCGGAGGCCGGGGCGCCGCAAGATTGCTCGCATCGCCAGATAGATCTTTTCCTCGTTTTGCCCCGCGGTAATATCGAAGGCATTCGCCGGGCGCCCCCCCAGGGAAATGAGTTGCCCCAACGCGGTCAGCGCCGCGCCGCCACTTGTCACCATGAACGCGATATCGCCATCCGGAAACTCGAGAAACCGGATGGCCCCGGCGTGGGGGTCAGACCGATCGATCTCGTGAATTCGCCGTTCAAGCGGCGTGAACGGCCTAAACCCGGTCCCTTCCTCCTCGGCCAGTTTGTCACCCAACTCGATATGCCGGAAGAGTGCCTGGTCATCCAGGTCGATCACGACGGCCGCGGGCAGAAGTTCGCCCGCCACGGTAAGGGCCAAAGGATTGATCTCTACCAGCCGGGCGTCGCACCCACGGAACACCCGATAGAGACTCGCCAGGAGCTGACCCAGCGCCGGCACAACACTTCCCCGCAACCCGGCCTCGACCGCCACGTCCCGCCCCTCGAACGGCCGGAATCCTCGCGTGACGCTGATCGCCCGTCGGAGAAGACTCCCGGGCGCCCGACCGGCCTGTCGTTCGACTTCCACGCCGCCACTCCGAGAAAAGAGCAGGACGGGCCCCTTGGCCGCCGGGTCAAATGTGAAGCTGGCGAACTGTTCCTCGGCGATCTGCAAGCGCTCCATGACAAGCACCCGCCGCACGGGAAACTCACCCACGTGACGAGCCAGCAGTTCGGCCGTTGCCGCAGCAGCCTCAGCAGGGTTACTTGCGGAGCGAATGGCCCCCGCCTTCCCGCGGCCACCGACAGGGACCAGCGCCTTCAGGACCACAGCACATTTCAACCGGGCTGCAGTCGCTTCAGCTTCGACAGCGGAGGAGGCCACCCCCCACCGCGGAAGGCGAATTCCCTCGTTCGCCAGAAGACTCAGGCTGTCGTTCTCAAGGAGCCGAGCCAAGGAGGGACTCGCTTTCATCGTCCGGATTGAGCAGCGGAAACGCGCCGGTCACATGCCCGCCATGAGCCGGAGTGGCCGCGTGCACATAGGACCCATCAAGGGCCGCCAACCTGTCCACGCCCAGCAACCCGAGGCCGATTTTGATTTCGTCTTCCAGAAGCTCGAGAACCCGAACGAGCCCGGGGCGGCCGGCTGCAGCCAACCCGAAACACCCAAGGCGCCCGATCCCCACCGCCTGAGCGCCTAAGGCGATGGCTTTGAGGACGTCAGTCCCCCGCATGAAACCGCCATCCACGATGATCTCGACCTTGCCTCCGACGGCAGCGACGACCTCAGGGAGTATGTCTATTGCCCCTCGACCGTGATCCAGCTGGCGGCCGCCGTGGTTCGACACGTAGATGACGTCGACCCCGTGCTCACACGCAATGACCGCGTCCTCCGCGGTGGCGATTCCCTTCAGGATCAGAGGGATCGTGTGGGTATCCTTGAACCGCTTCACGTGATCCCAGGTCAGCCCCGCCTGAAAATGGAACCCGGTCGCGCGTGTGCGCCACGGCTTCGTGAATCGGTTCGCGAGATCTCGCTCACGACGGCTGTAGACAGCGGCATCGACGGTCAGGCAAAACGCGGCGTAGCCGTGGTCCAGGGCCCGCTTGACGTGCTGGTCGACCCAGGCATCGTCGCCACGAACATAGAGCTGAAAGATGCGGAAGTTAGTCGCTGCGGCCGCGACCGCTTCGAGGCCCGGATGACACACCGAGCTCAGCATCTGCGCCACCCCGAATTCCTCGGACGCCTTGGCGACCGTCGCGCCGCCCCCCGGGTCAAAGCTCTCGAGACCGCCGATGGGCGCCAGCATCACCGGAATCCGCGTCCTCCTTCCCAACAGCTGCGACGTGCCGTCAATCTTCGACACATTCCTCAAGACCCGCGGACGGAACGCGATGGAATCCAGAGCCTGCCGATTCCGTCGAAGCGTGGTTTCGGTCTCAGCCCCGCCGACGAGGTAATCCCAGGCGTCCCGTGGCAGATTCAGCCGGGCCGCTCTGACGACCTCGTGAAGGGTCTGGAACCTGTCCTGGAGATTCGATGTGGTGAGATCCCTCGTCACGCTCATCCCGATTCGTCCAAAGTTGCGCCGCTAAGGGCTAGAGCCTGCCATCACTCCACCCGCACGCCGTAGTCCGCGAGTGCCCGGTCGGGCGAGACGAGTCCGGCGGCGACGTCCTCGCGCACCTTCACCGCGTCGCGCTGCCGCGGATCACCGTAGCCCCCGCCCCCCGGCGTGCGGAAGGCGAGGACGTCGCCAGCGCGGAGGAGGATCGTGCGCTTCGGGTGCTGCGGGTTGCCGTTCAGCCGCACGATGCCCGACACGCCCTGCCCGCCCCCGAAGAGGCCCTGCGGCGGATGTTGGAGCCGGTCCGCGCGCAGCCCGACGGTGATAGGGCCCGCGCTCTCGCAGCGGATGATGAAGTGGAGCCCGGCGCCGCCCCGGTACTTGCCCGGGCCGGCCGTGTCGTCGGCCAGCTCGCGGCGCTCCAGGAACATCGGCTTCTCGTTCTCGAAAACCTCCACCAGCGTCCCGCCCAGCGGCGCCGGGAAGCCGAGCGTATGGATGCCGTCCCTCCCGGGCCGGGCGCCCAGCCCGCCGTTCAGAAAGATGATGTCGACGAACCGCCGCCCATACTGGTTGAGCCCCTGCACCACCGGCGTCCAGGCCGGCGCGGCGCAGTCTGCCAGCACCCCCTCAGGCACGGCCGGCGCCAGCGCGCGGAAGATCGCGCACTGGACGTACATCGACACGAGCAGCCGGCCGCCGAGCGGCGCCGGATGCACCGCGCTCAGGATCGTGCCCTCGGGCGCGGTGACCCGCAGCGGGCGGAGGGACCCGGCGTTCACGGGTGCTGCCGGTGCCGAGATAGAGATGAGCGGGAAGACGGTCTCGGCGTACGCGTAGTTGAAGGCGCAGTTGATCCCCATCTCCTGCTGGGGCGAGGTGCCGGTGAAGTCGACGGCGATCTCGTCGCCTGCCACCGTGACGCGAGCGCGGATCTCGAGCGGGGCGTCGAAGCCGTCGGTCTCCACCCTGCTCTCGTAGGTCCCGTCCGGGATGCGGGCGATGGCGGCCCGCATGGCGCGCTCGGAGCGGCCGAGGATCTCCCGGGAGAGTGCCCGGAGGTCGCGGAGCCCCTCCGACTCGAGCAGCTCGACGAGCCGGCGGCCCATGACGGTGTTGGCCGCCTCCTGGGCCAGGAGGTCGCCGATCACGATGTCGGGGACGCGGACGTTGGCGCGGATGATGTCGACGATCGTCCGCTCGAGCCGGCCCCGCGAGATGAGCCTCGACGGCGGCAGCCGCAGGCCCTCCTCGAACAGCTCGCGCGCGTCGGCGGAGAGGAGGCGACCGCCCACATCCGGCGAGTGGGCGATGTTGGCGGCGTAGCCGACAATGCGCCCGCGGTAGAACACGGGCGTGACCAGCAGCATGTCGTTGAGCTGCGAGGTGTTGATCCAGGGGTCGTTGGTGAGGAGGCCGTCCCCCGGAGAGAGCGTCGCGGGCGGGAACAGGCGGAGGAGGTGCGGGACCGCCGTGGCCAGGCACCCGATGAAGGACGGGAGCCCCCGGGTGGGCTGGGCGATCATCGCGCCGTCCTCGTCGAAGAGCGCACACGAGAAGTCCCAGGCGTCGGTGACGATGCGGGAGAAGGCCGTCCGGACCAGCGTGGCCGACGCCTCGTCGACGATCGCGATCAGCCGGTTCCAGAGGACGCTGAGCGTGACGGGGTCGCGGTGGCTTCGTTGGCTCATGGCCCCGGCCTCCGCGGCAGCGTGATGACGAGGTCGAGCGCCGCATCGACCCGGAGGCGCGCGCCGGGCGGGACGACCGTCGTCGACTCGCGCTCCTCCACGATCGCCGGCCCCTCGAGGCGCGTGCCCGGGCGGAGGACGTAGCGGTCGTAGACCGGGCAGCTCCGGACCGCGCGCCGGCGGGCGAGCCAGACCGGACGGTGCTCCTTGAGCGCGGGCCGACCCGCCAGCGGGGGCGGCGAGCCGAGGGCGGCGAGACCGCGGGACGGCGAGGCGACTTTGACCCGGAAGGTCACGGCCTCGACCGGCACGTCGCGGATGTCCCGGCCGTACTGCGCGCGGTACGTCCGGTGGAAAGCCTCGCCGAGACGCGGGACGTCGCGCGCACCGAGCGCGCGCGACGGGAGCGGGACGTTAACCTCGTACCGCTGGCCGAGGTAGCGGAAGTCGGCCGAGCGGTGCACCACCGGGGCGCCGAGGCCGGCCTCCCGCACCGCCGCCACGCCCTCGGCTTCCATCTCCTCGAGCATCCGGCTGACGCGGGCCAGGTCGATGGCGTCGAGCGCGATCTTGTGGCTCACCGCGTAGTCGAAGGAGCTTGGCGCGATGGCGCAGCCCAGCGCCGACAGGACGCCGGCCGACGGGGGGATCACGACCTCTCCGATGCCGACCCGGGCCGCCAACGCCGGCGCGTGGACCGGCCCCGCGCCCCCGAAGGCGAAGAGCTCGAAGCGCCGGAGGTCGACGCCCTTCTCGGCGGCGTAGATCGCCATCGCCGTGGCCATGTTTTCGGTGACAACGCGGACGATCCCCGCCGCCACCTCGACGGGGTCGAGCCCGAGCGGTTCCGCAACCCGCTTGGCGATCGCCGCCTCGGCACGCTCCCGATCGAGCGTCATGACGCCGCCGAGGAAGGAGGTGGGACTCAGGAGGCCGAGAACGAGGTCGGCATCGGTGACCGTCGGCTCCTCGCCCCCGAGACCGTAGCAGGCCGGCCCCGGCTCGGCGCCCGCGCTCTCCGGGCCCACGGCCAGGATCCCCATCGCGCCGGCGTGCGCGATCGAGCCACCGCCGGCGCCGATTTCGAGGAGGTCGAGCGCGGGGATGCGGATCGGCAGGCCACTCCCCTTCTTGAAGCGGCTGACCCGGGCCGCCTCGAACTCGGAGGTCCAGAACGCCCGGCCGTCCTGGACGAGACACATCTTTGCCGTCGTCCCGCCCATGTCAAAGGCGACCACATCGGGACGGCCGAGCCGGCGACTCCAGGCCAGGGCCGCCTGCACGCCCGCGGCGGGCCCCGACTCGATCAGCCTGACCGGTAGCGCGCGCGCCCGGGCCGCGGGCACGGTGCCGCCGTTGCTCGTCATCACGTGGAACGCTCCCCGGAACCCCTCGGCTGCGAGGTCGCGCTCGATCCGCCCGAGGTAGCCAGCGATCAGCGGTTGGACGTACGCGTTCGCGACCGTGGTCGACACGCGCCCGTACTCGCCGATTTCGGGGAGAACGCGTGAAGAGAGGCTCACCGGCAGCTCCGGCGCCACCGCCATCACCGCCGCGCCCGCGCGCTCCTCGTTCTCGGGGTTCGCGTAGCTGTGCAGGAAGCAGATGGCCAGCGACTCGACGCCCTCGCCAAGCAGCGTCTGGACCACCCGCTCGACCTCGGCGGGATCGACGGGCTGCCGGACCCCTCCGCGGTAGTCGGTGCGCTCTTTGATCCCGATCCGTAGCGGCCGGGGGACAAGCGGGAGCGGGAACTCGATGAAGAGGTCGTAGAGGTCGTAGCGCATCTCGCTGCCGGTCTCGAGAACGTCGCGGAACCCCTTCGTGGTCAGGAGCGCCGTCCGCGCGCCCTTGCGCTCGATGATGGCGTTGGTGGCGAGCGTGGTGCCGTGGACGACCAGCGCGACGTCGCCGAGGCCGAGGCCCCGCCCCGCGAGGAGCGACCGCAGGCCAGCGAGCACCGCGCGGGACGGGTCGCGGGGCGTGGTGAGGACTTTCCCGGTCTCTGGCACGCCGCCTTCCGCGAGGAGGACGAAGTCGGTAAACGTGCCGCCGATGTCGACGCCCACAACCCGTCGATCTCCGTGCGTCACGGAGCGCCGCTCCCCCGGGCACCCCCCAGGAGCGTCGCCAGCGGGCGGAGGTCCTTCCGCGATTCTAGGTCGTCGACGATTGCGACGATGCCCTCGCGCGCCGCCTCGCCCAGGAGGCCCTCGGTCAGCGAGGCGAACTTCGCCCTCACCTCGGCCGGGCTCATCGGGTCCAGCGGGTCGCCGCGGGCGGCGTCCACCGTCTCGGACGCGCGCCGCCCGTCGGTCCAGACGAGCTCCACGCGGCACGACCACTTCCCGGGGAAGCGCGCCGCGATCTCGTCGTCGACCCTGACCGCGACCTTGCTGACGAGCCGCCGCACGCGGTCGTCCTCCAGGTACGGCGGGCTGAAGTGCTTCGAGGTCACAGGACCTTCAGCGAGCGCGATGGCCACGGTGTAGGGGATCGACAGGGTCGCCACCCACGGGGTTTCGGGCCGGGGAATGTCCGCCTGGCGCTTGGCGACGGGGTACGTGTGCACGACGACCTGGTGGAGGCCGTCGAGCCAGCCCGGCGCCGTCCACCTCGCCCTCAAGCTGAGACTCGCGTCGATGGGCGCGTGGGTCGTCCGCGAGCAGGGATAGGGCTTGAGGCTGACGTCGGTGACCAGGAAGCGCTCGCCGAGCCCCTCGAGGATCCGCGTCGGCTCGCTCCCGTCGGACATGGCGCGGAGGAACCCGCCGTCCTCCGCCTCGAGCACCCGGCGCGGGCCCGGGAGCCCGGCCCGTGCGAGGAGCGCGGCCTCAAGGCCTAGCTCGGCGGCGCGGCCGGGATAGACGACGTTGGCGAGCGAGCCGTCGGCGACGAACGCCCACAGCCCCGATGCCTGGGCGCCCGCGAGGCCCATCGCGCACGCGATCCCGTCGGCGTCGAGCCCGAGCAGCCTGCCGGCGGCCGCCGCCGCGCCGAACGGGCCGAGGGAGCCGGTGGCGTACCAGCCGCGCTCGCGGTGCGAGGCCACGCCGACACCGACGCCGACCCGGAGGAGCGCCTCGTACCCCGCCACGATCGCCTCGAGCAGCGACGCGCCGGTCGCGCCCGCGAGCTCCGCCGCGGCGAGGGCGGCAGGCACGACCACGGTCCCCGGATGCCCCATTGACTCCTTGTGGGCGTCATCGAAGTTCAGGACGTGGGCCATGCATCCGTTCAGAAGGGCGGCCATCGTCGCCGGGGCGCGGAGCCCCGTCCCCCACAGCGTCGCGCCCAGGGCGGCCGGGTCCACGGCGGGCGGACGGAGCGCGTCGAGCATGGACCGTATCGCCGGATGCGCAGACCCGCCGATACCGCAGCCGAGGGCGTCGAGCAGGCAGAGCCTGGCCGCGTCGATCACCGTGCGCGGCAGGCGCTCGAGCGAGATCCGCGCGACGTGCTCGGCCAGCCGAAGCGTCAGCCCCTCGATCGGCTCAGCCATCGTCCCGGTTCCGCGCCTTCTCCTACATGTCCGTCCGCTCCGGCGCGGCTGCCTTGATGATGTCGGGGTAGATCAGCTCCTCGACGAGCTTGCGGGGATCGCGAGTCGGGAAGAGCCCGATGCCCGCCCCCCACTCGGCGATCCGGAGCTCCTGTTCAATCACGCTCTTCATGAAGTTCCCCGGCCACTTGAAGATCTGGAGCTGCTGGTAGACCTCCTCCTCCGAGGGCGCCTTCAGGACCTCGTTGGCGACCTTCGCCGCCTCGCGGAGGTTGGCATTCATCCAGTCCGCAGTCTCGATGAGCGCTTTGACGATCTTGACGGCTTTCGTCCGCTCCTTCTTCGCCAGATCCTCCCGCATGAGGACGTTGCCGCGGAATTCGAGCCCGTCCTCGACGGCACGCGACCAGAGCTTCGCGTTGGGGATCGACTGGGCAGCGCGCGTGAGGAAGGGCTCCCATGAGAAGAAGGCATTGATGTCGTTCCGGGCGAGCGCCGCGATCTGGTCGGGGGCGGCCATGAACCGGACCGTGACCTTGTCGGCCGGGATCTTGTACCGCTCGAGGAACCAGGCCAGGTGGAAGTTGGCGCCGCTTCCCTGCTGGACGCCCACCGCCTTGCCGACAAAGTCCTTGTGGCCTTTGATGAGCGCGCCATTCACCACGACGCCGTTGGTCATTCCGGTGATGTAGCCGGTCATGACCTGGACCACCTTTCCGCCGCGGGCGCGCGCGGCCAGGTGCGGCGCCTCAGTATTCTCCGTGATGTCTCCCTGGCCGGCCACCAGCGCCTGCACCGCTTTCGGCGAGGAGTCGAAGATTTTGAGCTCCGCCTCCAGCCCCTGCCTGGCCAGGAAGCCTTTCTTGACGGCCAGGATCGGGAGTGCCATGTCCACGGTGGGCGCGACCGCCACCGTGACCCGGTTGTCGCCCTGGCTCTCCACCGTCCGGGGGACGCTCGCGAGGACGAGCGCCGCCACGGCCAGGACTGCTACGACTCGCGTGAACGTGCGCGTGTATCGCATCTCTGAACCCTCCGAGTCGAAGTGTCCCGCGGGGCCGACCGTCAGTCGCCCCGCAGGCCGCCGCTCTGGTAGCGCCAGAGCAGCGTTTCGGTCGTCACGTAGAAGATCCGGTCGGTGATCACGCCCAGCACTCCCAGGACCGTGATGCCGACGTACGCCAGCTCGGTCTGCATCCACTGCCGCGAGCTGAAGATCAGGTACCCGATCCCCGAGTCCGAGGCCACCAGCTCGGCGGCCACGACGGTCATGAAGCAGTTGCCCATGGCGAGCCGCATCCCGGTGAGGATGTGGCCCACCGTCGACGGGAATGTCACCAGGTAGAACGTCTGGAGCGGCCGGGCGCCGAACGACCGGGCGGCCCGGAGCTGGTTCTGCGGCACGCTTGTCACGCCCGCCATCGTGCTCAGGGCCACGATGAAGACCGTAGTGTAGGCGAGGAGTGCGACCTTGGACCCTTCACCCGTCCCCATCCACACCATCACGACCGGGATCCAGGCGAGCGCCGGCAGGAAGCGGAGGAAGTTGATGTAAGGCTCGAAGAGGTGCCGCGCCATCCGGAACGACCCCAGCACGAGCCCGGCTACGACGCCCACGACCGACCCGACGGCGAAGCCAGCGAGGAGCCGCCAGAGACTCGCCTTGAGGTCGGCCAAGAGCTGGCCGCTCTGGAGGAGCCCGAGGCCGACCCGGAGCGTGCTCATAGGCGATGGGAAGAGCAGGGTGATCACCGCCCGGCTGCTGAAGTACTGCCAGGCCACGAGGACGGCGGCGACGGAGACCGCGTAGCCCAGGAGGCGCCAGGGAGCGTATCGGCTCACACGACCGGTGATCACAGGAGGCTGTCCTCCCGCCGGAGGACCCGGCGCACTTCGTCCGAGAGGATCTGGTTCACGCGGTCGTAGAGCTGGCCGAAGGCTGCGCTCCCACGGCTCCGAGGCCGGGGCAGCGTGACCTCGATGATCTCCTTGATGCACGCCTGCGGGCCCGCGCTCATCACGCCGACGCGGTCGGCGAGGAAGATCGCCTCGCTGATGTCGTGGGTGATGAAGAGGGCCGTACGCTGCGTGCGGGTCTGAATCTGCACGAGCTCATCCTGAAGGACGGCCCGGGTCTGGGCGTCGAGGGCCCCGAAAGGCTCGTCCATCAGGAGGATGGGCGCCTCAAGCACGAGCGCCCGCGCGAGCTGCACGCGCTGCTTCATCCCGCCCGAAAGCTGGCCCGGGTACTTGGACTCGTGGCCGTGCAGCCCGACGAGCTCGATCACCTGGAGCGCCCGCACCTGCCGCTCCTTTTTCGACAGGCCGGCTACGCGCAGCGGGAAGTCGACGTTCTCCAGCGCGGTGAGCCAGGGGTAGAGCGAGTCCGGCGCCTGGAAGATCACGATCCGGTCGCGCCCGGGCCCGCGCACGGGCTTGCCCGACACGCACACCTCGCCCTCGGTGGGCGTCTCGTAGCCCGCCAGCAGGTTGAGCAGGGTCGTCTTGCCGCAGCCCGAGGGTCCGAGCAGCGTGAAGAACTCCTGCCGGCGGATCTCGAGGTCGAGCGCATGCGTGATGAAGGGCCCGTCCTCGGAGTATCGGAAGCCGACCCCGCGGAAGGAGATGAAGCCGTTCGCGTACCCGTCCACGCCTGCCCCTATTGCGTCATGAAGTACCGGGCCGCGTAGCGCCGGATCCCGGCGCGGAAGGACACGTCGGCAAGGATTCCAAGGAGCCCGAGCGTGAGCATGCCCGAGAACATGCGGTCGGACGCCATCCACGTCGCCGACTCGGTGATCAGGTAGCCGAGGCCGGCCTCGGCGGCGATGAGCTCAGCGCCGACGACGGCGGCGAACGAGTTGCCCATCGCGATGCGCATCCCCGTGAATATCCGTGGCATGATCGCCGGCAACGTCACCCACGCGAACATCTGCCAGCGGCTGAGCCCGAACGTCCGTGCGGCACGGATCTGGTTGCGCGGGATCGTTCGTACGCCGGCCATGGTGTTCACGAGCACGAGGAAGATCGTGGTGTAGACGATCAGGAAGGTCTTCGAAATCTCGCCGATCCCGAACCACAGGATCGCGGGGATCAGCCAGGCGATGGGCGGGACGAACCGGAGGAACTGCACGTAGGGCTCGAGCGCGACCAGCACTGGCGTGAAGAGCCCCATGGCGAGGCCCACGGGCACGCCGACCACGGTGCCGATCGCGAAGCCCACGGCGATCCGGACCAGGCTCACGCGCACGTGGTAGAGGATCGAGCCATCCTGGACCATCTCCCACCAGGTTGCCAGCGTCTTCAGGGGCGGCGGGAACAACATGGAGACGACCCAGAAGGTGCTCGCGACCTGCCACAGGAGCACGAACCCGACCACCGAGAGCGTGCCGAACACGATCGCGTCCGTGGGCACGGCGTGCCACGGGCCCCCACGCGCTGCCACGGATCGCGCGGCACGCGCCACCACGGACGTCCGCCGCACAGGGCTCACGGGACGCTCATCCCCCAGCGCCCTCCTTGCCGCGCCGGCCCGCGGGAATAAGCGCCTTCACGACGACCGTCCCGCCCAGCGCGCGGGCGACCTCGGCGGTGGCCTCGGGAGAGTCGGCCTCCCGGTATGGCGCGACGTTGAGCCCCGTCAACGCAATGAGCTCGAGGGCCGCGTGCTCTAAGAGACGCATGAAGGTTCTCCGGCTGGAACAGCCTCGTTAGAGCTTGACGAGCACTCCCGTGTCGCGTGCCGCGGCCTTCTCGTACACGAAGGCCGCGAGCGCCACGTCCTCGATCGCGACGCCGATCGACTTGAACAGCGTCACCTGATCCGGCGATGTCCGACCCGGCGCTCGGCGGGTGACGACCTCCCCGAGCTCGGCGGCGATCACGTCTGCAATGAGCTCCCCCGCGGTGATCGGGACCACAAGGTCTCCCGCTTCCTCCAGCGCCTGCGGCCTGTACTCCACGACCACCCGGGCCGCGCGAACCAGCTCGGTTGGCACCTCGCGCCGGTTCGCGACATTTGCGCCAACGGCATATGACCGCCAGCACCTTCCCGTCCGGCCTCGCCATGTGCTTCGTGGCGACCGCGCTGGTCGCGCCGGTGCGGAGTGCTCCGAGCCAGCGTGCCGCGATGATGGCGAGCAGCATACCGTCACGGTAGTCGTAGAGGAGAACTGTGAACCGGCCCTTCTCGAGGTCCCTGAACACGGGGCCCACGTAGCCCGTGTAGACCTTGACGCCGAGGTAGCCCGGCGGCGGCGGGAGACGGCGGGGCGTCGCGAGGACCTTCACCGCAGGCAGGATCCGGATGTTGCCGCC
>JACQWA010000283.1 GCA_016209425.1 Candidatus Rokuibacteriota bacterium
AATAGATCTTCGCCATCGGGCTTCGGGGACGCCGCACGCCCAGCACTGCATGGCGGGAGAAGCAGCGCGGGCAGTCCTGCCAGAGGAAAGTCAAGTCCGATGGACCGATATTGAAGCACTTGCTGCCGTTGACGGACACCACTGCCATGTTCATCTCCTCGTTTCCGCGTCGTGGCTCTTTGGCCTTTGCGTCGGTCACGGCCTGTGGTATAAAGCCATCAGGCAGCGTACCCGACACGACGGGCGCTGTCCGGCCGGCGAGGATGTGTCTTCCCAAGGGTAACGTCCTCGACCGGCCTTCTCGTTTCTGACTCACCAGAGACTCACATCCGCTCCTCTCGACCATCCTCCTTTCACTCGCGAGACGGCGCTACAACATCTCCGCGAGCAGCCTCGGGTTCTCCACCGCGTAGAACGTCATTTCCTTCGTCCCGCTCTCGATCTCCCAACGGCTGAACCGCCGCACGCCGGAAAGGAAACGCACCGAAAGCACCAGGCTCCCGGGGTCCACCACCTCCTGCCACCCGGCAATCGTCCGGGCGTCCCTGGCCTTGACCTCTTCAAAGAACTCTTGCGCCGACTTGCCGTCGGGAATCGGGAAGCTGGTGCCGGTCAGCTTCATAGGAATCGGCGCGCTCGCGTCGATAACGCTTGAGTCGTCGTACCTGAGGCGAAGCCGGCGCCGTAGGTACCGCACGTCCTCGATGACCCCGAGGCCGAAGCGCGGGTGATTGAGGCACAAGCCGGCGCGCAGCTCGTTCGGGGAGTCCTTGACGTTCACCTCTCGCAGCACCTCCGCGACGACGATCTTCTTCCGCTTGTACGCGACGCGGTTCTGGCACGTCTTCGAACAGTAGACGTTGTCCCGGCGTTCACGGGCGAAGATCTTGCCGCACTCCGCGCAGACCGCGAGATCCACATGCCGCGAGTGGAGGCTCAAATACCCCGACATCCAGTACGCCAGGACGACCCGCAGCGGCGTCTTCTCGGCGTCGACCTCACGGACGATGCGCGGCGGCCTCCGGCCCTCTTGGCGGAGTCGATAGACGACGCCGTGCTGGAGGATGTCGTTGAGGCGGTCATGCGGACGGCGGAAAGCCCGGGAGATCATGTCCTCGGTGTCCCGCTGACTGAGCGCGCGGGTGAGGCGGTCGAGCTTGCTCGGCTTCGGCGGCTCGGCCGGCGTCGCGCCCACCTTCGCCGCGGTGCTGGCCATCTGATGCTGCTCAGAGAGCGCGAAAAGGATCTCGCGGATCAGCCGGGCGATCTCGAGCAGATCGCCGACCCACTCCACCGACTCGGTGATGCCGTAGGTCTCAGTGTACGGGGAGCGCGTGCGCTCCAGGAACTTCGCGACGTCGGCTGCGACCGCGAAGAACTCGGGCGAGACTTCGCGGCCGGCTCGTGCGTCGACGTTCAGAACGTCTCGGATGGCCGCGCGCAACTGCTCGCGGTCGTAGCTCGACACGATATTGATGAGCTCGATCGTTTCGGCGCTTTCGTCGAGCCAGCCCTGTGCGTCGGCTTCGGCGACTGCTTCACGCACCTCGTCGAACTCGTTCTCCATGACGTGGGAGAAGGCCTCGTCGCGCGGGACGCAGTCTTCATGGAGCTTTGAGTCGTCGCGGTCGTCGTAACCCGCATAGTCCCAAGGTTCGAATTCCCGATCAAATTCTCTAGACATCGCACGCCAGGATAACCTCTGGAATCCCTCTTGTCAAGGATTGTTGTTCAGCCAAATTGTCAATAAACTTAAAAGGTGGCATTTCAGTGGATTATGGTGCTACGAGCATCTGAAACCTCCTGCCTCTCCCTGACCGGGACTCCCTCCGCCTGGATCTCTATAAGTTGCGGAAAGCATCAAAATATGTGGTAAGTTAAAACTGATGGCTACACGACGAGCTCCAAAAGTCTCAAAAAGTCGCAAAAATCGTGACTTTTCGAGACCGAAATCGAAGAGCGTCCGGGCGTTCCTGGAGGCGCTCCAATCCTCAGGTCGCTACGTGTTTACCCGGAAGGAGGCGTCGGCGGCGCTCGGTCTCTCGGAGGGCGCCCTCAAGAACGCACTCTGGCGTCTGTCAAAGGCCGGGCGTGTGGTATCGCCTCGCCGCGGATTTTACGTCATCGTCCCACCCGAGTACCGCACGGCCGGGTCGATCCCTCCCTCCTGGATCATCCGGGACCTCATGGCCTATCTGGGGCGACCCTACTACGTCGGCTTGCTCTCCGCTGCGGCCTTGCATGGCGCCGCGCACCAGCCGCCGCACGAGTTCCAGGTCATTACTGACCGCCCGCTACGCGCCGTCGAGATGGGCCAGGCGCGAATCCTATTCGTGAAGAAGGCACATCTCAAGAGGGTGCCGACCGTTGGGGTCAAGACGCCGACGGGCGAGATCCTGGTCTCGAGTCCCGAGACCACGGCGCTGGATCTTGTGCGCTATCCCGAGCACGCCGGCTTTCTCTCCAACGTCGCGACCGTGCTCAAGGAGCTCGCGGAGCGTCTGAATCCGCAGGCGCTGGTGCGTGCCGCGGAGGCCGAAGAGGAGGTGGCCTACGCGCAACGACTCGGGTATCTGCTGGATCGCGTCGGCCATGCCAGCCTCGCCGCACCGCTCGCTGAGTGGGTCCATGCCAAGGCGCCGCGCGTGACTCCGCTCCGCCCGGACCGCCCGATCGCCGGGGCGCCGCGGGCCATCCGGTGGCGAGTGGCCGTCAACGAGGTGATCGAGGTGGACCAGACAGGGGCATGATCCCGTCGGCCGATGTCGTCGCCTGGCGTCGAATTGCACCCTGGGCGGATGATGGGATGGTTGAGCAGGACTTGGTGCTCAGCCGTGCCCTTGTGGATATCTTCTTGGATGGGACACTGGCCTCGGGGCTGGCGTTCCGGGGCGGCACGGCGCT
>JACQWA010000278.1 GCA_016209425.1 Candidatus Rokuibacteriota bacterium
CATCGGAGCTTTGGGTGGGACCGGCGCGATCCCGATCATCAACTACCCCGAGGTGGACATCCTGGGCGTCGCGCGGGCGCGCGAGGAGCCCGTCGTCAAGAACGGCCAGATCGTCCCGCGCCTGCTGCTCCCGCTCACGCTCACGTTCGATCACCGGGTCGCCGACGGCGCCGACGGCGCGCGCTTCGCCACCGCCATCGTCCGCCGCCTCGAGAACCCCGGCCAGCTCCTGCTGGATCTCTGAAGAATGTTTCTCCGGGGGTCTTTTCTGTGCGACTCTGAGGTCAAATGAACTGAGGATTAGGAGCAGACAATGGCGGTTCGTGTGGTGCGTTTGGGCGATCCCAATGCCCTAGATGCTCCGTTCAGATTCAAGAAAGGCGACCGAGTGGCTTGGAAGCGATGGGATGGTTCCCCGGATATCGAGTTCTCGGGTACCATCGTGAGCGGAATCTGTGAATATGTGCCTGGCGGCGGAGCGTACAGAGATCGATACGTCATCGAACGAAAAGATGGCTTTTATTTTGGAGCCGACCAGCTAGACCTCATCAAGCTTGAATAGGAGAATGTGCATGGCCAGCAATTACCGAGTAATCATGGAACAGGAACCAGAAGGCGGCTATTCCGTCTGGGTCCCGGCCTTACCTGGGTGCCTCAGTCAGGGGGAGACACCGGAGGAGGCCCTCGCGAATATTCGGGAAGCGATCCAGTGCTATCTCCAGAGCTGCCTTAAACACGGCGAGCCCGTGCCACAAGAGGGCTCGATGGTCGATGCGATGGTCGAGGTGGCTGTGTGAGTAAGCTTCCCCGGGATGTCCCCGGGGATCAGCTGATTCGTGCCCTGGCCCGAGCGGGTTGGTATCAGAATCACCAAGTGGGTAGCCACGTGACGTTGCGGCACAATGAAAAGCCCGGAAAGAAGCTCGTCATTCCGGTCCACCCTGGCCGCTCTCTCAAGCCAAAGATACTCCAGCGCATTCTCAGAGAAGCCGAGCTGACGATCGAACGTCCGAAGGAACTGCTGTAAATGGTGATGGGGGACCTGGTCCGAGAGGTGGACGTCGTCGTGGTCGGCGGCGGCCCCGGCGGCTACTCCGCGGCGTTCCGGTGCTGCGAGCTCGGGCTGGAAACCATCGTCGTAGACGCCAACAAGCGGCTCGGCGGCGTCTGTCTCTACGACGGCTGCATCCCGTCGAAGGCGCTCCTGCACGTCGCCGCCGTCATCCACGAGGCCGAGAGCGCCCGGGACTTCGGCGTGGAGTTCGGCGACCCGCGGATCTCGCCGGACGCCCTGAGGAAGTGGAAAGCCGAGCGGGTGGTCGGCAAGCTCTCGCGCGGGCTCGCGGCCGTCGCCAAGGGCAAGGGCGTCGAGGTCGTCGGCGGCCGCGCGGTCTTCGAGGACTCCCGCAGCCTGCGCGTGGAGGGCGACGAGCCCCAGAAGATCCGCTTCGCTCACGCCGTCATCGCGACGGGGGCGCTGCCGACCCCCCTGCCGGGCATCGCCGTGGGGAGCGAGCGCGTCATGGATTCGAGCGCCGCCCTCGAGCTGGCGGAGGTGCCGGAGCGGCTGCTCGTGATCGGCGGGGGCTACATCGGCCTGGAGCTGGGCCAGGTGTACGCCGCGCTCGGCAGCCAGGTCACGCTCGTCGAGATGACCGACGGCCTCCTGCCCGGCGTCGACCGCGACCTCGTCCAGCCCCTGGCTCGCCGCTGCCAGAAGTTCTTCGGCGCCATCCACCTGAACACGAAGGTCGTGGACCTCCGCGAGGTCGGCTCACGGGTGGAGGCGCGCCTTGACGGCGGCGGCACCCAGACGGTCGACCGGGTGCTCGTGGCCGTCGGCCGCCGGGCTCAGAGCGAGGGATTAGGCCTCGAGACGACGCGCGTCCGCGTCGATCAGCAGGGCGTCATCGCCGTGGACGAGCGTTGCCGCACCGACGACCCGCGGATCTACGCCGTCGGGGACGTCACCGGTGAACCGATGCTCGCCCACCGCGCCATGCGGCAGGGAAAGGTCGCGGCCGAGGTCATCGCGGGGCGGCCGGCGGCCTTCGACAACGTCGTCGTGCCGGCCGTCGTCTTCACCGACCCCGAAGTGGCGTGGTGCGGTCTGACCGAGGCGGAGGCCCAGCGCACGGGACGACCGGTCAGGCTGGCGAAGCTCCAATGGGCGGCGTCGGGGCGGGCGGCGACGCTGGGACGCTCCGACGGGCTCACGAAGCTCGTGGTCGATCCGGACTCCGGCCGGCTGCTCGGCGTCGGTCTCGTCGGCCCGGGGGCGGGCGAGCTGATTGCCGAAGGCGCGCTGGCGGTGGAGACGGCCCTGCTGGCCGAGGACCTCGCCGCGACGATCCACACCCACCCGACCCTCTCGGAGACCCTCATGGAGGCGGCTGAAACGCTCCGGACCAAGGACGGTCCGGAGTAGGGACGAGGCCCGCCGAGCGACGCGGGCTACACCGTTGCCGACATCCCGCCGTCGAAGTTGATCGCCGCGCCCGTGATGTAGCCGGCGCGCTCCGAGGCGAGAAACGCCACCAGGTCGGCGAACTCGTGCGCCTCGGCCACCCGGCCCAGCGGGACGCGGCGCGCGACCTCGCGGTAGTACGCCTCGCGGTCTCCGCCTGCGCGCCGCTCCCACTGGGCGCTCTTGACGAGACCGAGGCACACGGTGTTGACGAGGATGCCGTCGGCGGCGTACTCGTGGGCGAGGGACTTCGTCAGGTTGATGCCGGCCGCGCGCGTGACGCTGGTCGGGAGCGACCGCGCCGCCGGGGCCTTGCCGCCGATCGTCGTCACGTTGATGATGCGGCCGCCGCCACGGCGCTTCATGTGCGGGATCACGAGGCGGCAGAAGCGAACCGCCGCCATCAGCTTCAGATCGATGTCCGCCTCCCAGGTCTGGTCGTCGACCTGCCCGAAGGCGGCGGCGGCCGACGTCCCGGGATTGTTGACGAGGATATCCACGCCCCCGAACTGTCTGACCGTCGCGGTCACGAACGCCTCGACCTCTTGGGGGCGCGTGACGTCCGCCGGCATGGCCAGCACTTCGGCGGCAGTCGCCCGCCGGATCTCCTCGGCGGCGCGTTCCAGGATCTCTTTGCGCCGCGCGCAGATGGCAACCCGCGCGCCGGATCGAGCGAAGCGCTCCGCGCACGCCCGGCCGAGCCCCTCGCTGGCCCCGGTGACGATCGCGACCTTGCCGGCGAGCCCGAGTTCCAGGAGATCCATAGTGTCCGGCCCCGAACATACCATGTCGGGTTATACTTTCGCTACCATGGAGGATCACCCGATGCCCGCCGCCGCCCCGATGCGAAAGCCATGAAGATCGTGTGATGATGCCCCTGTCGGTCTACCTGCCCTTCAACCGCGACTGCCTCCGCGGGGCCTTCGTCCCGGCGAAGGGCGCGACGAAGCCCCCGGAGCCGCGCGGCCACTGGCTCATCGTCCGGGACCAGGGCCTCATCGTCGTTCCCGAGGGGAACGACCTTCGACTGCCGTCGGGAGATCTCCCGCCGGGCTTCGACGGCAAGCTGGATCGTCCGCTGTGGCTCGGGACGTTCCGCGGCACGCCGTGCTGGGTGGCGGCGCTGGATCGCGACGCGACGGTGCCGGCCGGTTTTCACTGCGAGACGCTCGTTCCGATGCGGGGCACCCGGCTCCCCGACGACCTGCTGTCGCTCGGCGGCATGGCGATGCAGGCCCTGCACTGGGAAAGCACGAGCGGTCATTGTCCGCGGTGCGGGGAGCCGACCGAGCGGATCGAGAGGGAGTGGGGCAGGCGCTGCCCGCGATGCGGGTACGAGCATTACCCCCATCTCCACCCGGCGGTGATCGTCCTCGTGCGGGATCGCGACCGGTGCCTGTTGGCCCGGAAAACGGGGTGGGCGCCCGGTCGGTACGCCCTCGTGGCCGGGTTCGTGGACAACGGCGAATCCCTCGAGGGGGCGGTGTCCCGCGAGGTCAGAGAGGAGGTCGGCGTCGAGGTGACGGCCATTCAGTACGTCGGGAGCCAGAACTGGCCGTTCCCGAGCCAGTTGATGGTCGGCTTCGTCGCGGCCTACGCCGGCGGGGAGCTCACGGTCAACCGGGAGGAGTTGGAGGACGCGCGCTGGTTCCCCCGCGATGACCTCCCCCCCGGCCCCTCCCGCCACAGCATCGCCGGCTTCATTCTCGACACCTATGCCCGGCGGAGGGCGCCGTGATTCGCGACGTGCCGGGCCGCGCCCCGCGCGTCGATCCGGACGCCTACGTGGACCCCGACGCCCAGGTCATCGGGGATGTGACCATCGAGGCTGGCGCCAGCGTTTGGCCCGGCGCCGTGTTGCGCGGCGACCAGGACAACTACGTTCGGCTCGGCAGAAATTCCAACGTCCAGGACGGCGCGATCCTCCATGTCACCCCCCAGTTTCCCTGCATCGTCGGCGCCGGCGTCACCATCGGCCACCGGGCGGTCGTCCACGCCTGCACCGTCCAGGACAACGCCCGCATCGGCATCGGCGCCGTCGTCCTCAACGGGGCGGTGGTGGAGGAGGGCGCCCAGGTCGGCGCCGGGGCCGTCGTGCCGCCTGGTCAGGTGGTGCGGAGGGGCTGGCTCGTGATGGGAGTGCCGGCCAAGCCGGTGCGAGAGCTGAGCCCCGAGGAGCTTCAGGAGATCAGGCGCAACGCCGTCGAATACGTGGCGCTGTGGCGCCGCGACTACGGAGGAAAATAGCTGATGGCTCGGATGACCGGGGGGGAGGCGCTCGCGAAGTCGCTCGCCCGTGAGGGCGTCCGCGTGGTGTTCGGCCTTCCCGGCGTCCAGCTCTACGGCGTGATCGCGGCCCTCAGGGACGACCCGGGGATCCGCTTCATCGTCACCCGCCACGAGCAGGCGACGGGCTACATGGCCGACGGCTATGCGCGGGCCGGCGGCGACTTCGGGACGGCGCTCGTCGTCCCGGGCCCGGGGCTGCTCAACGCCTCGGCGGGGCTCGGCACCGCCTACGCCGCCTCGTCCCCCGTGCTGATGATTGCCGGCCAGATTCCCAAGGGGAACATCGGCAAGAAGGTCGGCGTGCTGCACGAGGTGGATGACCAGCTCGACGCGATCGCCCCCGTGACCAAGTGGCGCCGGCGCGTCCTCGAGGTCGTGGACATACCGGGCGCAGTCCATGAAGCGGTCCGCCAGCTCAAGACGGGGCGCCCGCGTCCGGTGGTGATCGAGCTCCCACCCGAGACGTTGGAGGAGGAGGGGGAGGTGCAGCTCGTGGAACCGAGTCACCCGGCGCGGCCTGCCGCCGATCCCGCCGACGTGGACAAGGCCGCGCAGATGCTCCTCGCGTCCACGCACCCCCTGATCTACGCCGGCGGGGGCGTCCACGCCTCCGGCGCCCATGCCGCCCTGGCGGCGGTCGCCGAGCACCTCCAGGCCGGCGTCGTCCAGTCGGCCGAGGGCAAAGGTGCCGTCGGCGACGGGAGCGACCTGTCGCTGGGTGCCGCCCTGTGGGCCCACGGACGCTTGAGGGAGTACGTGGAGCGGGCCGATGTGATCCTCGCCGTGGGCACCCGGCTTGCGCTCGCGTCCTTCCGACCGGAGCAGCCGGTCATCCAGATGGACATCGATGGCGACGAGGTGGGACGGAACCACCAGAAGACGTTCGGCCTCGTCGGCGATGCCCGGGCGACGCTCGAGCGGCTGCTGGATCGGCTCCGGGCCGGCTCGCCCCCCCGCGGCTCACGGAGGGCCGAGCGGGAACGCCTGAGGGCCCGGATCGCGGCGACGGCCACCCAGGAGCCGAACGCGTCGATCTTGAAGAGCTTGCGCGCGGGGGCCCCGGAGGAGACGATCGTCGTCGCCGGCATGAACCAGATCGGGTATTACTCGCGCCCGTTCTGGCCCGTGTACCGGCCGCGGACCTATCTCACCTCGTCGTACTCCGGCAACCTCGGCTACGCCTACCCGACCGCGCTCGGCGCCAAGGTCGCCCGCCCGGACCAGCCGGTGGTCGCGATCTGCGGGGACGGCGGGTTCCTCTACAACTCGCAGGAACTCGCGACGGCGGTCCAGTATGGCATCAACGTCATCGCCCTCGTGTTCAACGACAACGCGTACGGCAACGTCGCCCGCGACCTGGACGAGAGCTGGGGGGGCAGCTACGGGGCCGAACTCCACAATCCGGACTTCATGAAGCTGGCCGAGGCGTATGATGTCGTCGGGATGCGCGCCAAGGCCCCCACGGAGGTCGGCGACCTGGTGCGGGATGCGGTGGAGATGGACCGCCCGGTCCTGATCGAGGTCCCGGTAGGCCGGATGTCCCGCCCCGTGTTCTTCTCCAAGCTGCGCGCGCCCGCGAAGTACCAGCGATGACGACCGCCGTCAGGCCGGACGACATGGACCTTCGAAAGGGCTTGGCGCTGTCCATTCTCTGGGCGGATCTCCCGGTCGAGGCCCGTTCGGAGTTCGAGGCCCGGGCCGCGCGGGCGCCGATCGACGACTTCAACCGCGCGTCCGGCGTGCTCAGCGTGGCGCGCTACGTCGTCGTCTCGGGGTCCCCTGCCTTCATCGAAGTGTACGAGCTGGCGGGCGAGGAGGCGGCGGCCTCGGCCGAATGCGGGCGCCTCCAGAGCCTTACCCGCCAAACGCTCGAGCGGGCGGGCGCCGGCGCCTGCGTCCGGGGTGTCTACGGCCAGATCTTCCCGCCCGGGGTCGACGAGCGGAATATCGCCGGATCGCGGCCCGATACTGACGACCGGTCAACTGATTGGCGACGAACGGAGCGCATCGCGAGGGAGGCCGATGACATCGAAGGACGTCGAACGCCGGGTCCTGGACGCGGTGGGGCGAGCGATGGGGCGATTGCCGATGCTCCGCCCCGGCGATCGAGTGGCGGGAGGCGTTTCCGGGGGCAAGGACAGTCTCTGTCTCCTCCACGCGATGGTGGCGCATCGCCGGCGGGCGCCGTTCCCCTACGACCTGGTTGCCCTGACGGTCGACCAGGGCAAGTTCACGCGGCCCGTCCTCACGCTCGAAGGGCACATCCGCAAGACTCGCCATCCCGGTGTTCCAGAATCGATCGGCGCGGCCCTGGCCAACGTCAATCCCTACACCCTGTTCGACCGAGCCCTCACCAAAGACGCGGCCGACGCCACCCCCGTCTGAGGAGACAGCCATGCTCCAGCAATTCGCCGGCACGGTCAACGCCCCCGACTTTCCCCCGGACCTGGATTGGCTCAACTGCCCTCGCCCGCTGAGCCTGAAGGACCTCCGCGGCAAGCTCCTCCTCCTCGACTTCTGGACATTCTGCTGAATCAACTGCCTGCACATCCTTCCGCAGTTGCGGAGGCTCGAGCGCAAGTACGGCCCCGCGCTGGCCGTCGTGGGCGTGCATTCCCCGAAGTTCCTCAACGAGAAAGACACCGAGAGCGTCCGGCACGCCATCCTCCGCCTGAGCGTCGGCCATCCGGTCGTCAACGACCGGGACTTCCGCGTCTGGAGGGCCTACGCCGTCCGCGCCTGGCCGACCCTCATGTTCATCGACCCCGAGGGCAAGGTGATCGGCAAGCACGAGGGCGAGTTCCCTCCGGAGCCCTTCGACCGGTTGATCGGCGAGATGGTTCGGGAGTTTGACGACCGGGGGCGGCTCGACCGTCGCCCGCTGGATTTCTCGCCCGAGCGCCCGAGTGGCCCGACGCCGCTCATGTTCCCGGGCAAGCTCCTGGCCGACGAAGCCGGCGGGCGCCTCATCATCAGCGACACCGGGCATCATCGCATCGTCGTCGCCGACCTGAACGGGACGGTTCGCCAGATCCTCGGGCGCGGCCTCGCCGGCCTGGAAGACGGGCCCGCCGACGCGGCCCGCTTTTACCAGCCCCAGGGCCTGGCTCTCGACGGCGAGACGCTCTACGTGGCCGATACGGAAAACCATGCGATCCGGGCGATCGACCTTGCCCGCGGCAACGTCACGACGCTGGCCGGAACGGGCGAGCAGCTCATGGGCGAGCGGATCGGAGGCCCGCCGCTGGAGAGCCGCCTCAGCTCGCCGTGGGACCTCACCCTTGTGGGGGGAACGCTCTACGTGGCGATGGCCGGCACGCACCAGCTCTGGTCGATGCGCCCCGGCACCTCCCGCATCGGCCCGCACACCGGCAACGGCCGGGAGGCGCTGGTTGACGGTCCCCTGGCCGAGGCGTCGATGAACCAGCCGAGCGGCCTGAGCAACGACGGCGGGCTCCTGTACGTGGCGGACAGCGAGGCGAGCGCCATCCGGATGGTCGATCCGAAGCCCGGCGGCGCGATCCGGACGATTGTCGGCGAAGGTCTCTTCGAGTTCGGCGACCGGGACGGCGCCGGCCCGGCGAACGTCCGCTTGCAGCACCCCCTCGGCCTGACGTGGCACGACGGGAGGCTCTACGTGGCGGACACCTATAACCACAAGATCAAGCGGCTCGATCCACGGACCGCCGAGTGTCGGACGTTCCTGGGCTCGGGTGAGCCCGGCCATCACGACGGCCCGGGGGTCGCCGCGCGCTTCAGCGAGCCGAGCGGCCTCACGGTCGCGGCAGGCCGCCTCTACGTGGCCGACACCAACAACCACGCCATCCGCGTGGCCGATCTGGACGGCGGCGCCGTCACCACCCTCAAGCTGAGCGGGCTCGAGCCCCCCCCACCCGCCTGAGCCAGATAGCCACGGATCCTGAAATACCAGCCCTCGCCCTCCCGCGGCTCGGCTTCCCCCATCCCTTGAACTCCCCGGACCTTTTGAGTCATCCGCGGCGTTATGGTATGGTGCACCTGCTGTCAGAACCTGAAGCAGGAGGACTTTGCCATGCCCCCCCACTCCATCGGCTCGGGCACGCTCTCGTTCGGCCTGGTCTCGATCCCGATCAAGCTCTACACCGCCTCCGCCTCCGGCGGGGTGAGCTTCAACCTGCTCCACGCCAAGTGCGGCAACCGGATCAAGCAGCAGCAGGTCTGCCCGGTCTGCAACGAGGTGGTGGATCGGGCCGGGCTGGTCAGGGGCTACGAGTTCACCAAGGATCAATACGTGCGGATCACCGACGAGGAGCTCAAGGCGCTGGAGGGCGAGGCCTCCAAGATCATCGACATCGCCGAGTTCGTGCCGCTC
>JACQWA010000039.1 GCA_016209425.1 Candidatus Rokuibacteriota bacterium
CTTCTGGGCCGCTTCCCGGAGATCCCCGGGGCTCACGATGTGGTAGCGGTCGAAGACGGAACGGGTCTTGTGCCCGCTGATGGTCATCGCGACCCGCTCGGGAATCCCGGCGTTGACCCTTTCGCAGACAGCGATGGTCATGAAGGTGCCAAGCCTTAAGGTCATGGACGAGAGGGGTAAGGTCCGGGAGCTGCCGCTCTACGACTCTTCGAGACTGCGGGGGCGGAAGCGAGTCGTGTACATGGTGAAGACCCTGGCCGACGGCGTCCGGCTCGCGTTCAATCGGGATTACAAGCTCCTCGGCTCCGTCCATGCGTCCCCGGCGGAGTGGGAAGCCGCGCTGATCCACAGCCTCGAAGCGTGGCCCGACTATAGCGTGAACGACCGGGTGCCGGGGGACGCGGTGTGGTTCGAGGTCTGCGGCGAGGCGCGAGAACCTTACCGGCGGGCATGGATCGAGGAGCGTGGGTGGGATGAGGAGCAGCGAGGAAACGACAGATAAGGGGACGTTGGTTTGCGGGGCGATCCTCTCGAGCGTCCCATGTCACGGAAGGCAGCAAAGAAACCAGCCAAGAAGGCACTGACTCGGGCCGGAAGCGGCCAGCGGCTCTATACGCTGGAGGTCGTCCTCATCAGCGGCCCGGTGACCGGGAGCTTCGCCCGGAAGAACCAGCTGGTCGCCCGGACCATCCAGATGCGCGGAGCCCAGACGCTGGAAGACCTGCACCGCGTCGGCGATGAGGTTCACGAGGGCGTCAAACGTATAGATCTCGGGACCGACCGCATCCAGCGTGACATTGGCCGTGTCGTGTCCGACCCTGACGGCGAGCTCCGCCACATCCTCCACGTAGACGGGTTGGAGCCGGTACTGCCCATCCCCCGGGATCGCAAAGATCGGGAAGGTCCGCAGAAACCACGCACTGTTGTTGATGAGGATGTCGTCGGGCCCGAAGACGACCGTAGGCCGAACGATCCCGCATGACAGGCCGGACCCCATCAACGCGCGTTCGACGATGGCCTTCCCGGGAAGTACGGTAAAGGAGAGTCGAGGCTCGGATTCGTGATGCTGAGGTGAACGACCCTCCGGACGCCGGCGTCCTTTGCCGCGCGAAAAAGCGCCAGCATGTTCTGGACGGCTTGTTCGAAGGTGACCGACGCGTACTCGAATCGAACCCAGTACGTGTTGTACAAGGTCGAAGCGCCGGCCAACGCTCTGATCAGTTCGCCGCGATTGTCGAACACAAAGGACGCAACCTCGACCCGGTGGCGGAATGGGTTGGACTGATGCGGACGCCCGGTGAGCGTTCTTACGCGCTCACCCATCATGAGGAGAGGGTGGGTGATGTAGCTCCCTGTGTATCCGAACCCCCCTGTGACGACGTTCATGGGCAGCGCCATACTTCACACTATACGACCCGCCGCGAAATCGACTTGTCGCCATTGGAGGGGGAGGAGCTCGCTCCTGATCCGCCAGCCGGTGATGTAGGCGGACGTGACGACGGGCTAGGCCGGCAGGTGCCGCCGGGCGGCCTCGAACTCGTCCCGCTCGAAGAAGCCCTGCGGACGTTATGCTCGTCGAGCTTCCGGATCCGGGGCGCGCGGTGGAGCTTCTCTCCGGCCAGGGCCAGGGAGAACATCCGCTTGAGGGCGGTCAGTTCCCGGTTGATGGTCGCGTTGGCGGCGTTCTCGGCCTGGCGCGTCGCGATGTAGGTGGTGACATCAGCACTGCTGACGTGAGCCGCCCGCCGATGCCCGAAGACGGGGAGGAGATGATCGAGGCTGAACTCCAGCCGGTCGGCCGACCGCCGCTCGTTGGCCGTGTAATCGTTTCGGAGGTCTTCCGCAAGGTCCCGCATCGTGATCCGGTTGGCCCACGGGAGGATCGGACGGCCCTCCTCGGCTGCGCCCTCGCGGAGCTTGAGGAGTTTTTCGGCCATCCTCCGCTCGTCGGTCTCGCTCGACTCTCGGATGATCTTTCCGTCGGCCCGATATTTGAGCCACCACACGCGTGACTCTCGGATGGTCCGGTCTGCGGCCTTATATTTCGGACGGTACAAAGAACCCATCATGGCCTCCTGTGGATCTCGGTTCGTTCCTCGTCCCAGATCCGCGCGCATTCGGCATGGAAGCGGATCGCGATGTCGCCCAGGGCGGCCGTTGACGGAGTACTGGCACCCCAAGATCCGTTCAGGGGTTCCGTCCTTTCCCTTTCGGCGGTAGCGAGAGCCCATTCGTTTCTCCTCGCGGACGCGTTGAGCCTTAAACCCGGAGGATCGCCACGCAAGCAACGTATGGCCGAAGGCATGGGGAGGTCAATTGTATCCATTCGGAGACACTCGAAGAGGGCTCCGCGGGGGAGAGACGGAAAGCCCTGGGCAAAGTCGAAGGTGAGGAGGGCACAGTTGTCGGGCAGAAATTGGGGCCCTGTGGTAGGGGCCGTGGTGCTCGCCTGGTTTAGCACACTGGACTGTCAACGCGTTCCCGGCTCTCGAGGCACACACGAAAAACCGCCGCGAGGTCGCACACTTCGCGGCGGTTTTGCTTTGCCCGTGCTCACCGGCCCATGTTGCGTTTTATCGGCCTTTTTGAGGGGGCGTATGAGGGTGGCGGGCAAAGTTCTGGGCAAAGTGGAGGATGGAGTCCACCGCTAGGCTGGCTCGCGTCACGGTCCCCTCCTGGCTGGCGTGGGTAACCCTGACTTTTGATGTACGGCCTGGCCTTCGGTGACCGAAATTTTGAGTTGATGCGGGTCCTTGACCCCCTTTGCGGGGTGGGCTAGGCTACTTGCCGACGCGACCCCCGGTAATCAAGCATTACTTCATATTCTTTGAGAGGGCAGTGGTCGGCGCGTCTGTCCGAGTCAAGGGTCTCACCAAACGGTACGGAGACGTGGTAGCCGTGGAGTGCGTCTCTCTGTCCGTGGAGCGGGGGGCTTTCGTGACGCTGCTCGGGCCGAGCGGCTCGGGAAAGACGACGACGCTGATGATGCTCGCAGGCTTCGTTGTGCCGACCGCCGGAGAGATCCACATCGATGACCGGCTCGTCACTCTCGACCCCCCCTACAAGCGAGACCTGGGCATGGTCTTTCAGAACTATGCCCTCTTTCCGCATATGACGGCGTTCGACAACGTGGCCTTCCCCCTGAGGATGCGGAAGGTCCCCAGGCGTGAAATCGCGGAGCGGGTCGAGCGCGGCCTGGAGCTCGTGCGGCTGCCCGGCCTGGGGCATCGTTTCCCCAAGCAGCTGTCCGGCGGCCAGCAGCAACGGGTGGCGCTGGCCCGCACCCTTGTCTTCAACCCCCGCGTTCTTCTGATGGATGAGCCCCTGGGAGCGTTGGATAAGAAGCTCCGGCAGCAGATGCAGCTCGAGATCAGGCATCTCCACGAACAGCTCGGGATCACCGTCATCTACGTGACCCATGATCAGGAGGAGGCGTTGGTCATGTCGGATGAGATCGTGGTGATGCGCAACGGGCGCATCGAGCAGATCGGGACGCCCCGCGCCGTCTACGACGAGCCTCGCAACAACTTCGTGGCGGACTTCATCGGGGAGACGAATGTCCTGGACGGCACGATTATCAAGGCCGAGCACTCCCGATATCGGGTGCGGACCAGCGCCCAAGTCGAGGTGTGGTGCGCGGGTGAAGGGGGACTCGATCCGGGACGACCCGTCACGATGATTATTAGGCCAGAGCGAGCTCGGTTCGTCCAGAGCGCGGAGTCCGACAACTGCCTCCCGGCGCGTGTGGAGGAGGTCGTGTTCGTGGGCGAGCTCATTCGCTATCTCCTCCGTCTCCCCTCGGGGGAAGCCATCGTCCTGAAGTGCCCCAACGATTCCCGGACGCCCGACCATGCGGCGGGGGACCGGGTCCTGGTGAGAATCGACCCGGAGGACATACGGGTGCTCCCTCCGCTTCACTCTCAACCAAAGGAGGATACGTGATGTCGGGGATATCAGGCGAACTGCAAAGAGGTAAGGTCACGCGTCGAGAGGTCCTGAAGACCGGGGTCAGCGCGGCCGCCGGGGCGAGCTCGTTCTTCATCGCGGGGCGGCTTTCGAGAGCCCGGGCCGCGAAGGGCGAGGTCGTGATCTGTGGCTGGGGCGGGTCGCTCCAGGAAGCGGAACGGAAGGCGTTTTTCCAACCGTTCGAACAGGAGACCGGGATCAAAGTGGTCGAGACGAGCCCTACCGACTACGGAAAGCTGAAGGCGATGGTCCTCAGCGGAAACGTTGAATGGGACCTGGTGGACGCGGGTGACCGGCATCTCTTCGCCGGCATTCAGGAAGGGCTCCTGGACAAGCTGGACTACGGAGCGGTGAACACCAAGGACTTCCTTCCGCAGGCGGTGAACCCCTACGGCCTTGGGATCTTTTACTGGTCAACGAATATCGGCATCAGCACGAGGGGCACCAGGAAGCGGCCCAGGACGTGGGCGGACTTCTACAACGTGAAGGAATTTCCGGGGGCGCGGGCGATGCGGAGTACCTCCTTCGACAACATGGAGATCGCCCTCATGGCCGATGGCGTGCCCCTGGACAAGATTTACCCCCTGACGCCGGACAAGATCGACCACGCCTAGCGCATGCTGGATCGGATCAAGTCACACGTGACGAAGTGGTGGAAGGTGGAAGCGCAGGTGATCCAGATGCTCACTGACGGCGAGGTGGACTTCGCCGTCGGCCCCGGCGGTCGGATGACCGTCGTCAAGCGGCAGGGCGCCCAGGTGACCTTCGACTATAACCAGGGGATCGTCCACGGCGACTCCTGGGTGATCCCGCGGGGAGCGAAGAACAAGAAGAACGCCATGGAGTTCATCGCCTGGTACGCGGCCAACCCGAAGCGGCACGCGGAGTTCTCCCGCCACATCCCCTACGGGCCCCTCAATACCAAGGCGTTCAACCACATGTCTGACGCCGAGAAGGCCGAGCTCCCTACGGCTCCGGAGAACCTCAAGCGGCAGCTTTCGTCGGACTCGGAGTGGTGGGGGAAGAATCTCGTGAAGATGGAAGAGCGCTGGAATGCCTGGCTCCTCCGCTAGCGCGGTCACGGCCGCCCTGCTGCGGGGCGTTGAGCGGCGGGAGGAGGCCCGCCGATGGCTGCTGGTCCTACCGGCGGGCCTCTTCGTCGGTGTCCTGCTCTTTTTCCCACTCCTCCGGATCGTGTCGCTAAGCGTCTGGGACCCCATCTTCACCCTCCGCCACTACGGTCACGCCTTTCAGGATCCCGTCTTCTACCGGGTGCTGGGGGTGACGTTCAAGGTGAGCCTTCTGACGACGGTAGGCTGCCTGGTCCTCGGCTATCCCGTGGCGCACCTCATGGCGCACGCGCGGCCCGCCGTGGCGAACTTCCTGATGACGCTCGTCCTGGTGAGCTTCTGGACGAGCCTCCTCGTGCGGACGTACGCGTGGATGGTGCTCCTGGGGCGGCGCGGAGTCATCAACAACCTCCTCCTGGCCGTCGGTCTGATCTCCGAGCCGCTGCCTTTAATGTACAACCTCTTCGGCGTCCTGGTGGGGATGGTCCATGTCCTCTTGCCCTTCATGATCCTGCCCCTCTACAGCGTCATGAAGGGGATCGATCGCAGCCTTATGCTGGCGGCACAGAACCTGGGGGCGGGGCCGTTCCGGTCGTTTCTGTGGGTCTTCCTCCCCCTCTCGTTCCCGGGCGTGACCGGGGGGTGCCTGCTGGTCTTCATGATTTCCGCTGGGTACTTCATCACGCCGGCGCTCCTCGGGGGGCGTACCGACATGATGATGGGCCAGCTGATCGAGCTGGAAGTGTCGCAGCTGCTGAACTGGGGCTACGCCTCGGCACTCGCCACGATTCTGTTCGTCGTGGTCGCGTTGCTGTTCCTGGCGTATCGACGGGTGGCGACGCTGCGCCTCCCGAGCGGGGCCTCCTAGGCCGTGCGCTACCTCTACCACTCGGTGTGCGGGCTCGTGCTCATGTATCTCATCCTGCCGGTCTTCGTCGTCATCCCGCTGTCCTTCTCCGCGAGCCCGTACCTGGAGTTCCCGCCGCGCGGCTTCTCGCTCCAGTGGTACCAGCAGTTCTTCGGTCTCCGCACGTGGTATGGCTCGATGATCTTCAGTGCGGAGGTGGCGTTCCTGACGATGGTCCTGGCCACCATCCTCGGGACCGCCGCAGCCCTCGGGCTCGCCCGGGCCGGGTTTCGCGGGGCGGAGGCGCTGCAGACGGTCCTCATCGCTCCCATGATCATCCCCCACATCATCATTGCCATCGCGATCTACGGCTGGTATGCCCAACTCCACCTCATCGGCACCCTGTGGGGCCTCGTCCTGATCTATTCGGTCCTCGCCGTGCCGTTCGTTGTCATCACCGTCACGGGGGCGCTGCAGGGGTTGGATCCCAACCTTGAGCCTGCGGCGATGGCCCTGGGCGCCAACCGCGTACAGACATTCTTCAGGGTCGTCCTGCCGAACATCCGCCCCGGCATTCTGGCGGGGGCCATCCTCACCTTCGCGCTCGCCTTCGACGAGATTGTGATCGCCATCTTTATCAGCGGGACAACCGGTACCACGTTACCCAAGCGGATGTGGGAAGGTATCAGGACGGAGATCAACCCGACGATTGCGGCCGCCTCGACGATTCTCATCACGGTCTCGTTCGTCCTCTTCGCCTTGCTGGAGACGCTGCGGCGAGGGCTGGCGAGGGGAAAGCGCTGATGGGAGGCGGCGAGGGCACGGAGGATTGGCCGATGAGGATCGAGGCGAGGCTCAAGAGGCTTGGATTGGCGCTCCCCCGCCTCGAGGATCTATACGGGGCGAATCCCTCCGGCGCGCGGTTCATTTCCCACTACGCGGTGCGCGATCTGCTGTTCCTGTCGGGAACCGTTCCGATCAAGGAGGGACGAGCCTTCAGGCCCGGCGTGGTGGGAAAGGACCTGACCGTGGAGGAGGGCTACGAGGCCGCCCGGTACGCCGCTCTAACCAGCCTCGCGGCCGTCAAATACGCGCTTGGGAGCCTCGACCGGGTGAAGCAGATCGTGCAGTTGATCGGCTTCGTCAACTCGGCACCGGGATTCGGCGACCAGCCGCGCGTCATCAACGGGGCGGTGGACCTGCTGGTGGAGCTGTTCGGCGAGCAGGGTAAACCGACGCGCGCCGCCATCGGTTGCCAGGGTCTGTCCATGAACCACTCGGTGGAGGTGGTGCTCACCGTTCTCTTCTCGGGGAAACGCGTCAAGCGGCCCTTGGCCCGAGATCGGCACGGGCTCTGAGCGGGGTAAGCCCGTTCGTGCCCCTCCCGCGTGCCACACCCTATGGAACAGGAGGAAGCCCATGATCCTCGATATGCACGCTCACGTCGGCCGGCCCAACTACTCCTACCGCGCCGCCGAGTTCACGAACGACGACCTCGCGGCCCGCATGAAGCAGGCGGGTGTGTCGAAGTGCGTGGTTTTCTCCTTCTACGACGTGCGGGACAACGAGTACATTTCCGATGCGTGCCGGGGCCGGGATGACCTCATTCCGTTTGCGTTCATCAACCCGAAAGAGCGCAATGCCCGGGAGCAGCTCGAGCGGATGCTCGGCAAGGAAGGGTTTCGCGGGCTGAAGCTCCACCCCTTCGCCGACGGCTTTCATCTCAACAACTTCAAGCTGGTGGATCCGCTGTTCGAGGTCTGCGAGCACTACGGAACACCTATCATCTGCCACGGTCTGGCTGACAATGTGTACAACACGGTGTACGCGTTTGCGGAGATGACCGATCGATTTCCCAAGGTGAACCTGGTGATGGCGCACGGCGGCTTCATGTGGGCGCGCAAGGAGGCGGTGCGGGCGAGCAAAACGCGGCCCAACCTCTTCATCGAGACCACATGTCTCTATCCCGACGGCATCGCGGAGGGGATCGACGAAATCGGAGCGGAGAAGTATATCTTCGGAAGCGACGCCCCGTGGGGCGATTTCGAGGTGGATATCCTGAAGATCAAGAAGGCGGCCCGGAGGGACGAGGACCTGGAGATGGTTCTGGGTGGTAACCTGGCGCGCCTTCTCCGCCTGGAAGCAAGGTGACCCGGCACCGAAGCGCCGGCGGAGCGCGGCGACGTGCTCTCGCCGGCAGCAGGCCGGTCTTCGTCGCACGCAACATCTCGTCTGAGAGATCGATTCATTTCATTCTTCGTTCGGCGGCCGACCATCGCGGTAAGGCTTCGGGAGAACATTTCCTGGAGGCCAAGCCCAGGCACGTCACGCGCACACCGGCATGTTCGTACGGATCACCACCACCGTGCCGCCCGAATATGTCGCCCGTCTGTGCGCGGTGTTGCCTGATCTGGTGGGGTAACGTCGGATGGGGCACCGGGGTTGGGGTTAGCTTCAGCTATTGAAGCGGATCGTCACCTCCCGGGCTGCCGGCTCGCCCAGCCGCGGGTTCTTCGCCATTCCGTGACCTCGGTCAGCGCCTCCTGGGACGCAGGGATGCCTCACGCTGCTTTGGTCATCTCCTTGAGGTTCCGGCGCAGGATGCGGTCGGCCGTGTCGACTGTCCCTTTCAGAGACACCCCCGCTCGTTCGACCCCCGCTCTCTTCGCCCTTGCTCCGTGCTGTGGGGCTCCCGATCAGGTCGGATACCACGCGAGTTGCTCAATGCGCCCAAGAATCTGCCCCAAGAGGCGCGGTGTCAAGTGGAAGACTCCTCCCAACTCAGGTCGGTCGGTACCTTTGGCGAGGGACGTCTCCCACCCCTGCGGCACAAGAACGTCGACCTTCCTGTCTCCCTGGGACGTGCGAAGCTGGTGGAAGAAGTCTGCCGATTGAGGTGGGGCGAGCTCTGCGTACACCACCGGTCGCTTGGACTCGATGATCTTCGAGATGATCGAACTGAAGTCCGTTCGCTTGGGGCTGACGGGGACGTAGGTGACAGGATCAAGCCCTGCCCGAGCTCGAGAATCTTCCGCACCGCCGGGCCGACCTCGTCGGCGAACCAGTAGATCAGCTCCACCGGATCGGGATGTGAATAGAAGCAACCGGCCACGGGGCCGTCCCTCGGGTAGGACGCGCTCGCGGCGATCTCGTGGAAGCGGAGGTGGAGCCGGCCACGCGAAGGAGTTTCCGGACACCGTGAGTTTTGTTGTGGCTCAGCTGGACTGAGTCGTATGCATCAAGAGCTTGTCAATCTTACCACCTAGGTCACAACCGCCGCCTTGTTCACAAATTCCGACTTCTTGGCTACTCGACTCGGAGTCAAATATCGCTTGACAGGGCTGAGGCATATGCACTAGAAAATGGTCGTACCAAATCATGCCGAACGAACTTCGGCCAAGCATCTTTGAAGACGTCATTCGGAAAATCCGGCGGACATTGCCACGAGCAAGATCGGGCCGGGGCAGCGGCTTCCTATCGGAACGCAGCTTGGCGGCTCTGTTTCGGGTCAACGGCGGGTCCATTCGTGAGGCGATCCGCGCCCTCGAACTTTTTGGGCTGGTAAGAAGGCGGCGTGTTTACAACCTCAAACTCCCAGCAAATCGCTGGGGCTTCTTCCACCAGCGTCGGACAGGAGCCCGTGCGTGAGCACGAGCCGCCGCTGCGCATGAGGAGGAGGTATGGGTGAGCTCCTGCTGGCGGGAACGACGCACTACCCGCTCCTGCTCTATACCGACGACTTCATGACGTCGCAAATGGAGCGGCATTGGAAGAGCGGCCTGGTGCCGGAGTGGTGGCTGGACCAGAGGAACTGGCCCAAGCCGATGCAGGAGGAGTACGGTCCGGATGGCCGGAACGGACCGGCTGCTGCTGCCGCTCACCGAGAACGCCTCGTCGCGGGGTTCAGGAAGGTCCGCGACGAGATCGACGCGTTCGACCCCGACTTCATTCTGATCTGGGGCGACGACCAGTACGAGAACTTCCACGAGGACCTGGTTCCCCCTTTCAGCATCTACATCTGCGACAAGTTCGAGACCCAGCCGTACCACAAGCGACGGTTTAAGCCCGACGGGGGTGAGATCTTCAACGTGTGGGGCGAAGACATCGACCACGTCTTCACCCATCGCGGCCACTCGGAGGCGGCCAAGTACCTGACCACCCGCCTCCTCGAGATGGATTACCCGATCCCCTATGCGTACAAGACCCTTCACTTCCAGGGCCTCCCCCATGCATTTCTCAACACGCTCCTCTTTCTCGATTACGACCGAAAGGGCTTCCCCTACCCGGTCATCCCCTTCCACGTGAACTGCTACGGGAGCAGCGTCGTCAAGAACCGGGGCGGCAGTCCCCTGCAGGCGGCCGCGGACGCGGAGCCGGACCCGCCGGCCCCGTCGGCTCGCCTGTGCTTCGACATCGGGGGGGCCACCGCCCGGGTACTGAAGGACAGCCGGTACCGGGCCGTCCTGTTGGGCTCGTCGAGTTGGTCCCACGCCTTCCTCGTGGACAAGCACCACATGCTCTGGCCCGACATCGAGGCCGACCGAGCCCGCTTCGAGGAGCTCCGGGACGGCAAGGTCCATCTCTGGAGAGACCTCTCGATACAGGAGATCGAGGACGCCGGCCAGCAGGAGTTTCTCAACTGGGTCTGTCTTGGCGGCGCGCTCTCGGCGCTGGCATTCAAGCCGAGAATCATCGACTTCATCCAGACCTACATCTTCAACTCCTCGAAGTGCTTCATGATGGCAAAGGCCGACTAGTTGTCGAGCGGGAGAAGAGCCATGGTCAACCTGATGAGCGAGCCGACAGAAGCGGCCGGGACTCGCGAGCGTGAGATCGCGGAGGAGGCTCGCGGGGCGTCACAGATCGGGCCGTTCGACTATTGCCCCCGGCTGGGATTCCGCGAGTACTGGTATCCAGGGATCTGGGCCA
>JACQWA010000040.1 GCA_016209425.1 Candidatus Rokuibacteriota bacterium
CTCGATCCCTACCCGCGCTCCCAAAACTTCGGGGCGGGGAAGACCAGCTTGGCCTCGGCCGATTCCTTCGGATGGACCACGACCGGCCGCTGGCCGAGAATCTGGATCATGGCCGTCGAGGCGCTGGCGGTGTCCCCCACCTCGTTGAACCGGACCGGTCCCGCCGCCACCATGATGGGATCCTTCATGTTTGTGGCGCGAAGCGCTTCCACCAGGGCGTCGGGATCCGTGGACCTGGCCCGCTCCAGCACGTCGGCCATGATCAGGATCGCCTCGTAGGAGTAACCGGAATTCGTGTCGAAGATCTTCCCACCGGAGCGTTTGGCGTACTCCTCCGCGACCTTCCGGGTCTTGGCGCTCAGGGGGTTGATCCACGGGACATTGTCCATGGTGAACTCGATGAGCTTCCCGAGCGCGTCGATCTGCCCCTTCTCGTAAAGGCCCGGAGCCCCCGGGCTGATCACGCCCAGGATGTCCACCCGCTGCTTGGCCAGCTCGCGGAGCAGCAAGGTCGCGGAAGCCGGGCGGGTGATCGGGCAGATGATGTCTGGCCTGGCGGCCTTGGCCTTGGACACCTCCGTGGAGAGATCCGTGGGCACCTCGGGGAACGAGATCACCTCCACGATCTCGAAGGGGGCCCCCTGCTCCTTGTGGGCCTTGATGAATCCTTCCGACTGGGGCTTCCCGAAGGGATCGTTGGTGTACATCAGCACCGCGCGCTTGGGGGAGGTCCCGGTGGCCTTGAAGATCTCGTTCATGAACTGGATCGCCTTCCGGCCGAAGGCCGTCGTCGTGGGAAAATTGCGGTACACGTACTGGGTCTTCTGCTTGCCTTCCTTCACCGACTGGGCGACGTTGAGCGTGATCACGTCGGCGGCGGAGATGTCCACAAGGAAGGGCACCCGCTTCTGCTGGGCCACGGGAACCATCGCCATGGTGTGGCCGGAGTGGAACGCCCCGGTGAGCATCACCGCGCCTTCGTTAATGAGCCGCTCGGCGACGGCCCGCGCCACGTCGGGCTTGGTCTCCGAGTCCCCGGGGAGGAGCACCAGCTTGGCTCCGCCCATGGATTTGAGGCCGCCGGCGGCGTTGACCGCGTCCACAGCCATCTGGGCCCCCAGCCGGCAGGCCTGGCCGATTTCCGCCAGCGGCCCGGTCACCGGGTGCACCGCGCCGAGCTTGATCTCCCGGGGCTGGGCGCGCAGGACCGTGGGGAACCCGAGCGCCGCGGCCCCGGCCGCCACGCCGGCGGTCTTGAGGAAGGTCCGACGGTTCAGGGAGCTCGTTGTCGTGTGCTCGTCCATCCTCTGCCTCCTTGGGTAGGGATTCATGACAGCGAAAGGGTTTTTAGAATACAACCCCTCCCCCACTCCTGGCAATACCCCGAGAATTCTGTTGATTCCTTCCGGCCCGGTCGAGTATGTGTTGACGGACCCCTGGCAGGAGGGCGGGAAAGGATGGCATGAATCGAGGGAGCGGGACCACGTTCACCCTGACCGCCACCGACTGGGAGCGGGCGGCGGCGCGGGCGGCCCATCTCGAAGCTGAGCGTCGGCGCGACCCCGACGCCCTGCCCTACGGCTGGGGAATCGGTCGGGGCCGGGTGCTCATCCGCCGGTACGACTACGCGGTAGGCCGCATCCGCGGAAAGAAGCTGTCGGGCGGGCGGGTCCGCTGCGCGATGCTGATGGTCGGCTGCACCGGCGAGATGACCAAGCCTCACGTCTACGCGCGACTCCGCACCGAGTTCTTCGCCGACCTCCTCGGAAGGGGCGGGTACCCGCGCCCGTAGGGCGTGGGTGGCCCCCCTCCGCGGTTACAGCCGGCCCAGGAGGTGCTGGGCGATCACCAACCGTTGGATCTGGCTCGTCCCCTCGTAGATCTGCATGATCTTCGCGTCGCGCATGAAGCGCTCCACCGGATAGTCCCGCGTGTAGCCGTACCCCCCGAAGATCTGGACCGCGTCCGTGGCCACGCGCATCGCCGCGTCCGCCGCGAAGCATTTGGCCAAGGAGGACTCCAGGGTGGTGACCTGGACGCCGCGGTCCTGGAGGCTGGCCACGTGGTGGATCATCAGCCGCGAGGCATGGGTGGCCATCGCCATGTCCGCCAGCATGAACTGGATTCCCTGGAAGGATCCGATGGGCTTGCCGAACTGCTTTCGCTGGCGGGCGTAGTCGGTGGCGGCGTCGAGCGCCGCCTGGGCAATTCCGACCGCCATGGCCCCGGTGGGCGGGCGGGTGAAGTCCAGGGTCCTCATGGCGATGGTGAAGCCCTGCCCTTCTTCGCCCAGGCGGCTCTCGACCGGCACCGCACAGTCGCTGAAGTGGAGCGCCACGGTGGGCGATCCGCGGATCCCCATCTTCTTCTCTTTCTTTCCCACCGTGAAGCCCGGCATCCCGGGCTCGATCAGGAAGGCGGTGATCCCCTTGGCGCCCTTCGACTTGTCCACGGTAGCGAAGACCACGAGGACTCCCGCGTGGTCGCCGTTGCTGCACCACTGCTTGGAGCCGCTCAGGATGTACCGGTCCCCCTCCCGGACCGCCGTCGTAGAGAGTGCGGCAGCGTCGGAACCGGAGCCCGGCTCGGAGAGCGAGAAGGCCGCGAGGATTTCCCCGCTGGCCAGCCGCGGCAGGTAGCGCTGCTTCTGCGCCTCGGTCCCCCACAGGAGGATCGGCAGGCCGCCGAGGGGCTGGACCAGATACTGGGTGGCCGTCGCCGCGCAGGCCCAGGCAATCTCCTCCGTGACCAGCGAGAGGGCGAGCCAGCCCATGTCGGTCCCGCCGTACGTCTCCGGGACCCAGATGCCGTAGAGCCCCTGCTGGGCGAGGAGCCGGATCGATTCCTCCGGGAACGCCTCGGCCTCGTCCACGGCAGCGGCCAGCGGCGCGATCTTCTCGCGGGCGATCTCGCGGGCCAGATCGCGAACCGCCCGCTGGTCGTCGGTCAGGTAATAGAGCTGCTGCATGGCCCTACACGAGCTTCAGCTTGAGGGCACTGGGATCCAGGATCAAGGCTTCGTGCTCCGGATCGAGCTTGATCTTCCAGATCTGCAGGAAATCTGCCCCCACAATGGCGCTCTCGGTCAGGTCTTCGACGACATAAAACACCCACTGGAGGGCGTGCCCATCCAGCCAGACGGCCGCATGAATCGCCTCCCGTGCCCGGGTCACCGCCGTCGCGGTCTCGATCTCCAGCGGGATTGCGACGGGAAAGACATCGCCCACAGATCGAGCGAGATCCACGCTCACGAAGCACCTGGAACTCCCGGTATCGAAGAGCGCCTTGACCTCCCGCTCCCCGCGAGAGCCCGTCAGCCTCACAGTCTTGTAGATCAACCCCATCTCTTAGAGGTCCAGGCCGGCGCATTCGGCCGCAAAGCTGCGGCAGGCGGCCGCGTCGAACCCGCGCAGGATCGTGATCTTCTGGGCCTCCAGGGACCCCTCGGCGTGGATCGCCAGGAGCTCGTGGTAGCCGCCGATCTCCGAGGCAAAGAGATCCCGGATCAGGTTGAAGAGCTTGAGCCGGTTGTGGGCTCCGAAGCCCTTCTTCCCCCCCAGATACTTCTCGACGTCGGCCTTGGTCTCCGGGTTGGCCAGGTCCTCCTCGCCCGGTCCCGTCACCAGGAGGCCGCCGGCGATGTCCTGGATCTTCTGGACCATCGCGTGGTAGTTCTCCGCAAAGTACTGCTTGGCGATGTTGGTGATCGTCGTGTTGGGCACCGCCACTCCCGGCCCCTTCAGCGCGCACTCGTGGGCCGCCGCGACGGTCAGCGCGCGCACGGTTTCCCGGTACGAGATGAGCCGGGAGAGCTTCTCCCGCACGTGGCCCGCCTTCTCGATGCCGTTGGCCTCCGCCATCAACATCGCCGCCCCGATCATCAGGTCCATGAGCGGCAGCTTGTACGAGATCGCGGTGAAGCGGTGGAACTCGACGAAGCCCAACGCCAGGACGCCCGCGTACGCGGTCTCCCCGCAGAGGAAGACCCGGTCCCACGGCACGAGCACGTCGTCGAAGACCGTCAGCGTATCGTAGATCTTGTGGCGGGAGGAGACCGGGTAGTGAAAGGCGGATTTGCTTCCCCCCGACAGCGGGCTCACGATGAATCGGAGTCCCTTGACGTTGGCCGGAACCGCGAAGGCCACGGCGTAGTCCGCGTCGGCGTCGGCCAGCGCCCGGGTGGGCAGCGCGATGATCTCGTTGGCGTAGATGGAGGAGGTCGTGTGGGCCTTGCAGCCACGCACCACGATCCCGTCCTTCCGCCGATCGACGACCCGGACGTAATAATCGGGGTGCTCCTGCTCGCTGGGCCCCCCGCTCCGGTCCCCCTTCACGTCGGTCTGGGCCACGGCCATGGCCAGGTCGTTCTCGGCCAGGTACCCGTGATAGGCCTGGAGCCGCTCGTGGTACGGCGCCTTGAGCGTCTCCTTCATCGCGTGAGCGACGATGGCGTGGGCGAACAGGAAGTCGGTGCCGATTTCCCGGATGAGCTGGATGATGGCCCGGCCCGCCTGCGTCGTCGCCGCGATCAACTCCCGGCGCTTCAGGAGGTCGTCGGCATTCCGTGGGGTCTTGTAGAAGCGATTGAGGGTCCGACCGTTCTCGGTGACCTGGCAGAGCGACGCGTGGTGGGGGTCGGCGGCGAGCCGATAGTCGATGGCGCAGTGGCGCGCCCCCACCCCGAGCTCGGAGTGGGTGGTCACGTCGGCCACCTTCTCGCCCCGGTAGTAGACCGCCCGGCCGTCCTGGAGGCTCCGGAGGTACTCGTCAGCCGTTTTCAGCGCCATCGCCGGGCTCCGCTACTTCTGACGGTAATCGTAGAACCCGCGCCCACTCTTCCGCCCGAGGTGGCCGGCCATCACCATGCGCTTCAGGAGCGGCGGCGGCGCGTAGCGCGCCTCGCGGAACTCCTCAAACATCACCTCGGCCACGTACATCGTCGTGTCCAGTCCCACCAGGTCCAGGAGCGTGAACGGTCCCATGGGGTAGCCGCAGCCGAGCTTCATCGCCTGATCGATGTCCTCGAGCGAGGCGAGACCGGACTCGTAGACCCGGATCGCCTCCAGGAGGTACGGGACCAGCAGCCGGTTCACGATGAACCCGGTGGAGTCCTTGGCGGCCACCGGAACCTTGCCGATCGCCCGGACCCACTCCCCGGCGATCTTGACGGAGGCATCGTCGGTCAGGATGGTCCTCACCACCTCGACCAACTTCATCAGCGGGACGGGATTAAAAAAATGGAGCCCCAGGACCTGCGCGGGGCGCTTGGTGGCGGCGGCCATCGCGGTGACATTGCACGAGGAGGTGTTGGAGGCCAGCACCGCGTGGGGCGGGCAGATCTGGTCCAGCCTGGCGAAGGTCTCGTTCTTCAGCGGCTGGTTCTCGGTGATCGCCTCCACGACGAGGTCGCAGGCCGTGAGGTCCTCGAGGCGTATGGTGCCGGTGATGCGCCCGAGAATCGCCTCTCTGTCCTTCGCCTCCAGTTTGGCCTTCGCGACCAGCCCCTCCAGGGTCGTGCCAATCCCCGCGAGCCCCCTGTCCAGCAGCGCCCGGTTCGCCTCAACGACCACCGTCGGGAAGCCCGCCTGGGCGGAGACCTGGACGATCCCGGACCCCATCAACCCGCAGCCAACGACGCCAACGGTCTTCATGGCCATCACGGATCCTCCTGTATCGGCTCCCGCGGGAGAGCGGGCGTGGCGGCGGAGGCTGGGCCCCCGGGGGGTCGAGCCCTAGCGACGGTTGCGGCCCGGCAGGGCCAGGGGCGTGTGGAGGGTCCCGTCCGGGCAGGGGTTCTTGATGATGACGTTCAGCGTGGCGTTGCCGTACCGGTAGCTCCCGTCGGGAAGCGCCTCCCACTCCCGCGCCGCCCGCGCGGCAGAACCGACGCGCAGCGATTCCTGCAGCGCCACCTCAGGCCTTTCCATCGGGACCGCGAGCAGGTTCAAGATCAGCGGGGCGTTGAGGGCGGGGCGCGACTCCTCGGCCCCGAGGGGCCGCGCGATGCCGACCACCAGGCCCGCGAAGGCCAGGCAGCCAAGGAGCGCTCGGCTAGTCATAGATGATCAGCGAATGCAGCGGGTACTGTTTGATCTTCTCCCGGCCCTTCAGGAACCCGAGCTCGATCAGGAACGCGACACCCACCACTTGCCCGCCCAGCTGCTCGATCAACCGGAGCGTCGCCGCCATGGTGCCGCCCGTGGCGAGCAGGTCGTCCACCGCCAGGACCCGCTGGCCCGCCCGGATCGCGTCCTCGTGGACTGCGAGGGCGTCCCGCCCGTACTCCAGCTCGTACTCGACCTCGATCGTCTTCCCGGGGAGCTTGCCGAGCTTCCGCACGGGGACGAAGCCCGCACCCAGCTCCGCGGCCAGGGCCCCGCCGAAAATAAAGCCGCGCGACTCGATGGCGACCACCAGCTCCACCCGCTCCTGGATGTAGCGGAGCGCCATCTGGGTCACGACGTACTTGAAGGCCTGGGGCTCTTTCAGGAGGGTGGTGATGTCCTTGAAGAGAACGCCCTCGGTCGGGAAGTCTTTGATGTCGCGGATTTTGGACTTCAGCTCTGCCAGTTCCACGGGTTCGCACCCCTCCGCCAACGCCCGATCTTACCGCCGCCCCCTCCGGACCGCAACCTGAAAAACCCCGTGCGGGCCCTCAGGAGAGGGACCTCAGCCGGTCGGGGAGTTCGCCGAGATCGTGGAGGACGAAATCGGCCTCCGACGCGCCCGCATCGCGATCCGCCGCGAAGTGACCGGCCCGCATGCCGATCGATCGGGCGCCGGCCACGTCGGCCGTCGCATCATCGCCGATGTGCAACGCCTGGCCGGGTTCAGTGCCGGCCCGCCGCAGCGTTTCGGTGAAAATTCGCGGGTGAGGCTTCCGGTAGCCGATCTCGTCGGAGTAGGAAACCACCCTGAAGTACCCCAGGAGTCCGTAGTGGTCGAGCACCCGCCGGAGGATCACCCCCGGCGTCCTGCCGGTGTTGGAGATGATCCCCAGCATGAGGCCGCGGCGCTCGAGGGTGTTCAGGGTGTCCCTGGCTCCGGTAACCGGCTGCGGAAGGAGCTGAAGCACCGGATGGATGTAGGCGGCGACGGCTTCGTCGAAAAGCTCTGGGGAGAGGTCGGCCGTGATCCCGGGGGCGGCCAGTTCCAGGACGAACTTGACCTGCTCTCGGTGCGGCAGGTCGCGATGATCACCCCAGAAGCGCTCCGCGAGGGCCTTCCCCGATGCTTCGTAAGCGGTCTCGAGTTGCGCCCGGGATGTGGGGCGGCCGGCCCGCTCCAGGACAGAGCCGATCCCCTCCAGGCGGAGCTCTTTGCCCCGCTCGAGGTTCTCCCGAGTATCAACGACCAGGGTCTGCCAGAAGTCGAAGGTGACGACCTGAATCACGGAAACAGCGCGACGGGGAGCTCGCCCAGGTGACGGATCACCCCGTCTGGCTTGCGCGAGAAGGCGGCCGGAGGCTTTGAGGTGACTTGGATCACGCGCATTCCAGCCTCCTGAGCCCCCTGGACGTCCAGCACCGGGTCGTCGCCGACGTGGACCGCCTCCTCCGGCGTCACGCCCACCTGGCGCAGGGTCAGGTGAAAGATCTCCGGGTCTGGCTTTCGCACGCCGCACTCGTCGGAGAAGGTCAGGATCGTGAAGGGCGCCAGGAGGCCGTAGCGGTCGAGGATCTTCCGGAGCACGAGACCGGGAGTGCGCATCGTGTTCGAGACTACGCAGAGGATGACGCCCTGGCGGGTAAGCTCGATGAACGCGCGTTTGGCGCCGGGGTCCGCGGCGGGAGGCACGAGCAGAGCCGGGTTCGAGTAGGCCTCGACCAGAGCGGCCAGCGTTCCGGAGCCCAGGCGCGGGGGGAGGCCGGGGTCCACGGCCTCGAGAAGGGCGATCACGTGCTGCTGGACCGGCACGTCCTTGCAGCTCCGCCAGATCATAGCAATCTGGCGCCCGGATTCCTCGTAGGCGCGATTGAGAACCTGCCGCGAGACCTCGATCCCAGCGGCGCGCAGGAGCGCCTCGAAATCGGTCAGGCGCTTGTGCTTGTAGCGGTTGTCGCTGGACGGGGGATCGAAGATGAGCGTCCCCCAGAAATCCATCGTGACGGCCCGGATCATCTCCTCATCTCCGGCCCTCCGCTAGGGAAGCCCCCGGCTTCGAGACCAGCGCGGGGCTGGCGAGCGAGCGACGGATGCCGGCCGGCCCGGCCGGCACGGGACCAGAGCGCGCGCGGAAGGCGGGGTCATCTGGCGAAGTCGGGCTTGCGTTTCTCGAGGAACGCCGTCATCGCCTCTTGAGGCTCGCCGGTGGCAAAGCAGGTAGCGAACGCGTTGATCCCGGAGTCGATGGCGCTCCGGAGGTCGGTCTGCCGCCAGCGGTTGATCAGCTCCTTCTGCATGCGCACCGCGGTGGGCGCGCACGCGAGGATCCGGTCAGCGAGCTCCATGGTTGCCGCCTCCAGCTGAGCGAGTGGGGCCACGCGGTTCACCAACCCCCACTGGTAGGCCTGCTCGGCGCTGATCATCTCCCCCGTCAGCAGGAACTCGGCGGCGCGTCCCGGGCCAATGAGGCCGGGCATGAGGGCCGCCTCGATGACCGACGGCACGCCGACCTTGATCTCCGGCAGCCCCAGTCGCGCCTCGGCGGCGGCGGTCCTGAGGTCGCAGGCCATGACCAGCTCCAAGCCGGCGCCCAGGCAGTAGCCGTTGACCATCGCGATCACGGGAAAGGGCGCCTCGTGGACGGCGTTGATGGCCTCATGGAGGGCCGTGATCAAGGTCTTGGCCGAGCCCACGCCCAGGTCCTTCATCACGCGGACATCCATTCCACCGGTGAAAGCCCGGCCGCGACCGGTCAGGACGGCCAGCCTCACCCCTGGGTTTCGCCGCAGCCCGTGGAACGTCTCCCGGATCGCGTGGATCAGGTCGGGGACGATCAGGTTCAGGGGCGGCCGGTTGAGCGTCACCCACGCCGCGCCGTCCCGGTTCTCGACCACGAGCAGCGGGTCCGCCATCAGTCCCTCGGCATGCGGGGATCCACCACTTCCACCGGCGTCTCCTCATGGAGCGGCATTAACGGGACACCGCACGGGACAGGAGGAACTCGGCCAGCCACCCATTGACGATCTCCCGGTGCTCGATCTGAGGGAAATGGCCGCACTCCTGGAGCCAGCGCACGGCGGCGTTGGGCAGGTCGGCCGCGACGGTTTCTGCGTGAGCGGGCGGAATCACCCGATCTTGCACCCCATGGATCAGCAGCACGGGCAGCGCCAGCGACACGAGATCCCGCCGATACCGCTCCCCCTCTGCCACGAGATCGGCCCGTACGCTCCGGAGCGTGGAGAAGAACGCCGCACGGCCGCCGGGGCTCACCCGGGCGGCGTAGCCGCCCCGGACCAGGAAATCCACCTCGGCGGCCTCGGGCCGAGCGAAACACCGCGCGAGCGCCGCGCGAAGGAGCCCCGGCCATAGGAGCCCGCCCAGAAGCTCTCCCAGGCCGCGAACAGCAAGAAGGCGGTAGACCCAAGAAATCCGGCAGTCGAATCCGGGCACCACCGCCCCCAACAGAGCCAGGCGTTCCACGCGCGTCGGGCACGCGAGCGCGTACGCCGCGGCCACAGCGCCGCCCAGCGAGTGCCCCACCAGCGTCACGCGGTCGAGCCCGAGCGCCATTCGGAAGCCATCGATCGTCCGGGCAAAGAAGGCGAGCCGGTACGGACCAGGCGGCTTCGAGGACAGGCCGAAGCCGGGCAGATCCAGCGCGATCGCCGTCGCCTGACGGCCGAGAGCCGGAAGGTTGTGGCGCCAGGAGGCGGCAAAGCCGCCCAGACCGTGGAGCAGGAGCACAGGCGGCCCGCTCCCCTCGGTCAAATAGTGGAGCGTGAGGCCGTCGAGGTCTCCGCCGCGCAAACGAAGCTCGGGCATGAGTGCAGTATACGGGCTAGGGATGGGGCCTGCAAACGAACGCGCGTGTCGCTCCCGGCGTCAGACGTCTACGCGTCAACGAGCGGATGGCCATCGAGGAGGTTGGAGAGCGAAGCGCGGAAGGGAAAGAGGCTGAAGATGCCACCGGTATGGATGAAGCAGACCCGGGAGCCAAACTGCTTCGGGTCCCGGGCGAGGTGGTCGAGGAAACCGAGGAAGGCCTTCCCGGTGTACACCGGATCGAGGACGATTCCTTCCTCCCGGGCCAGCCGGATGATCGTGGCCAGCTCCTCCTTCCGGATCGACGCGCGGCCCATCCCCTGATAGCCGTCCAGCAGATGGACGGCTTTGGGCGGATCCACCGCCAGGCCAAAGCGCGCCGCTGCCCTGGTGATCGTGGCCCCCACGTACTCCCGCACCTGGGATGCCGCATGCGCGATGGGAATTCCGACGATCTCCGCCGAGAGCCCCCCCACCTGCTTGCCCATGAGGAGGCCGGCCTGGCTCCCGCCGCTGAAGGCCGTCATCACCAATGTGTCGAAGGCCGGCGCGCCGTGCCTGACCTGTTCTGCGATCTCATGGGCGCATTCCAGGTACCCCAGGGCGCCGAGCTCGGTGGCCCCGCTCTCCGGGATCACGTAGGGGCGGCCTCCCCGTGCCCTCACGTCCTCCGTCAGACGAGCGAAGACCTCATCGATCCGTTCGAACTCGTCCTCCGAGCAATAGACCACCTCGGCGCCGAGAAGTCTTCCCAGGAGGAGATTGCCATCGTAGGTGTCGGGCTTTTCGCCTCTCAAGGCCAGGACGGCCCGAAGTCCCAGGCGCGCCGCCACGGCGGCGACGGCCCGGCAGCAGTTGGACTGGAGGGTCCCGCAGGTCACCAGCGTGTCGGCCCCCAACGCCAGAGCCTCGCCCACCAGGAACTCGAGCTTCCGCACCTTGTTGCCGGTCTCCAGGAGGCCGGTCAGGTCGTCACGCTTGACAAAGATCTCGACGCCGAAGCAGGCCGAGAGGCGCTCGAGTTTCAGAATGGGCGTGGGGAGACAGGCCAGGGGCACTCGCGGGGGGACGGGGGGGGCAGTCATCGTCTCATCTTGTCAGTCGAACAGGCCTCCAGGCAAGTCTTTTCCCCTCCCACGCCGGGGGCGCGCGGCCTTCCAGGCGGCCTTCAGACTGTCGAAATCCCGGCCAGGCGTGCCCAGGAGCCTCAGCACCTGGAGCGCGTTCCTTGCCGGGTAGTCACGATTGTTGTTGTTGAACACGATGAAGATCCGCTTCGCCTTGGCACCGAGGAGCCGGGCCTCCCCGACCAGTTCGACCAACTCTTCCTCCCGGTAGAGGTAATCATACTTCTCCCGGACCAAGGGTTCCTCCCCGTGAAGCTGGGCCAGCCACCCCGCCGCGTTCCTCCCGTGGAGGCGGAGGATCGCGCTGTCCGCCGTGGCTTCCACCAGGCGAGGGATCGCGTTCGGAGTGGAAGGAGCGTCCACGCACACCACCGCGAGCTTGGCCGCGGCCAGGACTTGGAGGACCTCCGCCGCGTGGTCAGGGATCCACGATCGATCGCGGAACTCCACCGCTACCGTCCAGCCGGGCAGGCGGTCGGAGAGCGTCGCCAGGTACGCCAGGGCGCCTTCGCTGAAGCGGACCCAGGGAGCCAGCTGGAAAAGGACATACCCCAGGCGCTGGGCCTCGTCGAGCGGCCGGAGCGAATCCCGGAACAAGGTCAAGCAACGGTCCAGCGCCTCGGGCGGGAAGGCCGAGCGGTCAATCTCTCCCCGCCGGGTGAGCTTGGGAGCGGCGGGCAGCATGGCGCGCAGGTCGGCGGGCAGCGAGTCCGCCCGGGGGTGATGACCGGTCAGCAGCGAGTAGGCCTTCACACTGAAGAGGAAGCCCGGCGGCGTGCGCTGCACCCAGAGCTCAGCGTTCCGGACCGAAGGAAGCGCATAGTACGAGGCGTCCACCTCCACCGTGTCGAAGGCGGTGGCATAGTAGCGCAGGCGCTCCTCCGCCGACATGGTGCGGGCGGGATAGAATTCCCCTTCGGTCACGAGCGACGGGTCCGTCCATGAGCAGATGCCGACGCGGTACTCGGTCAATAGCTGACGAACCGCTTCAGGTTCTTGAGGTAATAGGCGAAGAGGGCCGCGGCGACGGCCGAACCGACGCCGATCAGGAGGTCGCTCAGCGCGCCGGTCTGCCGGTAGTTCAGGAACTCCCAGGCGGCGAACCCGACGCCAAAGACGATCGCGGTGCCGATGAGAATCCGGTGAAAGAGGATGAGCAGCATCGTCTAGCCGCCCGCGGCACGGTTCGCACGCCACCCATCCACGCCCAGCACCCGGCCCGCGTGGCCCAGGTAGAGGATGAGAATGAGGACGACGAAGACCTTGTCGAGCCCGGCCTGAGGATTGGGAAAGCCCTTGGCGGAGAGATAATTCAGGACGAGGAACAGGGCCACGAGGCAGGACACCCGCGTCCAGAGCCCCAGGAGCAGGCCGACCCCCACGCCGAGCTCGCCCGCCACGTCGAGCCAGGCGAAGAGCCGGAGGTTCGGGATCACGACGCCGGAGAGAAAGGCCTTGTACCACTCCGGGGCGGGACCGGTGAGGAAGACGTTGAGTGGGCCCCGCAGGGCGTCGGAGAAGAGGTAGTTACGCCCGAAGATCTTGATGAGTGCCGCGCTCAGAAACCAGTAGCCGGTGAAGAGTCGCCCGATCAGAAGCCCCAGTTCGAGCCTGCTCATGCGCCCGGTCGAAAGATACCACACATTCGCATAGACTTCTTCGTTGACAACGGTCCCGCAAAGGATTAATATAAAAACGCTTTTTAATTGGGTTTGGGCCCAACCCCCCGAGGACTCGTTAAAGAGTCTTTGGGGCTTTGTTTTTCACCCATTTAGCGGAGGGACTATGGCAGCCAAGCTCTTTGTGGGCAACTTGCCGTTCCAGGCCTCGGAGCAAAACCTGAGAGAGCTGTTTGCCCAAGCCGGCGCCGTGGAGTCGGTCAAGATCATCACCAACGCCAGCACGAACCAGTCGCGGGGGTTCGGATTCGTCGAGATGTCCTCGGCCGATGAGGCCCGGAAGGCCATCGACCTGTTCAACGGCAAGCCCTTCATGGAGCGCTCCCTCACGGTCAGCGAGGCCAAGCCTCAGAGCTCCCACCGGCCCTCGGGAGACCGCGGCGGATGGAGGAGGTAGGCGGTTGTTGAAGATCGAGGTCTTCGATAACCAGATCGAGCCCGCTCTGAAGGCCCTCAAGAAGGAGATGCTCAAGGGGGGGATCTTCAAGGAGATGAAGCGGCGGGCGTACTACGAGAAGCCCTCGGTGAAGCGGAAGCGCAAGCAGGCCGAGGCCCGAAAGAAGCGCCGGAAGGCGCTCAAGCGATCTCACCCCGACTTCGATTAGACCCTCGACCGGGGGCTCCGCCCTCCTCCGAACCTCTCCCAGGTTGCGCGGGCCGGGTTCCCACGCCGGAGGCGTGGATGCGCGCTCGACACTTCGCCTGACAGGAGGCACCCGATGAACGGGACACTCCATCACGCCGCCATCGCGCTCGCCCAGACCACCGGGTTTTCCCGGGAGGAGCGTCAGGCCGTCCTCGACCTCCTCCGGGGAATAACGACGCGCGGTGGAGCGGTCGACGACCTTCATGCCGCGGTGCTGGCGCGGCTGGGGGCTCGAGATTTCGGCTGGCCCGAGTTCGACCGCTGGCAGGCCTTCTTTGCGGCCCGGTGGAAGTTCCCTCCGCTCTGGGACGAGCTCAAGAAGACTCCGACCCTCCGAGCAGCTCCTGAAATCCGCCACGCCTACCAGGAGCAGAAGCTCTACCTGCTCCTGCACTGGCTCCAGAGTCTCGAGACCACACGCGCCCAGGCGCGCACGGCGCTCGCCCGGTACGCGAGACGGGGCATCCGGGGCGAGATCGCCCGGCAGGGGGACGGGACACCCTGCCCGGTATGCGACCCTCTCAACCACCGCGAGGTGAAGGACAACCACGGGGACCTCCCTCCGTTCCACCCGGGTTGCCGGTGTCTCCTCCTGGCGATCGCCGTGTCGGGAGACTCACCGCCGGGCAAGACGGGCCACTCGCCCAGCGGGATCGCGGGGACCGGCCGGAAGAACGGCCAGCGCTAGGCGGCACGGAGGGGCCTCGACGGCCCCCCCGTGAGCCCCCCCGAGAGGTTGCGCGGGCGAAGCCCGCGCTCGAACCGAGGTTAGTCCGACAGGCTCCTAGCGGCAGATAACGGGGCGGCAGCTCAGAAATACTCGAAGCCCAGCGGGTCCGCCTGAGGAGCCGCTGGCTCCCCTACATGAACGTCTGGGCGAGCGTGGCGTGCCGGTCCAGCAGCGGGAGCACCGAGTCCCGCGCGGCTGACGGCAGGGCCAGCAGCGCCCGCTCCACGCCCATCTCCTGATAGGATCGGAGCACCGCTTCTTCGGGTTTGGCGCCGAAGACCGAAACGGAGAGGGAGGCCGGATCGCGTCCGGCCTTCTCGGCCCGGGCGCGGAGGTCGGCGATGCCGGCTGCGAGATCGCCCGCGCGCCCGGCGATCGGCATCCAGCCATCGCAGTAGTCCACCACGCGCTGCCGGGCGTTCGCCGTGTTGTTGCCCAGGAGGATCGGCGGGTGCGGCTTCTGCACCGGCTTGGGATACGCCCAGATCGGATCGAAGTTGACGAACTCACCGTGGAACTCCGCCTCCTCCTTCGTCCAGATCTCCTTCATGGCGAGGACACGCTCGCGCAGGAGGCGCCACCGCTGTTTGAAGTTGGTCCCGTGGTGTTCCATCTCCTCGGCGTTCCAGCCACCGCCGATCCCGAAGATGAAGCGCCCGTTCGAGAGGAGGTCGACGCTGGCGACTTCCTTCGCGAGGGTGATCGGGTCGCGCTCGATGACCAGGCAGATCCCCGTCGCCACCTTCAGGCGCCTGGTCGCGGCCGCCGCGCTCGCCAGAGCCACGAACGGGTCGAGCGTGTGCCAGTATTCCCTGGGCAGCTTCGGCCCGGCCGGCCAGGGGCTCCTGCGGCTCTTCGGGATGTGGGTATGCTCGGGCAGGAAGAGCGACTCGAAGCCTCGCTCCTCCGCCGCCCGGGCCAGCTCGTCCACGCGGATCGCGTAATCGGCAGCGAACATGTACACGCCGACGTTCATAAGTTCTCCTTTGCCAGTTTGAGACCGAGTGGTAGTGTGCCTGACCCGGCGGAGTCCCTCGGCTGTGGGGTCAGCCGACCGATGGGAGGTCGAGGGGCGCGTAGTAGGGCTTCCCGCCGAGCGCCTCGACTTCCTTCTTGAAGCTCGTCCCGTAGTACTTCTCCGCGTCGGACAGCGCCCAGGCCTGCCGCTTGTAACACCAGCTCTCAGGGTGGAACGCCTGCGCCTGCTTGAAGCACGGGATCGCGTCCTCCCAGTGGCCCTGCGCGTGGAGGTACTGGCCGAGGCGGAAGTTGGCCGCCGCCAGCGCTTGAGCCGGCGTCGGGAGCGCCATGCGCCGTCGCAATTCCGCTTCCGTCAGCGCGAAGGCGCTCGCCGCCCCGTTGACGACCCAGTCGCGGAGCCCGGCCACGTAACGCGTCATGTCGGTCTTCGTGTAGTCGATCCAGCGATTATCGACGAACGCCACCTCGTTGGGGCGCACGACCCGCCCGCCCTCGTCGATCCACACCCCGGTCGGGACGTTGACCATGTTGTAGAGCGCGGCGACCCGGTGCTCGACATCAATGAGCGACGGGTGCTCGGGGGTCGCCGCGCGGATCCATTCTCCGGCGCCCTCCGCCCCCCGGCTGTCGAGCGCCACGGTGATGATCTCGAGTCCCTGGGGCTTCATCTCCCGGTAGAGGGCCTGCCAGCCCGGCAGGTCGAAGCGGCACCCTCACCACGAACCCCAGGTGAGGAGGAAGACCTTCCTTCCGCGGAAGTGAGAGAGGGTGTACAGGCGACCGTCCAGATCCGGTAGCGTGAAGTCAGGAGCCACGAGCGATGTGAGCGGCCTGGCGAGCTCCCGGGGCGAATCACCGAAGAACCACACGCCGTGCTTGGGGCTCGCGACGACGAGCTGATCGAGGAGCCGGGCAAGCTGGCTCAGATTGACCCAGGTTTCCGTCCCGCGCCGGGAAACAAAACTTTCCTTTCCCGGCGGGACCGGGACGCACAGGCCCTCCCGGCATACCCCCTCAGGCGTGAGCTCCCAGCCGCTCACCCGCTCGAGGTCCTCGGGAAGAAGCCAGAGGTCTTGGCCGTCATGTAAGGCGTTGGCGACGGCACTCCGCCGCGCGGCGTAGATGACCGTGGCGGAAGAGTAGCTCATAGCGGCCAGCCGAGCCACTCGGCGGCCGCCCGGCCCATGATCCACTCCTTGTCCTCGGCGGAGAGGAAATCGAGGGCCTCGGTGAAGAGGGTGATGGCCTGCCGATACGGACAGGGCAGGCGCGAGTAGTCGGTGCCCCAGAGCATGCGGCGCGGGCCGAAGGCATCGTAGACCCGACGGATGTGCCGGTGAAGGCCGCGGAAGGGGTACGCCTCGCTCGTGTAACAGGGAAGCGCTGAGGGCTTGACGGCCACGTTGGGGTAGCGGGCCATCGCGAGCACCTCGTCCAGATCGGCAAAGGCCGCGTCGTCCCGTTTCCCCAGCGACAGCGCCAGGTGGTCCACGATGAGCCGGAGCCCGGGATGACGCCCGGCGACCGCATCAAGCCGCTTCACCGCCCCCGGGACGTAGACCATCACCGGCAGCCCGGCGCGCTCCGCCGCGGGCCAGAACCAGTCGATCGTGCCGTTCTCGAACCACGTCTTCCACGGGTCCCGGTGAAGCGTGAGACGCACGCCCAGCATCCCCGGCTGCCGGCGCCAGGTCGCGAGCCGGGCCCCCTCCGAGGGCGTCTCGACGGGGAAGCGTCCCATCACGGCGAAGCGAGTCGGATATCTCGCCGCCGCATCGAGGGCGAGGTCGTTCCGGTCCCCCTCCCACGACGGCGGGACGATGAGGACGCGGTCCACGCCGGCCGCGTCCATGGCCCCGAGCAGTTCCTCGGCGCCGAGCGGAATCGGACGCTGGGCCTGGTTCTCTCGCCCCGCCGGCCAGGGGCGCTCGGGCGTATTGGCCCCCCAGATGTGCACCTGCGAATCGACGATACGCATTCAGGAACCCGTGCGGACGAACTTCTGAAGGCACCGGATCTCGCGCGGTGGATCCTCGTGGCGGCCCCTGACGGTGTAGGAGACCTCCGCCACGTAGAGGTCTCCCCCCGAGTCGCTGACGACGCTGTGGGGGGCGACGAACTGGCCGGGTTTCTCGCCGCCGAACCGATCGCCGACGCGGCCCAGCAGGTCACCCTTCAGCGAAAGGATGCTCACCCGGTTGCCGATGCCCGGGACGGACGCGTTGACCGTGAGGCCGGTCCCCAGCTCCCCCACGTATACCCGCCTGCCCTCGCGCCTGTCGATGAAGAGCCCGCACGGGCGGTGCAGGTTGTTCAGTTGCGCCAGGTACTGCCCCTGGTCGTCGAAGACCTGGATCCTGTGGTTCTCCCGGTCGGCGACGTACACCAGCCCCTCCGCGTCCGTCGCGATGTTGTGGGGGAGGTTGAAGCAGCCCGGATCGGTCCCGGGCTCGCCCCAGGAGAAGAGGTGCCGGCCCTTGGGATCGTACTTGTGGACGCGCGAGTTGCCGTACCCGTCGGAGATGTAGAAGTCCCCGCTGGACGGCGACAGCGCCACGTGAGTCGGCCGGTTGAAGGGCTTGCCGCTCTGGAGCGTCGCCGGCTTGTCGGGGTCCCCGAGGGTCAGGAGCAGCCGTCCCTCCGGCGTGAACTTGCGGATCGTGTGGTTGCCGTCGTCGGTGAGCCAGACCTCGTCATCGGGCCCGATGGTGATCCCGTGGGCCCGCCCCACGAGCCCCTCGCCCCACGAGCGCAGGAAGTTGCCTTCCCGGTCGAACACGATGACCGGATGCTCCCCCCGGTTGAAGACATAGACGTGGTCCTTGGAGTCCACCGCCACGCCGGCCGCTTCGACATAATGCCAGCCGTCGGGCGGCTTCCCCCAGCCGTCGAGGACCCTGAACGTCGGCGTCACGCCGCACCCAGGATCGCCGCCGCCTTCTTGAACGCCGCCGGCTTCACCCAGAGGATCGCCGCCCAGCGCCCGGCCCCGGCGGCGACGGCGTCCATGGCGGTCACGTTGATCTTGGCCCCCGCCAGCTTGTCGAGGATTGCGGCGCAGGCGCCGGGGCGATCGTCCCCCTGGATCAAGAACGCCCGCTTCGGTCCCTTCACCTTCCACTTCGCCTGCCTGGCCACCTGTTTGAAGGCGGCAGAGTCCTCCGGGACGAAGTCCAGCTGGGCCCGCTTGCCTGCCGGGAAGCCCGAGTAGGCCAGGAGATTCACCCCGGCCTCCCGGAGGGCGTCCAGGGCCCGGGCCCCCTCACCCGGCTTGTCGGGAACCACAACGTAGAAGTACTCGACGGGTCGGACGGTGTCCATGATGGCCTCCTTGATGGATGATTGGCAGGCCGGATTCTACCTGCTTGTGCGGGTGAGGGCAAGCCCGCGATACTCGGCCTTGACGGCCTCCTCCGGGCCGGTTCATAGTTCTCGCGGGCGGAGGAGAGAGCAATGACGGCTCCCCAGACGAAGTACGCCAAAAGCGGTAGCGTCCACATCGCCTACCAGGTGTCCCGGAGTAAGCGCGGGGGCGCCGCCCCGGCTACCTGAGGAAGCGCCGGGACAGATACGTCTCGAACGCCGGGCCCTCGCGCTCTCTGAACACCACCGCCACGTGGAGCTGCTCCAGGTACTGCTCGAGCGTCTTGCCGCCCAGCGCGATGTTGCGGGACGTGAAGAACTCCCGCGCGTCGGCCTCGAGCTCGGGCGTCGCCAGCGCCGTAATCCCCTCGCACATGCGCCGGAGCCCGCTCTTGGCGGGGAACCGGCGCTCCAGCGTGCTCCAGTTCGTCTTCACGAACTCCCAGGCCGCCTCACGCGCGTACACGCTCATGAGGAGCGCCCGCGCCAGGAACGGGGCGTCCTGCGTGCGGACCTCGCCGTTGATCGTCTTGTCGAGCGTCCGACTCAACAGCTCCACCTGCCGGAAGCCCGCCAGCGCGTACAGATAGCGCTGTTCCTCTTGCGGGGTCCTGGCCGTCCTGAACTTCTCGACAAACTCGGCGTACTCACCCTCGCCGCCGGCGTGAGCGAGGATGGCGATGAGCGCCGGCAGCAGGTTCCGGTCGACCGCGACGGCGTCGTCGAGGGAGCGCCGGTAGAGCCTCCGCGCCTCGGCCTGGACCTCCGCGTCGTTTCCGAAGGTCCCCATGGCCCGCACAAGGTCCGCGCGCAGCTGTCGCACCAGGTCGCTCTCCTCCCCCTCAGGCGCGAACCCGAGCCGCTCCACGGCCGGGCCGAGGCGGTCCCGCACCAGGGCCTCAAGCCTCGGGCGCACCTCGGCCGAGATGATCCGGATCAGATACGCGAACGACCCGATGAGAATCGCCCAGACGTTCCGGTCCGTCTCCGTGCGGAACTGAACGGTCATGTCGAGGTACTCCCGCAGGGGCATCAGCCCGGCCAGCGCCGCCGCCCAGGCATCGTTGACCAGGTTGAACCGGTCGATGGGGGCGAGGCGATCCAGCCTCCGCGTGAGCTTGCGAAGCAAGTCGGCGGCGTAGCGCACTCGGTAGAACCCGTGCCCGCCCGCGTTGGCGATCACCCACTCGACGGGACCCGGCAGATCCACCCGCGCCTCCGCCTCGCCCAGGAGGAGCGTCCGGATCACCACCCCGCCTTTCACCCCGACGCGAAGCGCAACGGGAATTTGCCAGAGTTGGGATGGATCAGCCCCGTCGGCGAGGTACCTGAACCGTCGCTGGGAGAGGATCAGGCTCCGGCGGCTCTCGTCCACGCTGGCGGTCACCTCCGGATACCCCCCGCGGAAGATCCATCCGTCCATGATGTGGGGGATCGGACGATCGGAGACGGCGCCGAGCACCTTCCAGAGGTCCGTCGTCTCCGCGTTGCCGTACTGGTGGTCGGCCAGATAGCGGCGGATCCCGTCCCGGAAGATCTCCGGGCCGAGATACTGCTCGAGCATGCGGAGCACCGAGGCGCCCTTTTCGTACGTGAGGAGATCGAACATCGCGTCGGCATCCTTCGGGGCCTGGACCTCGAACTCGATCGGTCGCGTGCTCCTGAGACCGTCGAGCCCGAGCGCCGCCGCCCGCGAGACACCGAAGGTGACCCAGCGCTCCCAGGCCGGCTTCCACGCGTCGACCGCGAGCATCTCCATGAAGGTCGCGAACGCCTCGTTGAGCCAGATGCCGTTCCACCACGCCATCGTGACGAGGTCTCCGAACCACATGTGGGCGATCTCATGAGCGACGACGTCGGCGACGCGCTCCAGCTCCGCGTGACTGGCGGCGGCCACGTCCACGAGCAGCGCCGTCTCGCGGAACGTGATGGCTCCCAGGTTCTCCATCGCTCCTGCCGCGAAGTCCGGGATCGCGAGGAGGTCGAGCTTCTCGCCGGGATAGGGGAGGCCGTAGTACTGCTCGAAGAACGCCAGCGAAAACGCGGCGGTCTCCTGGGCGAAGCGGGTCAGGTCCCGCTTGCCCGGCACGGACCAGATCCGGAGCAGCGTGGTGCCGACGAGGACCGGCTCGGTCGCCTCCAGCTCCCCCACGACAAGAGCCAACAGATAGGTGGACATCTTGATCGTCGGGGCGAAGGCGACCGCCTTCCGGCCCGTGCCCGGGAGGGGGTTTTCGCTGACGACCGCCGTGTTGGACACCGCTTGGAGCCCGTCCGCCACGACGAGGGTCACCTGGAAGACCGCCTTGAAGGCCGGCTCGTCCCAGCAGGGGAAA
>JACQWA010000272.1 GCA_016209425.1 Candidatus Rokuibacteriota bacterium
CGCCCTCGCCGCCCCCCAAGCCCCCCGCCGCCCCGCTCCCGTCCGCTCCGGGACCCTCGCAAAGCCAGTAGGCGAGCCCCGCGAGGGGCAATGCCGCTGTCGCCGAGGCTGGTCAGCTCGGGGGCGCCGGAAGGCACCCCTCGCAGAGGGTGAGGATGAATCGAGCGTCGCCGAGGGCTTCCTCGGCGTCTTGAGCCGAGTAGAGGCGCTCGGGCGGCGCCCCGACTTCGTCATCGCCATAAAAGCTGATCTCCCGTTCTTCCCTCAGCCGACGCGAGATGGAGACCACCCGGTCGAGGTGCTTCGTAAACGTCTCGGGGAACCGCTCGGCATGTTCAACGAAAAAGATGCCGACATCATGGACGTGAGGCACTTCAATCCCGCTGCCGCGCAGGACGGCCTTCAGCGCCAGCTCGACGGTTTCCTGGCAGCGTCGTACAGTCAGATGCCACCCCTGGTCCCGGTCGTGGCGCTCGGCCTCCCCGAAGATCCTCCGCGCTTGGCGAAGGTAGCTCCGGGCCATCTCGCCGCTTGTCACAACTCGATGACCTCGCCGGGGGCCAGGGCGGGCTTCAAGACCCAGTATCGGATGCGCCCTCGCACCCGGCGTTCCGCCCCGAGCCGCGCAAGCACGGATTGGAGGCGGGACAGGAGTGAGGAAAACCACCCCCCGCAATCGTAGAGCAGGCGAGCATCTTCGACCATATCCAGGTAAAGAGGGACCACCCGCCCCGCCTCCTGCCGAGTTTTCAGAATCCGGGCCAGACGCGTCTGGATTCCCCGCGATCGGAGTCGGAGGAGCTCGTCCTCAAATCGCCGGTCGGCGTCTTCAAGGAGGCGGAGGCGGGAAAAGCGTCCCGTGGGGAGGTCTTCACAGACGATCAGCAGATCGAGGTCGGAGTTGGCGTTGGCTTCCCCTCGGGCCACGGACCCAAAGAGGACCACCGAGACAAGGTTTTCGCCCAGGGTTTCCCGAAGGAGCTCGGAGTAGCGCCCGGCGGCCTCCCCAAGCGCCTGAGTGATCTGGGAAGTGCTCGGCGGACGCGCCCCCTTCATTGTCCCCACGGCTCTCCCTTTCTCCGGGTTACGCGCCGGCGCGCTGGGCGGCGGCTGGGACGGAGAAGCGGCGGATGAAGACGGCGCCCTTCGTCTCGAGCCACTCCTTGGTGCTGGCGTAGCCGAAGCGGAGGGCCGCGCGGCTGGCCTCGAACCCCATGGAGGGGCCGAAGAGCGGCGACTCCTTCGGCTCCGGTTGGCAGAGGAAGAACTCCACCTTCGGATACTTCTGCTGGAGCTCCCGGAGCCCCAGCTCCAGGAGGTGCTTACTGTTGATCCGGCCGGCCTGCTCGAGGATCGAATACAGCCCGCGGGATTTCAGACCGCGGCCCCGCTCGCCATCCTGCTCCATCAGCGGGACGAGCGGATTGACCACCACGATGGCGTCCGCCCCGCGCTCCACGGCCAGGTCGGCGTGACCGGTGTAGCCCACCCCGCCGTCCACATAGTCACGCTCCCCGATGCCGTACGGTTCGAAGAACCCCGGGATCGCCGACGAGGCGGCGATCGCTTGGGAGATGGGCACCTCGGCCGTCTCTCCCACTCCAAAGACCACCCGTTCCGCCCGGTCCAGGTCCACCGCCGGGATCAGGAGCGTCCGGGAAAGCGAGCGGAAGTCGTTGGAGAGCCCCTTTTCCTCGAAGACCCGGCGCATGTACGCCTCAAGCTGCTGAAGGGTGAAGAACCCCGCGGGGAGCATGCCCTGGGCCTTGGCCAGCAGGTCCGGAAACGAACCGCGCAGCGCGGTGAAGATATTCCGTCCCAGGGCCCAGACCAGCTTGCCGAGCTTGCCGGCAGCTCCGTAGAAGGCGTGACGGTCATAGACCGAGCCCCGATTGAAGTTCATGGGGTCGGGCAGACCACCATCCAGGATCCGGTAGAGATCCACCGGCCGAACCCCGTTGGCCATGAGGGAGGCGACAACCGAGCCGGCGCTTGATCCCACGAAGATGTCGAAGTCGTTGACCCGGAAACCCTGGAATTCCTCGTCCAGCGCCGCCAGGACCCCGACCTCGTACATGCCGCCGATGACACCCCCACCGGCCAGCACGAGCGCCCGCTTGCCGGTCTCGCGCCGCCCCGGCCAGAGACGATAGAACCAGCGCATGGACTTATTTTACGCCAGGACCCCTCTACCAGCGCAGAAGCGAGGCGCCCCAGGAGAACCCCGTCCCGAAGGCCGCCAGCAGGACCAGATCCCCCGGCTTGATCCGCCCTTCGACCAGGGCTTCGTGCAGGCACATGGGCACGGACGCCGCCGCCGTGTTGCCGTACTTGTGGACGTTGTTGTAGGTCTTCTCGGGCGGGATCCTGAGCGCCTCCGTGACCGCTTCGATAATCCGGATATTCGCCTGGTGGAAGATGAAACAATCCACGTCCGGGACGGTGAGCTGGTCTGCCTCGAGGCACTCCCTCACGACTTCGCGAAACCGCCGCACCGCCTGGATGAAGACGGCCCGGCCGTTCATCCGGGGGCGCGCCCGGTCGTCCTCGATCTTCCGCTTCGAGATCGCCGGGTAGGTGGAGGTCCCCCACAATTCACCGGAGAGCCCCTCGAGGATCGTGCCATCGGTGTGGAGGTGGTGGGAGATGAGCCCGCTCTCGCCGCCCTCCACCGCCTGGAGCACGACCGCGCCGGCGCCGTCGGCGAAGAGCACCGCCATGTCCCGCCCCCGGTCCGTGTAGTCGAAGATCGAGGAGATCAGCTCGGCCCCCACCACCAGCACCCGGTCGTAGGCCCCGCTCCGGATGAACTGGTCGCCGATCGCCAGCCCGTAGATGAACCCCGCGCACCCCTGCTGGAGGTTGATGGCGGGCGTGGACGTCAGACCAAATTTCCCTTGCAACACACAACCCGTGTGAGGGTAGGCGAAGTCGGAGATCGTGGAGGAGTCGATGATGCAGTCAAGTCGACGCGCGTCCATGCCCGCGTTGGCCAGCGCCATCGCCGAGGCCTCCAAGGCCAGGTCCGAGACCGTGAGGGTGGAATCGAGCTTGCCGTCCAGCCCCTGGGCGAAGACCTCATCCATGAAGGCGAGCTTGTCCGGAGCGTCGGCCAGCCGGAGGAGCATCCGGTAGGTATCGGGGGAGACGCGACGCTCCTTGATCCCCGTCCGCTGGATGATCCACTCGTCGGAGGTGTTCATGCAGCGGGCCAGGAGGTGGTTGTCCACCACGCATTCGGGCACCGCCATTCCGGTCCCGACGATCCTCGCCTTCCGCATCGGGCGCCTCACCTGCCGGTGAATCTCGGCGGCCGCTTCTCGAAGAAGGCCTGGAGCCCCTCTCGATGATCCTCGCTGCTCAGGGCCAGGGCCTGAGCGAAGGCCTCCAGGTCGAGCGCCTCGGACAGGTCCGCCTCGGCCGACCGGTTCAGGAGGTGCTTGGCGAGCGCGAGCACCTTCGGCGGGCCTTGGGCGATCCGCTGCGCCAGCGCCAGCGTGGCCTGGCGGAGGTCCGCACCCGGAACGACGCGGTTCACCACCCCGAGGCGCCAGGCCTCCTCCGCGTCGATGATCTCGGCGGTAAACACCAGCTCTTTCGCCTTGGGGAGACCGACGAGGCGAGGGAGAAAGAATGTCCCCCCGCCGTCAGGAACCAGGCCGATCTTGGAGAACACCTGGCCGAACCGCGCGCGATCCGAGGCGACGATCAGGTCGCAGGCAAGCGCCAGGTTGAACCCCGCGCCCACCGCGAAGCCGTCCACCATGGCCAGCGTCGGCTTGGGGAAGTGGGTGAGCCTCAACACCATGCGGTTCAGCGATTCCACCCGGGCCCGGCCCTCGGCTGCCGTGTGGGATTTGGCCTGCATCGACTTGACGTCGCCGCCCGCGCAGAAGTGCTCCCCGGCGCCGGTCACGATCAGGACACGTGCCAGCTCGTCGGCTTCCACTTCGTCCAACGCGGCGACGATCTCCTCACGCATGACGAGATCGACGGCGTTCCGGGCTTCCGGACGGTTCAGCGTCAGCGTGGAGATGTGCTCCGACTTCTCGACGAGGATCGTGCTGAATCCCATCTGTCCTCCCGATTATTTCCCGCCGGCCACCGCCAGCTCCGGGATGGGCCGCCGGAAGCGTTCGTCGATGGTGATGCTGAGGACGGCCCCCACGAGCAGGAGCCCGCACGCCACGGCGACGGCCGCCCCGTAGCCGCCCGTCAGGTCGAAGAGGAACCCCCCCAGCCAGGAGCCGAGCGCCGCACCCGCCTGGTGACCCAGGAAGATCATCCCGAAGATCGTTCCCACGGAGAAGCGTCCGAAAAGGTCCCCGGAAAGCGCGGCGCTCATCGCCAGGGTCCCGGACATCCCGAGCCCGCCGAAGGCGGCCACGATCAGCAGGGTCAGCGGATCCCGCACCAGGAAAAACATCCCGACGGCGAAGATCCGCAGGAGGTAGATCGCGGTAAGAATCCCCTTCCTCCCGAACCGGTCGGACAGGAGCCCCAGCACCATCGCGAAGGCGATGCTCGTCCCGCCGAGCAGGCCGAGGGCGGACGACGCCACCATCGGGTCGACCCCGTGGTCCGTCAGCATCGGCACGCCGTGGGCCGACAGGAGGCTCATGGAAAAGCCGCAGGTGAACAGCCCGCCGGCCAGCTGCCAGAACGAGAGGACCTGGACCGCGTCACCCAGCTGGGTCCGCTCGACGCCTGGCGTCTGCTCGTTCAGCGCCCCCGCCTCCGCGCTCTCCCCGTCGGGAGACAGTCCCAGCTCCTCGGGCCGGTCCCGGATCACCCAGAGCGAGAGCGGCAGGAGGAGGACAAGCGTGACGAGCCCGAAAATGGCGTAGGTGGATCGCCAGCCGACCGTGAGGATCAACCACATGGCCACCGGGACCAGCACTGTCATGCCGGCCATGGAGGCGCCGCCGAGCATACTGACCGCCGTCCCACGCCGCCTGACGAACCACCGGGCCAGGATGGCGGAGCCGACCACGTGCCCCGTGGCGGCCAGCCCCACCGCCGCCAGCACGCCGTAGAAGAGATAGAGCTGCCAGAGCGTCGTGGCCAGTCCTGTGGCGGCGAGGGAGCCGCCCAGGATCACGGTCCCGGCCGTCATGACCCGGCGCGATCCGAACTGGTCCACCAGCCGCCCCACCAGGGGCATGAAGGCGCCGTAGAGGAACAGGGACAGGGAGATGACCAGGGAAAAGCTGCCGCGGTCGAGACCGAGATCGGCGACGATCGGCTTGAGGAACGGCCCGACGGCGAAGCGCAGCCCCGTCGAGAGGAACACCGCCAGCGAGAAGGCCAGGGCCACCCACCAGCCGTAAAAAATCTTCCCCCGGGCCATGTCGCCCCACTATACCGCGGAATGATAGAATTCTGCCATGGGGTTCCCGCCGACCGGGGATTTCCCTTAAACCACAACGGATTCCCCCAGAGACTGCTACTATGGTACCCGATAAGATGAAAGCTACGGAACAATCCCAATTGAAACAAGGACCAAAGACATGATCAAGAGACTTCGCGTGCACAACTACTTGAGTCTAAGAGACATTGACCTGGAACTCGGCCGACGAAATCTCGTAGTGGGACCAAATATGTCAGGAAAAAGTAACCTGATCGATTGTCTGCGCTTTCTAACCACGATGGTCACCTCCGGATTGAATAAAGCGTTCGAAGATCGGGCTGGCTTCCAAGAAGTTGTCTGGAAAGGTGCGGACGGAGGCCGGTTTTCTATTGGGTTAACTACTGAAGTTCCTGTCGAAGAGAATGAACCCGCAAAAATTTACGCCTATGAGATTTCAATTGTTGGAAGCGGTCCAGCTTCCTTCGCAGTCGAAAAGGAACAGCTAACCGTAAAAACCAATGGTGCAAGTGCGACATTGATCGACCTCAAATATGGTCAGGGCAAACTTACTCACGCCGACGGGTCCACTGAGATCGCTTCCTCCGTCGCCCCCAATAGTTCTGCCCTGGAGTTCAACATTCCAGGCTGGGAGGGAACATCATTCAAGTTCCTGCTTTCAGCGTGGCGTTTCTACCGTTTGATTCCTGCCCTTATGAAACAGCCCAATGCTGCCAGTGCCCAGAATTTCCTCAACGAACGCGGGGACAACTTTTCAAGCTGGATGATGACCTTACAAACGAGTTTCCCGGAAGAATTTCGGCGTGTTAAGCAGGTGGCCATGGACGTGCTTCCCGGATTAGAGGAGATCCTGACTCCACCAACACAATATGCGACTACTTACGTCGCGACCCGGGAGCGCTATCTCTCTCGACCAGTCAATATTTGGCGGATGTCAGATGGTGAATTAAATTTTCTTGCTTTGCTCTCTCTGATTTTTGCTCCTGAATCACTTGGTAGTCCGCTGTATTGTATCGAAGAGCCGGAAAACCATCTGCATCCGAAGCTCCTTGAGACCCTCGTGGAGGTCCTCACTCAGAGGCAGAATGAATTGGGCTCTCAAGCAGCTCAGGTTGTTGTAACCACACACTCCGCCCATTTAGTGGACAGGATGACCCTGGATGAATTGATTGTGACGGAGAAGAGTAATGGCGCAACACGGTGCCTACGACCGGCGTCCAAAAAACATCTCAAGGAACTGCTGGAAAGAGAAGAACTCGGGTTAGGGGAACTTTGGTATTCGGGGGCTCTTGGTGGGGCCTGATGTCAACATTCGGGCTGGTGGTTGAGGGCCTTTAGGCCGGCGATGCGGATCGAGGGAAGCCCTACTGAAGAGGTTTCTCGGTTTTCTGGAGGAGTTCCGGTTCGAAACTATCCCTTCCCCGTAAGACTGTTGATCATCCTCAA
>JACQWA010000290.1 GCA_016209425.1 Candidatus Rokuibacteriota bacterium
AACGCTGCAAGGGGCTTATCGATCGGCTGTGAAGGGAGGCCGTGATGGCGAAAGAGGTCATCATCTACAGCCAGCCCGGCTGAGTGAGTTGCCAGGCGGAGAAAGAGTTTCTTTCCCACAAGGGAATTCCCTTCACGGACAAGAACATCCGGGAAGATCCTGCTGCGCTGGATGAGCTCCGGAACCTCGGCTACCAGGCCACGCCGGTGACCCTCATCGACGGGGCGGTCGTGGTGTGGTTCGACCGCGGAAAGATCGAACGCCTGCTGGGCCTGTCGTAACGCTCGACAGGAGAGACGGGATGCGGAAGGCCGCGTGCCAGGGCTGAAGGCAGGAGATCGAGATCCCGGTCGGGATCAATGACGGCGACCTCTTCGACTGTCCCAACTGAGCGGGGCTCACGCTCCGGGCGAGCGAGCGCGACGGGGTGTGGACGGTGACGGCGGTCAAGAAGGCCAGCTGTGCCGTGGGGGATGAGGTCGTGGTCCTGTCCGGCGACGTGCGACCGGGCGACCTCATCGAGTGCCACGGGGTTCGGCAGCGCGTGACCTACGAGTGCGGCACCTACGCCCTCGTGAAGCTGGAAGGGAGCACGTCGCACGCTTCCGGCCCGCAGACGGGCTCGCAGCCTTCCTGAGGCTCGACGGCCTTCTCGGGGGTCTTCACTGTCCCGCGTGGGAGGTCCGCACAGCCACAGCCGCAGTTGCCGTCGCCGCAATCGTCTTCACGGACATCAAGAATCTGGAGGCCGGTCGTCTTCCGGGTATCTTGATTGGTCATCACTCTCCTCCTCTCCGGCGGATCTTCAGCAGCGTGGCAGAGCCTGGTCCCGATCCTTTGGCGCATGCGCAGAGCGCCTCGGGAAGCCGCCGTCTGGCTCGCCGCATCTTTGCCAGGAAGCCCTCGAGCTCTTCCTTCAAGAGCGCCAGCTGGTCGTGCTTCGCCCCGATGTCCTTGAGCTGCTCTCGGATCATCTGCTCGAGGGGAGGCCTGATCGTAGGGCAGGCGCACTCTTTCTCGCTCAGGTGGAGGACCAGCTCCTTGATCTTCGCCAGCTGGAGCCCGATCAGCTTGGCCTGCCGGATGAACTGGAGACGGCTGAGGTCCTGCTCCGCATAGAGGCGGTAGCCCGAGGGGGTTCGAGTCGGCGGTGGGAGCAACCCCTGCGCTTCGTAGAAGCGCACGGCTTTCACGGTGCACCGCGCCATGCTCGCCAACCGGCCGATCTTCAATCCGGGCATGCAAGCGCCTCCCGTGAATACATTAAGGTCTCCCCTCGGGGGGAGGGTCAAGCGAAAAGTTACTGCCTCTGAACCGCCTGGGGCACCCGGCTCGTCAATCGCTTGACTTACAAACCAAAATATCTTAACGTGCGATTTGTATGGTCATCGGCTCCCGCAGGGCTCCCACACTCCTGGTTGTTGCGGTGCTGCTGCTCGTCGTTGCCCTCTGCTCGAGCGAGCAGACACGGCTCGGTCCACACCTCGAAGGCTCAGAGGCCTGCTGCGGATTGGTCCAGTGCCCCGCGCTGGCCGTGACGCTCCTAGGCTTTGCGCTGCTGGCCGCAGGAGCGTTCCTGATCCCTAGAACCATTCCTTCAGCTCGATCCGCTTTTCAGGCCCCCCTCTCCCCTCCTCCCGAGCTGATCGTCCTCCGCTCCGCGTAGACCTCTTCCTGCTTCCCGCTCCCTCGGAAGACGGCCGGACCAGTCCGGCGGGAAGCGCGTCTCCCCATAGGTCCCGCGGGGCCCTTTTCATGACGATTACCGTATTGGCTGATCGCTCACGGCTCGGCTAAAGCGGAGATGATCTACTGGTCGATCGGCACTGGACTCATAGGTCTCCTTGGGACATGGTTCACGACGGTTCGCCTCGAGCGACTGGAACCGCCGCGACCGCCGGAGGTGTATTGGGTGCTGGGGCTGGCTGCCCTTTGCCCGGCCTGGCTCATTGCCGTCCTGGGGCTGCTTGCGCGCACGAAAGGAAGATTTCCCGATATGTCGGTAGCCGCGTGGTGGATCCTGTCCGGTTCGGCTGCCCTCCTTGGTGTCATCGTCACAGACGCCCTCGTCAGACGCCTCCGGGAGTCAGGCGACCCGTATCCACCGGCACGGTACTGGTTGGTCGGAGTGGGCTCGTTCTTTCCTGCGTGGTGCATTGCCATGCTTGGTGTGCTGTGGACACGTCCCGGTGTCGGAGCCTCATGAAAGCGGGACGAGTGACACCGGGAAAGAGGCTTCAAGGGCACTGAGATCTCAGTACGGAGGCTCGAGATGGGTCGGTATCTTCATCGAGGCTTCACCGTCGCTGTTCTGATTCTTCTCGCGGGGGCGCTGGCGGGCTGCCCCAAGCGGCCCGCCACAAGCAGCGTGGCGGCACCCGCTCCGTCTGGGCCGGCTCCGGTGCCTGGGGCCGGCGTGAGCCCGCTTCCGAGGCCCGGCGAGCCAGGCGCTCCTGGCGCTCCCGTTGCGCTTGGTCCCGGTGCTGCTCTGCTGGGAGCCCCGGCGGCTACGCGGCCGCCGGTTCCCAAGGAGTTCGGGGTTATTCCTGAGTTCAAGGACATCCACTTCGACTTCGACCGGTACGACATCCGTCCAGGAGACGCCAAGATCCTGGACGAGAATGCCAAGTGGGTGAAAGCCAACCCGAACTACCTGGTCCTCATCGAGGGGCACGCCGACGAGCGTGGGACCAACGAGTACAACCTGGCCCTCGGCAGGCCAGCGCCAAAGCCACGATGAATTATCTGGTCACCCAGGGTGTGCAGGCCAGCCGGTTCACGCTCATCAGCTACGGCGAGGAGCGCCCGCAGTGCACCAAGAAGAACGAGGCCTGCTGGTCCCGGAACCGCCGGGCCCACTTCCTGGTGAGGCCCCAGTGAGGAATCCTGAGTGACGAGCCTCATCGGGCATGCCGCGGTCCTCCTCGCGTTGGGCCTGGCCCTCTACGCGGGGGCCGCGCTCGTGGTGGGGACCCGCCTCCGCCGCCCGGCCC
>JACQWA010000291.1 GCA_016209425.1 Candidatus Rokuibacteriota bacterium
ACTGGAGACTGATCTCCGCCATTCCTTTACCCGGCTCCACGGCTCGCAAGCGCTCCTATGGTCCTGTATCTTCGAGTCCGATCTGCCATGGCCCTGAGTAATGTATCCATTGCATAGTGAAATCTCAATAAGGTCGTGCTGGCACCGCCGAGCCGATACTCCGAAGACCTCGATCTCGTCCAGGTCGAGGCCGGGCCGATCGGCGCCGTCCTGAACTCCATTCGGGCGCGACTCGATCGCTGGCTCGGCAAGCCCACGTGGGAGCATGCGGCATCGACCGTCACGCTCCTCTATCGCTTCGCTTCGGAGATCCCGCCCGTGAGGCGACTACGACTGAAGATCGAGATCAATACGCGTGAGCATTTCACGGTCTACGGCCACCAGGCGCAACGCCTTGCCGTGGAATCTCGATGGTTCGCCGCGAGTGCCGACGTGCGCACGTTCACCTCGACGAGTTGCTCGGCACGAAGCTCCGCGCCCTCTACCAGCGGCGCTACGGGCGGGACCTCTTCGACCTCTGGGACGCCCGCCGACGAGGAGACGTAAACCCGGCACGGGTCATCGAGGTGTTCCAGGCATATCTCGGGGCGGGGAACTTACGGGTCACACGGGCGGAGTTCGAGCGCAACCTCGCGGCGAAGGCTCGCAACCGGCTCTTCATCGAGGAGGTGACGCCGCTCCTCGCGCCGGGCACCGACTACGACGCCCGGGTCGCGCTGAATCTCGTCCAGCGCGAGTCCATCGAGCGACTCCCCGGCGACGCCTGGAAGGGCGGATAAGGACGTAGTGGATGAACGGACGATCTCGAGACGCATCAGGTTCCTGCAGACACCGAGTTCTGGTTTCTCAGCGGGCGCGTGAAACCGACGACGGCTCCGCCGTCGGTGAGCCCACGAGAACCTTGAGCAACCCCTCGCTCACCGGTCCGACCCTTGCGGTTTTCGCCTCGGCAAGCGCAGCAGGGATGGCGATGCCGACGGCCGTGATCTCGGCGCTGCTCGGCTCGCTTACCGGAAGGACGCGGAGTCGCGTTGCGGTGATGAGCCCCCGGGTAGCTGGATAGATCAGTACGGCGCGGGCCCCCTGAGGCGAGCCGCCGACCTTGAAGGCATACGCGTAAAGGAACGCTTGATAGAGATCGTCGGGGGCGAGCCGCCGCTCGTCGTAGAGCTTGTACTTGACGTCGACGGCCAGGCGCTCCTGCGGCGGCCCGGGGCGATCGATCAAGAGGTCCGGCACCACCCGCCCGTACGGTCGATTCGTGTCGGCGGTCAGGATGATCGAACGATCAGCGTACTGGGAGCGCACACGGTACCCGCGCGCGCCGAGCAGCTTCGCCACGAGCAGGGAGACGAAGCGCTCGAAGAGCGCGTTCATGTCGAGGAGAAACGCGAAACAGCTGAGTCCTCCCGGATCGAAGAGGTCGCGGACGCCTAGGCCATCGATGACGAGCCAGGCCAGCGTGTGGGCGTCGCGGTAGTGGTCATTGAGCCGGTGGTAGGAAACCATCTGCCGGGCTGCCACGACATCGAGCTGGTCGGGTTCGCAGATCTGCTCGAAGAGATCCTGCACGATGCGGACGCGTCGGCGCACACCTTCGTCGGCGACGTGACGGCCGCACAGTCGAAGAGCGGCGGCCACGAGCCGATTGTCCAGGACGTCGAAGTCGTGTTCGTCGAACCGACACGCGACGCGATCTACACGCCCGAAGTGTCTCAGCACTTGCTCGGCCACGAGGATGCGACCCCGGACCATCGGGAGGTCCTCGTCGTGCTCGATATATTCGCGATAGAGCCCCGCGTTGAACAGGCGTTCCGCGGCGTCGGCGAGGAGGAGTCCGATGAGGTCCAAGAGCGCGCTGCCTTCGGTCGCCAACTCTCGAGCCCCAGGAAGGCGCTGGAGAGCACCGAGCCCTGTCGTGAACTCGATTAGCTCGAGGAGACCGAGGTTGTTGCCGGCAAGCTTCGGTGTGATGTGGAGGTCGAACTGCTCAAAGCGGACGACCCCGACCCAGGAGGTAGCCGTCACTCGTAGGCCCTGACGAAGCTCGTCGATGCCGAGACGATGATGCTCTTCGGCCTGGAGACGAGCGACGAGGCGCCGTTCGGGAGGCGTGAGCGTCACGCCCTCAAGCGTTCGGCTCTGCCACTCCTCCAAGGCGAGGACTGGACGGGCCGCGTCCACGATGGTGATCAGGCCTCTGGGCTCGGTTGTCGAGTGAACTCGTCCTCCAGCGCGGCGAGTAGGCGCTCGGGATCGGCCAGGATCGGCTCATTGACAGTCTGGGCGTCGCGATCCACCAGCGTCTCACCCAGGTACGTGGCGAGTGTGGCGTAGTTGTCGTAGCAGTACTCCTGGAGGAGAGGCAAGATCTCCTGGCGGAAACGCCGGCCGAACTCGTCTGGATCGGTGAGCGGCTGGTCGCCGTCGAGCAGAAACGCCTGGCCGATCTGCTTCTCGCGCCCCTGCAGCCGGATGATGCGCCGGTTGAGCTCTTCGAGGAAATCATCGAGGTCGAGCCCGCGGATTTTGCCTCCCCGCAGCGCGGTGAGATCGGGCATCAGTTCCACGAAGGCGAAGCGCCGGCGCAGCGCTGAGTCGAGGAGACGGATGCTGCGATCCGCGGTGTTCATGGTGCCGAGGAGATAGACGTTGCGAGGGATAGCAAGAGGCTGCTTGCTCTGGGGAAGGGTTACGCGGACACCCCGCTTGTCCGCCTCGAGTAACGTCAGAAGCTCACCGAACACCTTGGGAAGGTTTGCCCGATTGATCTCGTCGATGAGCAAGAGGTACTTCCGGTCCGGATGTGCCTGCGCCTCCTGGCAGACGCGTTTAAAAATACCGTCTTCTAGGTGCAGGACCAGGGTGTCCGTGGCGGCTTCGCTAGGGCGGAATCCCTCGATGAAGTCCTCGTAGCTGTACGAGGGGTGGAAGGTGAGCAAGGTCAGCTGCCCCACGGCGCCCGGGGCGTCGGGCCCACTCTGGAGGATGCCCTCTACGGCCGGCTCGCGCTCGGCCAGCAGGGCGAGGGCATGATCGGCCTCGCCCTGTGTGAGACGGAACAGTGTGCCTTGATTCCGGAAGCGCATGGGCTCGGACACGCGAAGTACAGGATCGGCCGCCAGCTCGTCGAAGGTCAGGCCGTTGCGTAGCTTTTGGAGTGGCGCCAGCTCGATCCTCGGCTCCCCGGCGACCGTCGTGAGTCCCTTCGTCACCCGCGCCAGCGCGACGATGCGCTTGTCGGGGCTCGCCTGGTACCCGATGACGAGATCATCCGGCTGAACGAGCGGATAGTTTCGCTGAATGCGCCCATGACGATATGAGACGCGGCCCTCTGAGAACAGGCGGTCCCACGCCCACTCCCTCGGATTGGCCACGGCCCACCAGACGTGGCGGGCTGCACGTTGAGTGGACAACTCGAGTTCCAGCCGGCGGAGTTCGTCCGGGTCGGCGAGCGCCTTGGCAGCGTCGGCCGGGCGACCATCCCTGAGCAGCCACCAGACCGCGAAGCGACGGGCGGTGTAGGTCTTGCCGGTTCCCGGAGGGCCGTAAAGGATCACCTGGCCCTTGCGGCCAAGGGCCTGAGCGATTTCTTTCAGAATCGGATCGACGGGAAGTGGGGCTGGAGGCGTGGACGGCTCGCCATCGCGCTCGATAATCCGGCGATAGAGGGTGGCGGGCACGGGAGCGACCGTGACGAGCGCCCAGCGCTTCTGGGGCTCGATCTCCTTCGCGTACCCGGTGTCCCACCGAACACGCACGGTATTCCGATACTCCGGCCGGTCCGGGCGCCACTCGTACCCGGGCTCGACTACTTCGCCGATCGCCAAGATCTTGGAGATGCCCTGGTTGGCGATCACGAGGTCGCCGGGCTCGAGTTCCATGAGGGTCCAGATTTCGTCAGCCTTTTTTCGGAGAGTCGGACGATGGCCCTTGTAGCTCGTGGTGTAGCACTCGGCGAACCGCGCGTAGAACTGCTCTTTGGACTCGAAGTCTTCGAGGTTTCCTACGTCATCCCAGCCCACGCAGATGTAACCCTCGCGGAGGCAGTCGTCCCAGTAGCGCGCGTTCTCCCCGGGGGCGATCTTGACGATCCGGCGGCTTTCCCGTGGGTCTCTGGCGGCGTAGAGAAGCAGCATGAGCTCGAGCGATGGCCAGTCGCGGAGCCGCCCGTCGCTCCGAAGGGCCGCGAGCAACGCGCGGTTGAGCCGCACGACATCGTCCGTACGCTCTTCGCCCTCGGGTCGATTTAGGAGACTCAAGAAGTGCTGGATGTGGGCTTTCGAGTAGACGGAGATGATGTCGTTCGGGAAGTAGACGTGGAGGGCCTTCAGCTTCAGCGCTGGCCCCGCTTGGAGCGCCGAGATCGCGTCGATTGCCTCCCACCGGCCCTCTCGTGCGTGGGCGAATGCCTGTACGAAACCATCGCGGACCGCAGCCCAGGCTTCCCGCTCGTCGGCGTACGTTCTCGGAAAGAACCAGCCGGGGCGGTCCCGGTGTTTATAGATGATGAGCTTTCGGGACGAACCGCCGCGCATGCTGCCGAGCTTTCGGGAGCGGAACTCGAGCCACCGGCAGAACGTGTCTTCGGAGTCCACCTGCCCCAACGCGAATTGTTCGAGCGGCATTCGGGGCCAGTCGTCGAGCGCGAAGCGCTTGAGGAGTTCCTGGCGCTCGGTCTCGGCCTCGCGCAACCACTCGGCGGCCGCCTGCCGGTCGAACTTGGCCAGCGCGTCTGTGAGATTCAGGCCGCCGTCCGGCATGTTGCCTCCTCACGCGCCGAAATCGAGAGGGTTGTGTCGCACTACGAAACCGAGGCAAGTCCCCGGACGCCCGGCACGCTAGCACAGGCAACCGAGAGGAGGCATGGTCGAGCAGCAGCGTCCGGCCGGCGGGACGCATTCCAGGCAGGCGATGCGTGTGAGAAACGCGTTGACACGTCTCCGAATGCATGTATTATGCGCGCATGCCTTTCCTAACTACAAATTTGGCCGCCTCAGTCTTCGAGGAGATAAAGGCTCTCGTTGAGAAGGGACTCTACGCGAGTCCCGAGCAGTTTCTTGAGATCGCGGCGTTCAACCAGTTGGCGCTCGAACGAGGCGCGAAGCCGGCCGACCTCCCCGTGCGCTCCCATCAACCGCAGCGAGGGAACCATGAAGAGGCACCGTCAGCCCCCGCTCCCTCAGCTCAGCACCGGCGTCATAGGCAATCATCGCGTCGCCGAGCCGCGAAGGGACGGACGGAATCCGTATCTGAGAGCTCAGCTTCGGCCACGCTCAAGAAGTTCGGTCTTGATCTCCTTCGTCAACTTCGAGTGGAGCCGGTTCCGACAGAGCCTAGACCGCCGGACGAGCGGCTGTGGGGCCAAGTCAATCGGCTCTTCCCCATAAAACTCGCTTGCCGTTGGATCGCGGTCGCGAGCGCCGAGGCTGGCTTCTGGCTTACGTACGATCCCATCAGCGACGGGCTTGCCCGAGACGCGGCAAGCCTTGGGTCAATTCTCTCGGCGTCAGATGCTACTGCTGAGCGAAAACGCGATGAACTCTTGGCGACAGGGCTTCCGAGGAAGGCGAACCTTGCATCTCACGATCGCTTCCTTAGCCAATACATCGCCAGAACTACCCGTGCTGGCGACATCTATCCGGGGGCGATATGTCAGTACGCGCTCGCCGTCTTTCACGGCGACCAGCTCGGACTGACTAAGGCGGGCCTAGATCTCGCTCGACTTGAGAATCCCGTGCTCGACCTTGAGCCCCACAGTGCGATCGCCAGCCTTTCCGGCGGCTTCCCCGCCACGCTCTCAGATGAAGAGCGGTCGTTCCTGATCGACCAGGTCATTAGCTTCGTGCCTGGCGAGCTGCACGATTTGACCATCGTCCTCGAGGCGATCGTCGCAGACCACGCTACCCCTGACGATCTGCTAGCCTCCGTGAGGCCGCATCTGCCGCACGAATGGAGCCGAATGATGACCAGGACGCACGTAAGTGGAGTCGTCGCTAGGTTGGCCGAAATGGGACTTATCCGCCGGAAATGGGAGGGACGGAATGCCCGTTACGAGGCAACGCCGCTCGGCGCTCGCCTTGTGAAAGAGGAGGCCCGCGTTGACCGTTAGGGTCACCGAGATTCCAGACCACTCGAGGCTCCTCGAGAAGGCCGCGCGCGCCACGAGTACCAAGGCAGTGAGAGATCTGCTGACACTTCTCCCGATCGTGGGCGAGAACGAATACGCATTCGACTTCGACAATCCAGAACGTGGCTGGAAAGAGGGACATCTCCATTGGTATCCCGTTGGCGCAGATCGGGGGAACGCGGGGCGGATCCAGCTCGCCGGTTCACCGGAAAATCCAATCGCGGAACGGACGATCAACGCCATGGAGGCGCTGATCGAGCTCATGCGCCAACGGGAACTGAAAGCCGACCCACGAGCGCTCGCCCCACAAACGCCCCGAGAGGCCGTTCTGAGATACTTCGACCTCCCTGCGCTCGACGCTCTCCCGAAGTGGCCCCACCCTATTAGAGAGCGCAAGCCGGTCGACTACGGTCGCGATATCGCCAGACGGATTCGCATACGCCTCCTCAGGGAGACACGACCTGTCGAGTACGCGGTTGTCTTGGAAGATGACGGGATCGGTCAGGAACCGTCAAGGATACATTCGACGTTGCTGTCTCTGGGACGAAGCGACAAGCCCGACAAGCCTTACCTGACCGGAGTCTTCGGACAAGGTGGATCGTCTGCTTACGCAGCGAGCGAATTCTCCTGGATCATGTCTCGCCGGGTTCCCGATCTCCTCGACGGTGGAGATGACGGATTAGGATGGACCGTCATTAAACGGATCCTTCCCATCGGCCGGCGCGATCATTACTATGCCTATCTGGCGGCTCACCCTGACGGGAGGGTGCCGGCGTTCGCCTCGCCGGCTGCCGACGCGATCGGCTTCGCTCATGGCACCCGCATTGGCCATATCAGTTACAACTTCGGGAAATCCGAGCCGGCAAGAACACTCTATCAGTCCTTGAACCACCTACTCTTCAACCCGGTTCTACCGTACGAACTCTACACGCGCCCAGATCGTGGACCCGATCCGATGTGGGGAAACGGCTATCGCCTCTCGCGCTTGAAGGACGACCTGAAAGCTCTTGATAAGATCTTCGCCCCACAGATGGTTGAAGCGAAACACGGAGACACGCAATGACCGTCGTCGAACTTGACAAGCGGGTGACTCGCTCCGTGGACTCGTACGGAACGATCCAAATCCGCGTGGTGGTTCTCAAGGCGAAGCGTACCACCGACGACGAGCCCGACGCGGAGCAGGAGATCGCTTCCCTGGAAACGGCCGAACCGACCGACGATTCAGGCTCGTCTCCGCTGAGTGCTTACCTCGAGCGAAAGAGCCGTGGCCGACAATGTGTCGTGTTTCTCGTCAATGGGCAGCGGCATGACGGTTGGGACAACGGCTTCATTGCTAGGGATCTGGGGTTCAAGTACCTCCGAACGCGGACGATGATCGTCGTGGATCTGGACGGCCTGACCCACGAGGCAATCTCCGAGATTGTCCAGGGGTCGCGCCAGGGCCTCTACAAGGGGAATGTGCTCGAAGCGATCGGCGACCGAATGGTCGCAACGCTCAAGAAGGACCCGGATTTGACGCGCCTCCAAACCGAGGCCGAGCAGGAGATCTCCGAGCTTCAGGCCGGTGACGAAGTCGTTCGTCAAAAGCTGGATGAACTGATTGAATCCCACCATACCGCCGCGCTGCACCTGCATCGTGGCAGCTCGGAGCCCGGCCAGCACAGAGGCGCAGAACATCTCGGGTTCGGGCGCAGTCAGCAGCAAAATGTCGTTGTCGATGGGATGCCGAATGTTGGCGAGGAGGCTACACCGCCCGTTCTGACTATCGTCCCGCCTCTCCAGGCGATCCGTCTCCGTCCGGACACCGACCGCGCGATCGTCGTCCGCGCCGCGCCCGAGCACGAGTGGATCAACATAGAAAGCCTCGACCTCCGCACAGATCCAATTGTTGAGGAGCTCCGCCTCGATCCGTCACGCCGCGGGCAAGAGCTCGAGATCCGTCTGCGGTTTGAGGAGCCCGCCGACTTCGATTCCGATGAGTACCCGTGTGTGACAACGCTTCAAGTCGTCGCGAAGTTCAAAGGGCATCCCGAACTCCGTCTGCTTGAGCGCGATGTAGTCATCAGCCCTCCTCGGCCGAGGCCGCCACGGCCGCGGCCGCCGTTGCGCGCAAATCCGACGTATCTCCGCATCGTCAGCCACCAACCGGTCAAACTCGTTCCGGGCGGTCCGTCGGCACACGTTCGAGTCCGGTGGGACGGCCATGATTCGCTGACCGCTGGCACAAGTCCCCCATGGAGCTTGCGAGCACGCTGTCTCTCGCTCGGGACCTTCCCGCCCATCGGATTCACCCAGCCGAATGACGGGAAATTCGAGCTGATCTTGGACACGCCCCACGGGCTGCTGCCGAGCGAGCGCCTAGCTTTCGAACTTGAAGCCATCGGCCCAGCCGGTCAGCGCCTCCTGACCACCTTCGTGGGTCAGGTCGCCGAACTGCCGGCCGCGCCCGAACCGCGACGGATTATCACCGATGCACCGGAATCGGTCGCGCAGCGTCGGCCACCCTACGATCTCAAGTACGTATACGAGAGGGACTGGGAATCGCCGACCTGCTGGGGCGAAGCACAGTGGACCAAGGACGATCCAGCCGCCTATTCCGAGCCGACCGAGAGTTCGCCGCTGACGCTCCTCATCAATGAGGATTTCGAGGGGCTCAAGCTATTTCGCGAAGCGCTGGTCAAGCGCAACCTTGAAGAAGCCACGATCCGTGAGCGCGTAACGCGCTATACGGCTCATCTGGCCTTCCACCTTTATCAACTCTACCGATTTGCGAAGACACAGCGGGATGCGCAACCGGCCGACGAGAGTGTCCACGTTCCGTCCGAGGATGAGCTTCGCCTTGAAACCTGCCGCGTTGCCGCGACTCTCTTGAAGGTGATGGAGGTCTCTCGGTGATCGTTGTGGACTAACGCGGCTTGTGGAAGAGCAAGAGCTCGGATGATGCATCGACCGGCCCCTTGAGATTCGCGTACCACTTGCGATTCGGGACTCGGCGTCCGAGGCGCTTACCGTCTTCTGTGGGGAGGATCTCCTGGAACCCGGCCGTATCCATCGCCTCCAGATATCGTGGCAGCTGGCTTCCTGTGTCGGCAAAGCCGATGAGCTGGACCACCCAGCCTTGCGGGTCGATCACCGACCTGACCGACCGAAATGCGGCAGTTACCATGTCGAAATAATGCTGTTCACCGGTCGGCGTCCGGCTTCCGCCGGTGTAGTAGGACGCGTAGTACCCGTCAGGAATGTTCGCGATCCAATACGGTGCGCCTGTTTCCTTTCGACCCCGATACTGCCACCGGTGATAAAGCACATGCACCGATGGATATGGAGGCGAAGTGAAGGCGAGCCGCGGCCTCGCCGATTCTATCCACAAGTGCTCGTCTTCCTCTAGCCCAACCGCGCTCCGATGAAGGAGCACTCGATTTCGAAGAATCGTCCGCCTCGACACTCCAGCCTCCCGACAGCTCGCGACGAACTCGCCTAGTCCGCCAAGCATTTCCTCCACAAGTTGCGGTAACTTTTTCGCGAGCCGGCTTCGCCGGGGGGCGACAAAATCTCGACAGTCGAGCGCCCATTGGCCGAGTCGAAGCAACGCACAGCGGCTGAAGTTGCGCTGGCGGCGCAGAGGCAACTCCTCGGCCAGTCTCAGCGCCGTGGCGACGAAGCTGCGGATCGCCCAGGGCAGGTGCCGCACGCTTGGGTCACTGATGACAGGATCAGCACCGTTTGCGTAGGACGCCGCCTTCTCTGCCCATCTCCTGACGGCCGCTTCGTCACGCGCCGACAGAGGGGTGGTCCTCGCAAGACTCACAAAGAGCGCAAGTGAATTGATGTCGACGCCGATCACCCTTCGCCCCGTCGTGAGGGCTTCGATGACCGACGTACCACCACCCATGAAGGGATCGATTACGAGATCGCCAGGGCGGGAGAAGGTTCCGATTACGCAGCGAGCAATCTCTGGAGAGAATCTCGCGGGATAGTGATAGAAGTTGTGGGTCTTGCCCGAGGTGTAACTGTAGCCGCAGGCGAGGAGAGCTTCGTCTAACCTCTTTAGAACGGGTGTCGGAAGCTGAGTGTCGCTGCTCCAAAGAACCTGTGACCGTTTCATGCCCGGCGTCCGCGCTTCGACTTCGTACCGTCTCGCAGAATTCGGGCCGGCTCACGCTCAAGCTCGGATAAGCCGATCCGCAACGCCTCGCGGGCGATAGCGTTTCGGCTCAGAACGCGGATCTTCTTTGTTAGCGCCTGAAGGCGTTCGAGGTCTGACTGATCGAGACGAATGGCGACCTGCTTGTCTAACATTGGGAGCCACTCAATCACATTGTATCCCATAGTAATTCAATCAGTCACAGTGCATCTCAAGAAATCCCGATCACGGGTAAGTACCTACGACTAAAAGGGAAGCCGCCTTTTAGCGCCGGCGTCCTGGTGATCGACGAAGTGCCGGGCGGATTAGGTGCACGTCATATTCGGCCCAGCCTCGAAATTTCCCGGGGCAGCGCCGAGGGTTTTGCGGAGGGCCCGAAGTTTCACCGCTGCCACCATTCGACCCGCTGATGCGCGTGAGATCTGCTTTCAAAGAACGCCGCAGGACTTTCGCTATGCGTGGTAACTCCGAAGCCGAAGTCGAGTAGCGCCTGCGCCTCGCACAAGACGCCAACGGCGCCGGATGTAGCGCCAGACGGCGAGGGTCCATGAGTCGTCCCCGGCGAGGATCGCCATCAACGGGACCGACGCGCGGGCCGCCGGCGTCGTTGCGATCAACGCAAGCGTCCTATTGAGACTTCACTAAATAATCCATATAGTTGGCCAGCCCCACCCTACGATGGTCAGCATGAGGCCATTTGGCACGGGCGCACAGTTGGAGAAACGTCGACGGCGGGCGATGGCGCTACTGCGGGCAGGCCATTCCTATCGCGACGTGGCGCGCCGGGTCGGGGCGGCGGTGAGCTCGGTGGTGCGGTGGACGAAAGCGCAGGGGC
>JACQWA010000292.1 GCA_016209425.1 Candidatus Rokuibacteriota bacterium
CTTCAGGACACCTCCGAGTGGGCCTGGACCCCCACCAACGCCTACATGGCCAGGGTGGTGGGGTTCATCGTGCTCCTCTTCCTGGGGCTGGTGGCCTTCGTCTTCTGGCTGGCCGGGCTCGGGGAGAAGAAGCAGGTCGAGGCGTCGACATGAGCCGGCCGGTGCTCGGGGTGGTGATTTTCACGGTCGCCCTCGTGCTCGTCTTCGTCTGGATCGGCGAGGTCATTACCAAGATCTCGGGGGAAGGGGAGCGCCGGCCGTCGGTCGCCATCACCGCGGGGAACATTACGCCGGAAGCCGGGGAAGCCGTCTTCTGGGGAAAGGGGAAGTGCTCCACCTGCCACGCTGTCGGAAGTCGCGGGGGGTCCATTCGGGGGCCGAACCAGGGGGAAACCGGGCCCCTGGGAACGGCTATTGGAGCCAGGGCCGAGGAGCGGGCCCGTGAGCGGGCCCGGGCCGCGGGCAAGCCGTTCACCGCCGCCGAATACCTGGTGGAATCGCTGCTGGATCCCGGTGCCTACGTGGTGCAGGGGTATAAGAACGAGATGCCGAACCCCATGCGCCCGCCGATCAAGCTGAAGCCGGAGGAGGTCAAGGCGGTCATTCTCTACCTCCAGAGCCTGGGAGGGACCGCCGACGTGGCGGCCATCAAGCTCCCGCCCGGATTGGAGGCGGCTGCCAAGGCGGTCGCCACAGCGGACGAGTGGAAGCCCTACCTTGCCGGCGATCCCAAGAAGGGGGAGGAGCTCTTCTTCAACCCGGAGTCCAACGCGGCCTGCGGCAAGTGCCACGCGGTGAACGGCAAAGGCGGGACAGTGGGGCCGGAGCTGACCGGGGTGGCCGGAACCCGGGATGCCAGGTTCATCATCGAGTCCATCTTGGAGTCGTCCAAGGAGATCGCCTCAGGCTACGAGCCGATCCTCGTCATCACCAAGGACGGGCGGTACGTCACGGGCATCCTCAAAAAGGAAGACGCCAATACCGTCGAGGTGGTGGACAGCCAGGCTGAGACTCAGCGGATCCCCAAAGGGGAGATCCAGCAGAAGGCGCCGCAGAAGACCTCCCTGATGCCGGAGAATTTCAGGGAGATCCTCACCGTGGAGGAGTTCCACGATCTCCTGGCCTTTCTCCAGACCCTGAAATGAGTCGCCGGCGGCCACTCCCCCTTTTCTGGAGCACGCTCCTGACGTTGGCGGCGGTCTGGCTGATCCTCCGGTACGCCCTTCCCTACCTCGCCATGTGGGTGACTGGAAGCGAGCGCCCGCTCTCGGTCCCCGGCGCCGCCCTGGTCATGTACCTGCTCCTGGCCGTGGTCGGGGCGCTCGTCTACATCACGATCAGCGATGACTCCATCCGGGAGTTCGTCCGCCCGGTTCTCGCTTTTCTCCGCGGTCCTGAACCGGCTGCCCGGAACGCGCGAGCCCTCGGGACCGTCCGGCTGATCCTTCTCCTGCTCCTCCCGCTGATGGCCGGAGGCATCGTGTACGCTCGCGCGGTTCCAGGAAACCAGAGCCCCACTCTCCTGAGGATCCAGCATCCCACCATTCCGGGCGTCTATGAGCGGTTGAAGAACCCCTTCCGCGAGCCGACCGACGAGGCGGTGAAGAAGTGGATGGCGGAGGGGAAGTTCACCGGGAGCCTGGAGGACGCCCGGAGGGCATATCAGGAGGCGGCGCTCGCCGAGGGGCGCGTCATCTACCAGATCAGCTGCCGCCCCTGCCACGGCGACGCCGCTGACGGCGCGGGCCCAATGGCCTGGGGCTTTCGGCTGAAGCCGGCCAACTTCACCGACCCCGGCACGATCGCCACCGTGGTCGAGGCCTACGCCTTCTGGCGCGTGACCGAGGGGGGTCCGGGGCTCCCTCCGGAAGGAAGTCCCTGGGACTCGGCGATGCCGATCTGGAGGCAGGACCTCACGGACGAGCAGAAGTGGAAGGCCGTCATGGCCGCCTATGATCTGGCGGGCGTCGAACCGCGGAAGCCCGAAAAGATCGAGGGCAGGTTTGGACCGTCGGCCGCCTGGGCCCAGGGCCGGAGCCCCGACACGGCGGAGAACGTCGAGCGGGGGAAGCGGATCTACGTCAAGCGCTGCGAAGTCTGCCACGGCGAGAAGGGGGACGGCCAGGGGCCCGTGGCGCCCTACCTCAACCCTCGCCCCCGCGACTTGGTCGCTGGCTCGTACAAGTTGCGCACCACGCAGTCTGGCGAGCCCCCCACCGACGAGGACCTCTTTCGGGTGGTCACGCGTGGGGTGCCTGGCACCGCGATGTCGGGCTGGACCACCCTCTCGGAGGAGGACCGGTGGCTGGTGATCGGCTACATCAAGCAGTTCAGCGGCGACGCCTTCAAGGAGAAGGGCACGGTCATCAAGCCAGCCAGGGACGTGGCAGCCTCGCCCGAGTCGATCGCCAAGGGCAAGGCCCTCTACCAGAAGGCCAAGTGCTGGGAGTGCCACGGCCAGGCTGGACGGGGCGACGGTCCCGCCGCCCCGACGCTGAAGGACGATGCCGGCGACTTCATCCAGGTCGGTGACCTGACCAAGGGGTGGCGGATGAAGGGCGGGCGGGAGACTCGCGATCTCTTCCTGCGTTTCTCCACGGGCCTGGACGGCACGCCGATGCCCTCCTATGCCGACTCCTTCAGCGAAGAGGACCGCTGGGCCCTGGCCCACTACGTCAGGTCGCTCCAGACCCGCGAGGAGCCGGGCGGCGAGGTGGTGCTGAAGGCTTCCAGGACATCCGGCGAGATCCCGCGTGGTCCCGACGACCCCCGCTGGAAGGATGCGCCCTTCCTGGCGGTCCCCCTGGCCGGCCAGGTGCTGGCCAAGCCGCGCTGGCAGAATCATTCCGTGGATGCGGTAACGGTGCGGGCCTACTACAACGATTCGGCCATCGCTTTCCTGCTGGAGTGGGGCGACCGCTTCAAAGACGCGGAGAACAGGCCCGGGCCCGATCCCGACCTGAAGGCGTCCACGTATCCGGTGATCGACCTTCGTAGGACGCACGCGGAAAGGCTCCGCGACGCGATTCGCCTGCAGTTTCCCGTCACGATCCCCACGGGGCCGGAGCGCCCCCACTTCTTTCTCGGGAACCCGGGCAAGCCCGTTGCCCTCTGGCACTGGCAGGCCGACCTGAACGAGACCGGAAAGAGCGCGGTCGTGAAGGGGCTGGCCGAGGGCTTCCAGAAACCCGTCAAGACCCAGGCCGACGCCGGCCAGGACGTGGCGGCGCGGGGCGCCTGGAAGGACGGACGATGGCGAGTGGTGATGGTCCGCTCCCTCGTGCCCAAAGACAGGGACAAGGACATCACCTTCGAGGTTGGGAAGCTGATCCCCTTTGCGATTCAGGCCTGGGACGGGACGAACGGCGAAAAGGGGCTCATGATGTCGCTGTCGTCGTGGAACTACGTCACGCTGGAAGCCCCCACGCCGATGTCCGCGTACCTTGCCTCGTTGGTGGCCCTGGGTCTCGTCGGGTTGCTGGAGTGGTGGGGAATACGCCGGGTTCGCCGACGGGTTGATCCGGGCGCGTCGGCCGGCGGCAGGAAGCCAAACCGGGCTTGAACTTGCCCTGCTCGATGCCTATACTACAACGGCCCCCTGAGGGACGGATGGTCGCGCTGGATTTCGAGCTGAGATAAGAGGAGGCGAGGATGTTCAAGCACATCTGCGTCCCGGTGGACAACTCGGACTACTCGAACCGGGCGATCGACCTGGCGGTCGAGCTGGGCCAGGCGTTCGGCTCCCGGCTCACCGGCTGCCACGTCTATGCCGCGCGGCTCCACGATTACCGGTTCAAGCAGATGGAGTACACGC
>JACQWA010000281.1 GCA_016209425.1 Candidatus Rokuibacteriota bacterium
CGTCTGCAACATGTTCAGCCGCGGCAAGACTCCCCTCTGCACTGTCAAGGAGCTGGAGAGCCTCGGCTACAAGATCGCCCTCTGGGTGACCGATGCCCTGTGGGCGGCCGCCAAAGCGGTCAAGGAGGTGCTGGAGATCCTGCGGGACGAGGGCACGACGGCCCGCGTCCACGACCGGCTCATGGGCTTCGAGGAGTACTTCGACCTGGTCGGTCTTCCCGAGCACCAGGCGCTCGAGCGCCGGTACGCGCTCTGAGGGAGTGACTCCATGGCGGATTCGCTGCTGATCGCGCAGGCGGACGGTGTCCGAACCCTCACGCTGAACCGTCCCGAGGCCCTGAACGCGCTCACCGTCCAGAGCATGGGTGAGCTTCACGACGAAGGATTTCGCCGAAGGCGTCCGGGCCCTCGCCGAGCGACGTCCCCCACGGTTCACCGGCGAGTAAGCTCCCTCACCTTAATCCTCTCTCCCAGAGGGGAGAGGGCGGGGTGAGGGGGCGAGCTACCGCTCGAGGTGGTAGGGCACGTCGGTCACGATGACGTTCTTGCGGAAGAGCAGCGCCCCCTTGATCAGCAGCGCCGTCTGGTTGTGCAGCAGGTGCTGCCACCACCGCGCCGGGATGAACTCCGGCAGCACGATGGTCACCATGTGGTTCTCCCCCTGGTTCTGCAGGTGATCCAGATAGTCCAGAAACGGCCCCAGCAGGGACCGGTACGGCGAGGTCAGGACCACCAGCGGCACCCCGCACCCCCACTTCCCCCACTTCTCCTCGAGCTTCCACGTCTTGTCCGGGTCCAGCTCGACGAAGACGGCCTTGGTATCGGGCGAGAGGGTCTTGGCGTACTGGAGGGCCTGGACGACTCCCCGATGGAGGTCCCCCACCAGCACCAGCACGGTATGACGGATCGGCGGAGGCCCGCCGTAGCCCTCGAGGGAGAGCTGTTCCGCCACCCTCCGGTAGTGTCGGTTGATCGAGAGAAAGTGAGCGATGAAGATCACGATCAGCACGGCCACGATCCACGCCCCGGCCACGAATTTGCTCGTGAGGATGATCGCCGCCACCAGCCCGGTGGTGGCCGCGCCGACACCGTTGATCCCGGCGCGCCACCACCACCAGCCGGGCCGCTGGCGAAACCACCGTCGGACCATGCCCGACTGGGAAAGCGTGAAGGAGGTAAAGACGCCGACGGCGTAGAGCGGGATCAGCGCGTGCGTGCTCCCCCCGAAGATCACGATCAGGAGCGCGGCGGCCAGGCCCAGGATGATGACGCCGTTGGAAAACACGAGGCGATCTCCACGGGTTCCGAACTGGCGCGGAAGGAACCCGTCCCGCGCCATGAAGAACGAGAGCCGGGGAAAGTCGGCGAAGGCCGTGTTGGCGGCGAGGACCAGAATGACCATGGAGACGGCCTGGATATAGTAGTAGAGAACCCCTCCCCCGAAGATCTGCCACACCAGCTGGGAGACCACCGTCTCCTCCTCCTTCGGAATGATCCCGAAAACCGACGCCAGGACCGTGACCCCCACGAAGAGGGTGGCCATGATCGCTCCCAGCCACAGGAGGACGATCCGCGCGTTTCGGACCTCGGGGGGTTTGAAGGCCGTGACACCATCCGCCACCGCCTCGATTCCGGTCAGGGCCACGGCCCCGGAGGAGAAGGCGCGCAGGAGGAGGAAGAGCCCGATGCTTGAGACCGCTTCGGGCTGCCCGGCCGGCGCCGCGGCCCCAGGCACCGCGCCAGTCAGGTAGCGGAAAAACCCGGCCCCTAGCATCAGGAGGATGCCGCCGATGAAGCAATAAGTCGGAACGGCGAAGAGGCGGCCGGACTCCCGAACCCCCCGGAGGTTGGCGAGAGCGATCCCCGCGACAAGCGTGACGGCCAGCACGACCCGATAGGGGTAGAGCACAGGTACCGCCGAGGTGAGGGCCGCGACCCCGGCAGAGACACTCACCGCGACCGTCAGGGTGTAGTCGATCAGGAGGGCGGCCCCGGCCGTGAGCCCTGCGGGAGTCCCCAGGTTGTCTTTCGCCACGATGTAGTCGCTCGCTCCCTGGGGATAGGCGACAACGCTTTGCCGGTATGAGTTGATGACGATCGCGATGACCACGGCGATGGCCAGGCCGATGGGAATGGAGAATCCCAGGGCCGCAGGCCCAGCCAGGATCAGAACCCGCAGGATCTCCTCCGTGGCGTAGGCCACCGACGAGAGGTTGTCGGAGGCGAAGACCGCGAGTCCCGTCACCTTGCCCAGGCGCTCGTGGCGGGCCTGAGCCGTGGGCAGGGGCGAGCCGACGAAGAGCTTCTTGACCGAGTAAAGTCGCATCGGGAACAGACCGCGCGGACTGACTTAGACTAGTGAGCCGCGGCGGACGTGTCAAGCAAAGACCGAGGGCTCGGGCAGAGACGACCTCACACCGGCTGGCGCTCGGATTCGACGCGGTTCTCGAAGCTCGCGTACTCGGGGATGAAGGTCAGACGGATCGTGTCCGTCGGGCCGTTGCGCTGCTTGCCGACGATGACCTCCGCGAGCCGCTGCTGGTCGGGGGCGAGCTCGCTTTGCTCCTTGTAGCGCTCGGGCCGGTAGAGAAAGATGATGAGGTCGGCGTCCTGCTCCAGGGCGCCCGAGTTGTGACTGACGATCCCGTCCGCGAGCCAGCAAGCCGGTCCGGGCACGGTGAGGTCGAACACCTCCTCCTCGCCGTTGGGCTCGAGGGCCACGATCCGATCCCAGAAGAGATCGCGCTCGAAGTCCTCAGCAGGCAGCGTGTCCACATTCGTGTTGGTTCTGCCGACCGCGAGCAACGCTCGAAGGCGCTCAGCCGGGGGCACGCGCGGACCAACGGCGCCAACCGCCTCAAGGAAACGACGCTGGTCAGTCCCCCCGGACACGCTCACGAAGAAGCCCGGCCGGTAGTTCCCCTTCCTCGCGGAGGAGATTCTCGCTACGATGCCGAGCCGCAGCAGAAGCGCTGCCACGTCACTGGCCAGGCAGGGACTGTTCGTGCTGTAAAAAACGCTGTGGCTTCCCCTTCCATTTGCGCGCGGAGCGATCGTGCCGTCCGTGGCCCAGAGATGACCTAAGACCATTGCGATCTGACGGTTCGAGAGCCGGAAGACCGCCTCGGGCACGCGCTTCTCGTGCGACCGCTGGCCGAAGATCCCGAGTTCACGAAGCCATCTGTTGAGCTTGTCCGGGTGCCATCGGTTGCCGTTCCCGCTGATGAGAAGCTGGTGCCAGCTTCCGCGTCCCGCATAGCGCTTCACCTCGCAGCCAAACTCCTCACGGACGGCCTCCGCCACGATCCGGCTGTTCTCCTCCGAGCTGGTCGTGTAGCGAAGGGGCTGGTGACTCAGGTAACTGCCATCGCCGATCAGTTGGCCGAGAAGGGCCACCCGGAGGTCGGGCCAGGAGTCTGGGAAGACCGGCTCGGGAAGCCTCCTCGCGATCGCGACGCGGTGGCCGGCCGAGAGCTGGCTCACAGGCTTCCACCCTTGCGCAGCGAGAAGCCGGTGACGTGCCGTCGTCCGGATTACCCGGCCGCTCGCCAGGCGGAGGGAGAAGACCGGCCTTGTGCCAACCAGCCAGATCTTCTCGCTCTTCGCCGTGACGATCCTTCCGTCGGAAGATACCGCGAGGATTTCCGGCGCGGCATCAACGAGCTCCCGGATCGGCACGCGCCTGCCGTCAGCCAGAACGACGACGGTCTCGCCCGTGACGCACTCACGAAGGTCGGAGAGCTGGGGTCGATGCTCCCGGGTGGGCCGAGTCTCCACGGCCCGGGAGAGCTGGGAGAGACCCACCACCGGCACGCGGAGCTCCTTCGCCATCGCCTTGAGCGCGCGCGAGATTTCCGAGATCTCCTGCTGGCGATTCTCCATGCTTCCCCGCCCCCGCATGAGCTGAATGTAGTCGATCAAGACGAGGTCGAGGCCGTGCTCTGCCTTCATCCGGCGCGCCTTGGCCCGGGCCTCGAGCACGGTGAGCCCCGCGGTGTCGTCGACGAAAACCGGGGCCTCGGCCAGGCGCCCCGCCGCGTTCGTCAGGCGCGGCCAGTCCTTGGGCTCCAGGTAGCCGGTCCGGACTCGATGCGAATCCACCCGCGCTTCGGCGCAGAGGAGCCGCTGCACCACTTGCTCCCGTGACATCTCCAGGCTGAGGATCAGGACGCGCTTCTTGAGTTCGATCCCGGCATATTTGGCGACGTTCAGCGCGAAGGCCGTCTTCCCCATCGAGGGGCGTCCGGCCACGAGGATGAAATCAGACGGCTGAAGGCCCGAAGTCAATTTGTCCAGTTTGTCGAAGCCGGTCGGCAGGCCAGTGACGTGATCCTTCCGCTCGTAGAGCCGTTCGATATACTCGAAGGTTTCCTTGAGGATGGTGCGGACCTGGACAGCCGTTCCCTGCATGCGACGCTCGGAGAGCTGGAAAATCTGCTGCTCGGCCTGATCCAGGAGGTTGTCCACGTCCTCCTTGGCCTCGTAGCTCTGCCCGATGATCTCGGTGGAGATCCGAATCAACTCCCGCAGCAGAGATTTCTCTCGAACAATTCCCGCATACGACAGCAGGTGAGCAGCCGTCGCCGCTTCCTCGACCAGCGAGGCGAGGGCGGCGGGCCCCCCCACCTCGTCCAGCTCCCCGGAGCGCCGAAGCTCCTCGGAGAGGGTTAAAAGATCAACCGGCTCGGAGCGCTCGAAGAGGCTGATCATGGTGCCGAAGATCTTCCGGTGACCTTCCTTGTAGAAATCGGCAGGCTTCAGGATCTCAACGGCCTTGGGGAGGCTGTCCCGTTCGAGCAGGATGGCGCCCAGGACGGCCCGCTCCGCCTCCAGGCTGTGGGGAGGAATCTTGGAGGTCAGGAGCTCCGTGAGGGTGGCCACGGCCTACCCGCGTGAGACGCTGACCTTCAGGTAGGCGGTGACATCGGCGTGGAGCCGGATCGGAACCGTGTACTCGCCCAACGCCTTGATCGGCTCGTCAAGACCCATCCGCCGCTTCTCCACGCTGATCCCATTTTGAGCCAGGAACGCCACAAGGTCCTGGACGCCGACCGAGCCGTAGAGGCGGCCCTCCTCGGAGGCCTGCCGAACTTGTGAGAAGGTGAGGGCCTCGATGCTCTTCGCCAGCAGTTCCGCGTCGGCTTTCGCCCGCTCGGAGCGGACCGCTTGGTGCTGCTTGATCTGCTCCAGCTGCTTCAGGTTCGCAGCGCTGGCGGGCAAGACGAGGCGGTGGGGAAGCAGGTAGTTCCGGGCGTACCCTTCGGCGACCTCCCGGACCTCCCCCCGCCGCCCGAGCTTCGGGACGTCGTCCAGCAGGATCACCTTCATGATCTCTCCCCGGTGGCTATTCGGACGCGTACGGCAGGAGGGCCACGGTGCGGGCCCGCCTGATGGCGTGGGTGAGCTGGCGCTGGTGACGGGCGCAACTGCCCGAGATCCGCCGGGGAATCACCTTTCCCCGCTCGGTCACGAAGCTTCTGAGACGCCGGACGTCCTTGTAATCGACCAGGTCCACCTTATCCGCGCAGAACTTGCAAACCTTGCGCCGCCCGAAGCGGCGTCGCTTGACTGGTTTGGCCCCCGCCGTCGTTGGAATGGCTCCCTCCTTAGCCTGGATTATTCACGAAGAATAATCCAGGCTGGACGAAAATCGCATGAATGTCGATATGGTGTATGCGGTTTTCCTGCTCCCCGTTCTCGGACACTCTGGTGTGCAGGTCAGGGCGGTCCGATGAAGCCGAGAGGGTGAAACGACGTGGGGATA
>JACQWA010000282.1 GCA_016209425.1 Candidatus Rokuibacteriota bacterium
ATTCACGAGAATAATCCGGGCGCTACTAAAATCGCATGGATTTCAACATGTTTTGTCCGTTTTCCGATCTCCGCTCAGAACCCTCTGGTTGCCATGGAAATTGTGACTTCCATGCGATTTTCGGTGCCTAGCCCGAATGATGTGCATAATTCGGGCTAGACCTCCTCGTGACTTACCAGGTAGACAATTTATGACCGGCTCGCCCATGCGCTGGGGGACGCGCGGACGCTCAGAAAGCGGCTCCTGGCGCTGGAGACCGAGGGGATCATTCTGCGCCGTGTCCTGTCCCAGATCCCCCCGTGGGTGGAGTACGAACTCACCGAGAAGGGGCGAACCTTGAACCAGGTCATCGAGTCCATCGCTCACTGGGGGCGGCGATGAATGGCCAAGCCCACCCGGCGGATATCTCGCGCCCGATCCGCCTGGTTGCCCTTCCCCAGGTCAGGCGTTCGCCCGCAACGGCTCCAGCAGCGTGGCGGCGGCCTGGCGGCAGAGGGCGGCGTAGAAGGTCCGATCATACGGGCTCGAGTCCGTCACCAGCGGGACCGCCAGCACCCGCGCCTGGGGGTTCTTCGCCCGGGCATTGACGACGAGGTACTGCACCGACTGGCCGGGCTCGAGCCGGAGCCCGCGGGCCAGGAGCTGGCGCGCCGCGAGCGCCTGGAGGTTATCCTTGACGTACTCCTCCGGGGCCATCGAGAGCCGGCGGGTGACGACCAGGGCGCGCGGCGGGGCCTGGCCGGTGAGGATCCGCTCGATCTCGGCCTCCGCGATCTGCCGCGCCCGGGATGCGAGGGCACGAAGCTCGCTCAGGTTTTCGGCGGCGGCGAGCAGCGCCAGCATCCGCTCCTGCATGGCGCGCACCAGCGGCGGCGTGTCGTCGCGCCGGCACTCGAGCCCGCGCACTTTGAGCCGCCCATCCCCAAACACCCCGAAAAACCGATTGGGCACGGTGGTCTTCGGCAGAATACGGGCCGGGCAGAAGACGATCCAACGATACACACCCTCCACGCTCACCGGGATGCCGCTGTCCTTCCCGATTTCCGCCGCCAGCTCGGCGTAGTCCGCCTCCGCTGCGCCACGGCGGTGGAGCCAGAGGCAGTCGGTCAGCCCGTGCAGCATCCGGAATCCGCGCGCCTCGGCGAGCTCTTTGGCGCGCAGCAGTGCCTCCCGGCCGAAGGCGGTGATGGCCTCGTGAGCCTCAATCTTCCCGAACCGCGCATTGTGGTACCCGAGATACCCGAACGAGACGACGCCGATCCATTTGAGGGCGGTCTGCCGATGGTCCAGCGCCTCGCGCTCGGGCCCCACAGCGCTCCGCATGGCCTCCTTCAAACGTCGGCGCAGTTCCACCAGCGGGCCGAGGACGCGCCGCATCAGCCCATCCCGTTGCCAGCAGATACGGTAGCCGTCCTCGGGAACGAGCGTACCGCCGCAGCAGGCGCAGTTCACCGTCTCCGGGGAGACGTTGTGGCGGACCATGATGGCGGGATACATGGAGGCGAAGTCCAGCTCACCGACCTGCTCGTACACGCCCGGGCTCGGGCGGTAGACCAGCCCCCCCTTGTCGGCCGTGAGCAGCGCCAGGCCGGATTTGAAGGCCTCCGGCTCGCGCTTCTTCCACGGCACCAGGACGCCCTCGCGCACCGCCAGGTCCAGCTGCATGGAGGTGATGGCGGTGCCGGGCGTGGTCCGCGCCATGCGCTGGAGGGGAACGCGGGCCAGCCGCGCCGCCTCCAGCAGCCCCTCGAGGCCGGTTTCTCCGTAAAAGAAGGAGGCGCGGCGGTCCACGTGCCAGCGCCCGCGCAGCGGGTAGGCGGGCCCCCGGTAGAGGACGCGGCCGTAGGAGAGGTAGGAGCGCCCCGCCCCGCCCACCGCCTGCCGCCCGGACTTCGCGACCACGGCGCCGCGCCCCTCACCCTGCCCTCTCCCCCGCTGGGGGAGAGGATGAAGGTGAGGGGGCTCGCGGTCCAGCGGGAGCTCGACCCGGTGGGCACGGGCGAGGGCGAGGAGGGCGGGGATCAGCAGCTCGTCCCCCCAGTCGGTGAGGAGCAGATCGGGATCCTCGGACTCGAGCAGGCGGGCCAGGCGCCCGAGGAGGCCCAGGGGCGCCCGCCCGTCGAGCCGCTCCTCCACGCCGGGGGCTCTCACGATGAGATCGAGCGGAGTTCCCGGCAGGTGGTACGGGGTCCCGTCCGCAGGCGTCAGCTCCAACGTGCGCAGCGGCGGGAGGAGAGGCGCAAGCGTCCACGGCGAGTCGAGGCACTCGACGGTGCGGAGCGTGTGCCCATCGGCCTCCACGCGGCAGCGGGCCAGGGGGAACACGTTCCGCTCGTAACAGTATCGCTGGCCCGTCGGCAGGTCAGCGTTGAAGAGCCGGGCGGGGCCGAGGGCGCGACCGAGGTCACGGACCAGCGGATCAAACGCCTGCGGCTCGACGACCTCGAGAGAAAGCACGGGCGCTGGCCCGGGGCTCCAGAACTCTCGGTGGTATTCGAGCCGGACTCGCGCGATCCGACGGTCCCGTCCCAGCCTCAGCCGGATGGCTTCGAGTTCCCGGGCGGAGCCGCCCACGTACAGCGCCGGACGCCATGGATCCAGCAGGCGCACCCGCCCGCCGTCGGCGCGGATCCACCACGTCGCAATGCCCCCCGGGGCGGGATAGGCGTCAAAAAACCACGCCTGGAAGCGCATGGATCGCGCCTTGACAGGATGACTGCCCACACCATACGGTAGATTCATGACGTACCGGCTCCTCTATTTCCAAGGCTCCGAGGTGGCTCGCCTCGTCGCCGAGCTCCCGGGACCCTACGAGCGGACGCCGCTCCGCCCCGAGGATGTGGACGACCCGAAGCGGGGTGGTCCCGGTGTGCTGGTCGTGGAAGGATCGGCTCGCGAGCTGGAGCTGGCCAGCCGCTTCAAGGCCACGCGGCATCACCTTGAGGTCGTGGTGCTGGCCGACCCCGCCGCCATGGCGGCATTCCCCTCGGACCAGATCTACGCCTACCTGCCCAAGCCCATCTCTGTGCCCATCCTCGCCAAAACCCTCGCCAATGCCTTCGCGCATCTCCAGCTCCTCGAGAAGCAGGAGCGCGCCCAGGCCGACCTGGCGCAGCTCGCCAAGGAGCTCAAGGAGCTCAACAACATCGGCATCAAGCTCTCGGCCGCGCGCGACACCCATGCCCTCCTCGAGCTGATCCTGACGAAGGCCCGCGAGATCACCAGGAGCGACGCCGGCTCCCTGTACCTGGTCGAGGAGGACGAGGCGGGGGATCTCCGCCTCAGGTTCAAGCTGGCCCAGAACGACAGCGTGCGCGTCCCTTTCAAGGAATTCACGCTCCCCATCAGCCACGAGAGCGTGGCCGGCCATGTGGCACTCACCGGCGAGATCCAGACCCTGGAGGACGCGTACGCGCTGCCCGCCGGCTCGCCGTTCCAGATCAACCGGGCGTTCGACCAACAGGTCGGGTACCGGACCAAATCCATGCTGGTAGTCCCGCTGAAGACCCAGAAGGACGAGATCCTCGGCGTGCTCCAGCTGATCAACTGCAAGCCCGACCCGGCCTGGATCTTCGCCTCACCGGCCGAGATCGAGCAGAACGCGATCCCCTTCTCCACCCGCTACCAGGAGTTCGCAGCCTCGCTGGCCTCCCAGGCGGCTGTGGCCTTGGAGAACAGCCGGCTGTACGAGAACATCCGGACCCTGTTCGAGGGATTTGTCAGAGCCTCCGTCACCGCGATCGAGGCGCGAGACCCCACCACCGCCGGCCACTCCTTCCGCGTGGCGGACCTGACCACGGGGCTGGCCGAGGTCGTGGATCGCGTGGAGACCGGCCCCTACCGAACCGTCGGGTTCACGCCGGAAGAAATGCAGGAGATCCGTTACGCCGCCATCCTCCATGACTTTGGCAAAATCGGCGTTCGAGAAGAGGTGCTGGTGAAGGCGAAGAAGCTCTACCCCACCCATCTGGATCTCATCAAGCAGCGGGTCGAGGCCATCAAGCAGGGCCTCAAACTTCAGTACAGCCAGCGGAAGATCGCCTACCTGCTGGAGCGGGACCGCCAGCGGTTCGCCGAGCAGTTCGCGGCCGATGATGCGGAGCTCGCCGCTCTCATCCGGGAGATCGACAACTATCTGAGCATCGTGGTGATGGCCAACGAGCCCTCGGTGATGCCCGAAGATACCGCGACCACCATCGGCCAGATCGCGCTCAAGTCCTTCGCGGACCACCTGGGCAACACCCGGACCATCATCACCCCCCAGGAGGCCCGGATCCTCTCGATCCCGAAGGGGAGCCTGACGGAGGAAGAGCGCGTCCAGATCGAATCTCACGTCGTCCACACGTTCCAGTTTCTGGCCCAGATCCCCTGGACGAAGGAGCTCAGGCGCGTCCCCGACATCTCCCGGGCGCACCATGAGAAGCTGAACGGCTCAGGGTATCCCTACGGGATGCGGGGAGATGAGATTCCGCTCCAGTCGAAGATCATGACGATCTCGGATATCTTCGACGCGCTGACCGCCGCCGACCGTCCCTACAAGAGGGCCGTCCCCCTGGACCAGGCGCTGGACATTCTCGAGTACGAGAGCAAGGCCGGGGCCATCGACGCGACCCTCCTGAACCTGTTCATCGACGCGAAAGTGTTTCAGCGGGTCGCGGCCAGCTCCTAGTGCCCCTCACCCTTCCCTCTTCCCCACCGGGGGAGAGGATTAAGGTGAGGGGGTGTCAGCCGGCCAGCAGGACGAACAGGCCTCCCCACAGACAGACCCCGGCCACCGTCGCGAGGGCCGCGAAGAGATCCGTGCTAACTGAGTGACTCCTCATCTGACGAGTAGAATGGGCCAATAAAAAAGCCCGCGGGGCGCGTGAAACCGCCCGGCAGCCAGCGGCGGACACGCCTCGCGGGAAGCCGGGCTTGGGAAACCGGGGCGGCCGGGGTCGACGGCCCGACCGCCGGAGGTTCAACGCTGTCGTGAGCATGTTCAACTCCTTTCTTCCGAAAGCCGAGCCATCTGCTCCTGCAAGGCCCGGATCGCCTTCTGCTGCTCAACCAAGATTGCCATGACGACCACCTCGTAGGGATCCGTGCGGGTCGCGTAGCCCCCCTCGGCGGCGTGCATGAGCGCCGCCTGAAAGCAGTCGTCCAGCGCCGACTGATCCTCCTTCCGGAGCGCCCGCCGGAACTTGGTCCACGACGCCACCTCCTCGTGGATCGCCTGGGTGATGGGGAGAACCGTCCGTCCCATACCTCCTCACTGCCACCAGGGTGAGACTGGAAACGAACTCAAATCTGGTGATCGCGATAGGTCTGAAGATCGTCCACTGTTACTTCCTCGCCCGGCACAAGTCGATAGTGCTTTTCCGCTGAGATGACAACGCCTTCTTTGCCCTCCTCAAATTCAAAGAGCGCAATGAGATTGTCTTCCATGAATTGGGCCCCGATGGACCGGCAGATGAGCGAGGGGAACTTTGCCGCGCAGAGTGCAATGTCCTGTTCAATTTGAACGACGCTCAGTAAATCGTTACCACCCTTGGCCTGAACAGGAAATACATAGTGCGCACCTCTTTTGTCCACCCCGATGTAAATCTCGTCTGTCTCCACTTGGCCAAGTTTGGGCACAGTCGTCCGCAAATGACTTCGAAGCGAGTAGCACGCCACCCCCGTGAAAATGTCGATCAGGCGGTTGTATCGCAACTTGGCCAACAGCGCCTGCTCATCGTTGAGAGCGTACATCCTAAGGGAACCTCTCCAGCACCGCTCTTGTAATGAGAGAGGAAAATTTGCTCGATGATCTGTACATACCGATTTGGCTGGGGCATCGTATCACCCTGAGCGGGCAAGGCCGCCCTTGCTGGCTTTTTGCCAGCGTTGCTTTTGGCCCGGCCATCGCAACACTACGACCTCTTCACGCAATTGTTCTTTAGTTGCCGTAGCCAAGCGGGTTCGGAACAGGTCGATGGAAACTGGTTCGTACCCGAGAGAGTCTGCGATCTCAGCCAGCAACTGTCCAGTTCGAATCATCACCCTAAGGTAAGAAGCTTGATCGCCAACTACGTAAGCTAGGTTGGCGCCAGGCCGCAAAATTGCGCGCAGGTCTGCTAGGTGCCGCGCCATGCCGCCGAAATACAGTTTGGCAACTCTGTGGTAAAGTCGTTCAAAGCCTGACGTTTTGCCGAGCTGAATTCGACGCTTTTCAATAACCGCTGCTATACGTTGAACCTCATGATTTTCAGCAACCCATTGATCGTCGTCATCATCCTTGTACACGCCACGGGTGTTCGACCGAACTAAGCCACGCTTGAGGGCACGAAGGTCCGACTTACTTCGAACGAAGCCAAGCAGTACAGACTCAAGCCGCGTCGTCCTCGTGTAATCCTTTTCATTGGGGTAAGGCGGCGAAGTAATCACCGCATCAATAGAATGGGGATCAACTACTTTAGCAATTTGCCTAGAATCCGCATGATGGATACGCACCGGAGTCTTCCCGCAGGCCAGTAACATTCGAAGGTCATCCGCCATCGTCTGGATCACGGAGAGCCATGCAGGCACTACAGGGCTGTCCTTTTTTGCGGGCCCGGCCCCGACCTCCGGCCCAAAGTGAAGGTTGCTGATTGAGTAGACGAGTGCTTTGGCAAGAGCTAATAACTCGTGCCGCCGATACCGAGCGTCACCATACTCGTCTAAACACTCGAGCAGGACCAAAGTTTTATGAAGTGGAAGCGGACTGATTGAATCCGTAAGTAGGAGTTTTTGCTTCTCTGGCGGGAGTGTTCGGAGTGTCTGATTCCGTAGGCGAGCGGATTTTTTTCCCGTCTGGAAGAGAGGCAAGGGAATGTCATCTTCAACACCGTCTGCATCAAGCCTCGCTTTTACAAGTTCAGCAATCTCGCCTGCGTGTTTGAGCAGACCATCCGGGTCAGGGGACCAGTCTGATTTCACCTGAGTGGCAAAATGGGCCATCGGGTTGGCTTCGACACCGACACTTGGAGTGCCAAGCTTCATGCACTCAACAATTGTGGTGCCTGTGCCGCAGAAGGGATCCAGCACCACGTGCCTGGGACCAATGCCGAACCGCTCCACATAATCGCGAACCAAATGAGGGGGAAACGAAAGGACAAAACGATACCAATCGTGAGCAGGCCTATCAGCAGGTGAGAGCTTGTTCGCGTCGCCGTTGGCGCTACGTCCTAGAGCTGACTCGCATCGTGTCATGAGAACCTGCCCCATGCTTACTCGGATGCAAGGAAAACGTCAAGACTTCGATCTCGGTTTGTGGACGGAGGCTTCGTTGGGGGCCGGCATACAATGGGAAGGTCGCCACCTTGCCTGCCGTGCGCAGGGCAGTGCGCCGAGAGGGCGAGGCCGGGTGCGGCACCGGCGGCCGGGAAGGGGTCGGGAACGGGCGCACCACGCTGAGGGCCAGGCCGTCCTCCGCCGGATCGACGGCGAGCACCACGCCCGCGGCCCGCCGGAGCGCCCGGACGAACCGGGGCTCACGGTAGTCCTGGGGGAGATAAGGATCGACGACGAGCACCGGCACGCCCCGCACCGTCAACCGCTCCAGACCCTGCACGACTTCCCCGAAAAGGGCGGCCGCCTCCGGGGCCGGCACCTCGTGATCGTGAAAGGTGGCCCCGAGCCCCACTGCCACCACGCCGTCGGCGGGGAGTTCCCGCACGGCCCGAGGAAGCCGGCCGACCACGAGCGCGTGCAATTGGTGACAGGTGAAGGCCCGGGAGACGTACACGCGCTCGAGCAGGTCCTTCGGGTTCCGCCCCGCCCGCTTGGCGAGCCGCGCGATGGCGTAGGGATCGAACGCGTTGACCCCGTCCACCCAGCAGAGTCGATCGCCGGCCAAGAGCCAGCGGACCGCGATGGTCAGCCCCAGCCGCATGACGAACGGCACCCCTTGAAGAAGGACCAGTCCAGGCATTAAAACCCACGAACCAGACCGATGACCTTCCCGAGAATCTTGAAATCCTTCCGCCCCGGGCGCACCACGATGGGAGGCATGGTGGGATGTTCGGGCTTCAGCAGCACGGCGTCGCGCTTCCGTTCGAAGCGCTTCACCGTCGCCTCGTTGTCCAGAAGAGCCACCACGATGTCGCCCGGCTCCGCGCTCTCCTGCCGCCGCACCAGCACGAGGTCTCCGTCCACGATGTGGGCGTTGACCATGCTCTCGCCGCGCACCCGGAGGGCGAAGATCTCCTCACCCTTGCCCGCCAGCCACTCCACCCCGATGGGCAGGCTCCCCTCCCGGTTTTCTTCGGCCAGAAGCGGCGCCCCGGCGGCGATCCGGCCGAGCACCGGTACCTCGCGAGTCACCGGGCCGCGGTCCGCCAGGGTGAGGACCCGGGACGTCCGCCCGGCGGTCGGGCGCCGCCGCAGCGCGCCCTTCTTTTCCAGCGCCCGGAGATGGTCAAACGCCGCCCGCGGCGTGACCCGGAAGTGCTGGCCGATCTCGCGCACCGTGGGCGGGACGTCATGGCGCTCGGTGAAGGTGCGGATGAAGGCCAGGACCTGCCGTTGTCGGCCCGTCAGCTCGCGCATGTGAGATCCTCCTCCTCGACACAAGAATAGTCATCTTATGTTTAGTAAGTCAAGCAAAAAAAATTAGTCCGGCTCCCGGGGCTCACAGACCGGGCACGTCGTGAATCCCTGCTCCTTGGCCTCCGACACCCGCTTAAAGTACACCCGCTCCGGCTCGGGGATACGGCCGGCCCATCCGCAGGACCGCGCGTGGAACAGCCGGGAGCCGCGCTGGGCCCAGTAGGGCTCCCCCGAGGGGGCCTCATTCCCCTCCCCGTACGGGTTCAACACCGAATCCGGCAGCGGCTCGGTCACGGGAGCGGGCGAGGCCGGCGCGCTCTCGGCCGGAGCGGGTTCGGGAGTCGCCGCAATCGGGTCCGGCTCGTTGATGTGGAGATTCGTCTCGAGGGTCGAGCGAAACTCCTCGCTGGCCCGGCGGAACTCACGCAGGGCACGCCCCAAGGCGCGCCCCAGCTCGGGCAGCCGCTTCGGCCCGAAGACCAGCAGCGCAATCACGAGGATAAGAATGAGTTCCTGGAAGCCGATATCAAACATGGGCGAGCGCCATCACGATCCGATCATACCACCAGACTCGATCTCGGCGAGGAGCGTCCCCAGCTTGACCTCGAGCAGGTGAAGCAGGACCGGATCGTGGCGGTGGTAGCGATCCTCGATCTCCAGCACGCGGAGCTTGGGCGCGGCTTCCGGCCAGCGCTCCACGATAAATGCGCGGTGGTCCCACTCCATGACCGCCACCACGTCGGCCCAGCGGACGTCCTCCGCGGAGAGCGGGCGGGGGCAGAAGCGCGAGATGCCGGCCGATCGCGTGTCGCAGGTCCCGTTCGTGATCTGGCGGAACACGGCCTCTGCCGCGGGGCTCCGAGAGACGTTGGCCGTGCAGACGAAGAGAAAGTTCATCCGGCGATTTTAGCACAGGCGGTCGTAAGCCCCGGGTGGGCATCCTGGCATTTCCATGACGGACTGGCGTGAGACCCCCGCAGGGAAGGACGGAG
>JACQWA010000273.1 GCA_016209425.1 Candidatus Rokuibacteriota bacterium
CTCGTCATGATGGTGATAGCGGGTGTGATCACGTACTACCTCAAATCCGTGGAGGGCGCGTGGAAGTTTCTCCTGGCCATCGGGGCAGGGACCGGGCTCGTGTATCTGCTCCGCTGGTACTGGTGGCGGATCAACGCATGGTCGGAGGTCGCCGCCATGACCGGCGCCTTCGCCCTCTCGCTCTGGCTCCAGTTCGGCGTCGGCTTGAACGTGGATGACCCCCGCGGCTTCGCCTGGCTCATGCTGCTCACCGTGGCAGGAACGACCGCGGTGTGGCTGGCAGTGACCTTCCTCACCCCGGCCGAGCCCCTCGAGCACCTTCAGCGCTTCTGCGGCCGGGTGAAGCCCGGGGGTGCCGGCTGGCGGCGGGTCACGGGCAGCGGGCCCTCCAACGGAGGAGCCGGGGTTCGTGGGTTGGTCCAGTGGGCCCTCGGGTGCGTCGTGGTGTACCTGGGCCTGTTCGGGATCGGCTCGGTCGTGCTCGGACAGCCGCTGCGAGGGGTCGTCTTTCTTCTGGTCGCCGCGCTCCTGACCGGATGGATCCTGCGCGATTCAGGGGAAGCCGTGGTACCATAAGCGCATCCCGACTCTGAGAGGCGTTCATGAGCCAGATTCCCGTGCAGGTCTACGGCATCAACCTCCTGGTGAAGCTGTTGAACGAGCCCCCCGCCGATATCCGGGTGCACTGCCCCAAGGGCTCGCCGATTCGCTACGGCCGCGTTGTGGGCCGGGGCGACGGCTTTGACGAAGGCGCCAACGCGTTTCGTGAGATGCCGCCGCTCGAGGCCGTGGTAGCCTTCGAGGAGAGCGCCGAAGATGTGGAGGGGCATTACTTCTACGTGGCCGGCGAGGAGCACCGGGTGATCCGCCTGGACGCGGTGATCCTCTCCTTTCCCCACGAGTGAGAGGCCGGCACCGCTCACCCGAAACGCCGCCCCATCGCCCCCTTCCGCCGCTCCCGGTCTGCTCCGGTGCGCGACGCCGGCGGTCGCGCGCTATAATAGCGGCCCGGAGCTCTCCCGGTGAACACGATCCACAAGCTCCTCGACGAGATCCGCGAAGGCGAGGTCGTCGCGCTGACCCGTGATCTCGTGCGCATCCCGAGCGTCTATCGCTCCGGCGACCCTGAGGCCAACGAGTCGAGGGTGGCGGCCTTTGTCGAAGCCTGGTTCCGGCGGGAAGGCTTTCACGTGGAGGTCCAGCTGGTGGCGCCGGGCCGGCCCAACGTCATCGCGTGGCTCGATGCCACGGGGTCCGGCCCGTCCCTCCTGCTGGAGGGGCACACCGACGTGGTGACCGAGGGGGATCCGACGGAATGGAGCCACCCGCCCTTTGCGGCCGACGTGGTGGACGGCAAGCTCTACGGGCGCGGCGCGACAGACATGAAGAGCGGGCTCGCGGCCGCGATGATCGCCGCTGCCGCCTTCCGACGCGCGGGAGTCTCGCTCCGGGGGCGCCTCGTGGTGGGGGCGCTCGTGGACGAAGAGGGCGGCATGCTCGGCGTCCACCACCTCTGCACCACGCCTGTCGGCAAGGCGCTGAGCGCCGCGATCATCTGCGAGCCCGAGCAGAACGAGATCTGCCTGGAGCAGCGCGGCGTGGTCTGGGCTCGGCTCCGGGTCCGAGGGCGGATGGCTCACGGGGCCATGCCGGAGGCCGGCGTCAACTCGATCGAGGGGATCGGAACGATCCTCCGCGAACTCCCCGCGCTGCGGCGCCGGCTCAGGCGGATCTGTACGCGGAGCCGACACCTCCGCCCCCCCACGGTGACCCCTACAGTCCTTCGATCGCCAATCCAGGGGGTCGCGCAGCCCAACGTCATTCCATCAGGGAGCGAGCTGATCCTGGATGTCCGTCTCACACCGGGCATCGATGGTGACGAGATCCGGCGGGCGATCGAACGGCTCTGCCGACAGGTGGAGTCGGCTCAGCCGGGAATCAAGGTGGAGTGGGAGCCGCTCGGGGCGCTGCGTCTGCCGACCAAGGTCGCCAAGGGGGAGCCATTGGTGCGAGCCATGGTCGCCGCGGTCAAGACTGTCACAGGCAAGGCTCCACGCTACGGGGGCGTCCCCGGATCGACCGACGGCACCATCCTCCGAACAGTGCTGGGCATCCCCATCGTGACGTACGGGCCGGGGAACCGGCTCATCCCTCACCAAGTGGACGAGTACGTGGAGATCAAAGAACTTATCGAAGCGGCCCAGGTTTACGCCGTGGCGGCCTTGAAGTTCCTTGAGGGGTAGGCGTCAGCGATGAATCTGACCGACCGACCCAAATTGCGCGCTCTCGAAGCATTTCCGGTGGAGGCCAACGGGACGAAAGGGGTTGCCCTCCGGGACCCGGCGGGCTTCACCGAATCGGTCCTTGTGCTTCAGCCCCCGCTGCTCGAGATCGTCTCCCTTTTCGACGGCGAGCACACGCTCTTGGACATCCAGGAGGTGTTCATGCGCCGGCACGGCGAACTCTTGTTCAGGGAGCGCCTCGAGGAGATCCTCACGGCGCTGGACCAGCACGGGTTCCTGGACAGCCCGAGCTTCGCCCAGCGCCGCGAAGCGATCGAAGCCTCGTTCAGGACGAGTCCGACGCGCCCGGCGGCCCACGCGGGGAGCGCCTACGCGGGGGAGCCCGATGCGCTGCGCCGGCAGATCGAGAGCTGTTTTATCCATGCCGAAGGCCCGGGGAGGCCGGGAAGCGTGGAGCCCGGGGCCCGGCCCGAGGGGATCATCGCCCCCCACATCGACTTCCACCGGGGCGGGCCGGTCTACGCATGGGCCTACCGCGAGCTGGCCGAGAGGAGCGACGCGGATCTCTTCGTGATCTTCGGCACCTGTCACGCCGGGATGTCCGATCCCTTCGCGCTGACGCTGAAGGATTACGAGACGCCCTTCGGCGCGGCTCCGGTGGACCGGGAGTTCTGCGAGGCCCTGGGGCGACGCGTCGCGCACGACCTCCTGGCGAGCGAGCTGGCCCATCGAGCCGAGCACTCCATCGAGTTTCAGGCGGTATTCCTCCGATACGTGTTCGGGGGCCGGCGGGAATTCACCGTCGTTCCGCTCCTGGCCAGCTTCCTCCACGAGAACCTGCTGGCCGGCAGCGACCCAGAAGCCGACCGTCGCATCCCCCGCTTCTTCGATGCCCTCCGGGACACGGTCGCCGCCTCGACGCGGAGGGTGTGCCTGATCGCCGGGGTAGACCTGGCCCACGTCGGGCCGCGCTTCGGCGACCCGGAGCCGGTGGGCGCGGCGCGGCTCGCCCGGGTCGAACGCGAGGACCGCGCGATGCTGGAGGCCGTGGCGGCCGTTGACGCGGGCGCCTTCTACGACTCCGTCGCCAAGGATAGCGACAGCCGGCGGATCTGCGGCCTTTCGCCGATCTACACCCTGCTCCGGTCGCTTCCCCCCGCGCACGGCCGCCTGCTCCGGTACGCGCAGTGGCCCGATCCCCAGGGCGTCGTCTCTTTCGCCAGTCTGGTTTTTGAATGAGCGACCCGGCGCAGTGGAAGCTTCCTCGCCTCACCGTGAACAGGGAGGGGGAGTGGTTTCACGAAGGGGAGGAGGTTACGCATTCGGGCATCCTCGCCGATCTGTGGGGGAACTTGCGCCGGGATGCCGCCGGCTACTTCCTTGAGGTCGGGCCGGTGCGCATTCCCGTGGAGGTCGCCGACACCCCCTTCCTCGTCATCCGGATGGAGACCGACGGACCGCTATTTCGCCTGACCGTGAACGACGGCACCCAGGAGCCCCTCGATCCGGCCACCCTCCGCTTGACCGCCGGCGACGTCCCGTACTGTCGGGTCAAAGGCGGCCAGTTCGAGGCGCGCTTCTCTCGCGCCGCTGCCTACCAGCTGGGGCAGCTGGTGGAGTACGACGAGAAGACCGGGCGGGTGAGCCTGCGTGTTGGGGGGACCGCCTATGACCTCGACCGCGAGTGAGGGGCGTTGCTTGACATTCACCTCGGAAAGAAATGATGGCTCAGACCCGCGGTCATCCCATATTCGCCGCCCTGTACGATTTCATCCAGCGCCCCGGCGAAAAGAAGTTTTTCCGTTCGCACAGGGCCTATCTTGCCGGCAGGGTCGTGGGGCGGGTGCTGGATGTGGGGTCCGGCACCGGACTCAACTTCGCCCACTATCCGCCCGAGGCAGAAGTCGTAGGTATTGAACCCGACCCGCACATGTTAAGGCGGGCGCAGGGGCGGGCGGATCGGATCGGGAGACGGGTCACGCTCCTGGCGGAGGGAGCCGAAGCTCTCCCCTTCGCGGACGCGTCGTTTGACGTGGCCGTGGCGACGCTCGTGTTTTGTACCATCCCCGAGCCCGATCGCGCCCTCGCCGAGCTGAGGCGCGTGCTGCGGCCTGGGGGGCAGCTTCGCTTTCTGGAACACGTCCGTGCAAACACACCCGGCTGGGGCCGCTTTCAGGACTTCCTGACCCCCGTGTGGAAACGGATCGGGGCCGGGTGTCACCCGAACCGAGATGTGGTTGCAGTCATTGACCGGTCGGGCTTCCACATTGAGGAATTGCAACGGTATGCGTTCGGCCCTTACCCTGTCCGCC
>JACQWA010000276.1 GCA_016209425.1 Candidatus Rokuibacteriota bacterium
GAGGTAGCCGTCGGCGTCGAGGCACCCGATGTCGCCGGTGTGGAGCCACCCGCCGCGGAGCGTGTCGGCCGTGGCCTCGGGCTTGTTCCAGTACCCCTTCATCACGAGGTCCCCGCGGGCCACGATCTCCCCCATCTGGCCGGCCGGGACTTCCCGGTCCTCGTCATCCACCACGCGGACGCGCACCGCCGGGGTCTCGCGCCCCGCCGAGGCCAGGCGCTTGAGCTTCACCGGGTCGTCGCCCGCCAGGTGCTCCTCCTTGGGGAGGCAGGTGCAGGCCATCGGGGCCTCGCCCTGGCCGAAGAGCTGGACGAAGATCGGGCCGAACGTCCGCACGGCCTCGAGGAGCTGCTCGACGTACATCGGCGCGCCGCCGTAGAAGATCGTGTGGAGGCTCGAGAGGTCGTACCGGGTCCTGTCCGGGCTCGCCAGCAGCAGGTTGATCATCGTGGGGACGAGGAACAGCGTGGTGGCGCGGTGGCGCTGGATCGCCTCGAAGATCCGGGGCGGGTCGAACGCGCGCGTCGCCGGGAAGGCGCTCGCGGCGCCCACCGCGATGTGGTGGAAGATGGAGATGCCCGAGCCGTGGGTGATCGGCGCGGCGTGAAGCAGGACGTCGCCGGGGCGCGCGGGGTTGATGGTGAGGAGGAACTGCTCGGCCATCGTGATCAGATTCCGATGGGTGAGCATCGCGCCCTTCGGGTTCCCCGTCGTCCCGGAGGTGTAGAAGAGCCAGGCGAGGTCGTCGGGCTCGATCGTGGGGTCCGGCGGCGTCTCCGGCTGGCCGTCGAGGACCGCTTCGTAGGCGAGGTCCCCCCGGCCCCCGCGCCCGACGCAGATGAAGTGCTTGACGCGCGTCAGGGTTTCCCGCACCTGGGCCAGGTGCTCGCTGAACTCCTCGCCATAGATCAGCGCGAAGGCTCCCGAGTCGTTCACCATGTAGGCGTGCTCGCTCGGGTGGAGCCGGATATTCATCGGCACGACGCCCATCCCCCCCTTCATGGGGGCCAGGATCGTCTCGAGCCCCTGGGGGCCGTTGGGCAGCAACATCGCCACCCGGTCGCCGGGCTGGCCGCCCAGGGAGAGGAGGGCGTGGGCGAGCCGGTTCACCCTGGCTTCGGCCTCGCGGAAAGGAATGGTCAGGTCCCGCTCGAGCCAGGCGGGGCGATCGGGGTAGCGCAGGGCGGCGCGGCTCAGGAAGTGGCCGACGTGCATCAAGTCTCTCCGCGGTCAGCGGCCTTGGGGGGGGGGAGGACTAGAAGCGGCGGCGGCCGCCGAGACCCTGCTTGCGGAGGCGGAGCGCCTGGGGGGTGACTTCCGCGAGCTCGTCCTCCTTGATCCACTCGAGCGCCTGCTCGAGGCTCATGAGCCGCGGCGGGGTGAGGCGGATTCCCTCGTCCGCCGTGGACGAGCGCATGTTGGTCAGCTTCTTCTCCTTGGTGATGTTGACGTCGAGGTCGTTGTCGCGGGCGTGCTCGCCCACGATCATCCCTCCGTAGACCTGATCCCCGGGCCGGAGGAACAGCTCCCCCCGCGGCTGGAGGTGATCGATGGCGTAGGCGGTGGCGCGACCGGCGCGATCGGCTACGAGGGCTCCGGTTCCCCGGTGAGGGATCTCCCCCTGCCAGGGCTCCCAGCCGTCGAAGAGATGATTGAGGAGCCCGGTCCCTTTCGTGTCGGTCAGGAACTCAGAGCGGTAGCCGATGAGACCGCGAGCCGGGAGCCGGTACTCGAGGCGGACCCGACCGGTGCCGTGGTTCACCATCCTGAGCATCTGCCCCTTGCGCGTCCCGACTTTCTGGGTCACGGCCCCGATAAACTCCTCCGGACAGTCCACGACCAGGAGTTCCATCGGCTCGAGCACCCCCCCGGTCTCCTCGTGCGTGATGATCTGGGGTTTGCCCACCTCCAGCTCGTAGCCCTCGCGGCGCATCATCTCGATCAGGATCGCCAGCTGGAGCTCGCCGCGGCCTGAGACCGTGAAGGTATCCGGCGAGTCTGTCTCCTCGACCCGGATTCCCACGTTGACGCGGGCCTCCTTGAACAGGCGCTCCCTCAGGTGGCGGGAGGTGACGTACTTGCCCTCGCGGCCGGCGAAGGGGGAGAGGTTCGCCGAGAACTGCATGGCGACGGTGGGCTCGTCGATCCGGATCAGGGGGAGCGCGACGGGATGTTCGGCGTCGGCCACGGTCTCGCCGATCTCGATGGTCTCGATCCCCGCCACGGCCACGATCTCGCCGGGTCCGGCCTCGGGGATCTCGACCCGCGTGAGCCCTTCATACCCATAGAGGAGCGTCACCTTGGCATCCTCGAGGGACCCGTCCCGCCTGACCACGGCCACGCGCTCGCCCTGGCGGATCGTGCCGTTGACCATCCGGCCGATGAGGAGCCGCCCGACATAGTCGTCCCAGTCGAGGCTCGCGACCCTGAGCTGAAGCCCCATGGCGGGGTCGAAGCGGGGCGGCGGGATCCTGGCCACGAGGGTCTCGAAGAGGGGCTCCAGGGTGCGGAGCTCGTCTTCGGGGCGGAGCTTGGCGACGCCGCGCTTGGCGTCGGTGTAGAGGACCTGGAAGTCCAGCTGGTCCTCGCGGGCGTCCAGGTCGATGAAGAGGTCGTAGATCTCGTCGAGCACCTCAGCCGGCCGGGCATCCTGCCGGTCGATCTTGTTGATCACGACGACCGGCGGCAGACCGGCCTCCAGCGCCTTTTTCAGGACGAAGCGCGTCTGGGGCAGGGGGCCCTCGGCGGCGTCCACGAGGAGGAGTACGCCATCGACGAGGGTCAACGTGCGCTCCACCTCGCCGCCGAAGTCGGCGTGGCCCGGCGTGTCCACGATGTTGATCTTGGTTCCGCGGTAGGTGATGGCCGTGTTCTTGGCCATGATCGTGATCCCCTTCTCGCGCTCCAGGTCGATGGAGTCCAGGATGCGCTCGGGGACCGATTCGTTCTCGCGGAAGATGCCGGACTGCCAGAGCATGGCGTCCACCAGGGTCGTCTTGCCGTGGTCCACGTGGGCGATGATCGCCACGTTGCGGAGGTCCGGACGTGCGATCAGCGGGGCCACGTCACCGCCCCGATCTGGACGTAGCCCACGAGCTGCCAGACGGCCCCCAGGATGAAGAGGCCAACACCGAGCGCCACCGCGGCGCGCCACCATGCGGGCTTGACGTGGAGGCGGACGCCGTCGCTCTTCACGCTCCAGTAGGCCGCGGCCCCGAGGAGCAACAGCGCACCCAGGAAGGCGAGGGCCCAGCCGGGAAAGACGAAGCGCACGAACGGCATCAGGGCTTCGGTCGGCGACACGGGCATGAGGGCTGCACCCCCGATCACAAAAATGGCGCGGAATCGCGCCTCTGTACTCTACCATGCGCCTGATCATGCGGCAAGGAAACGGGCCGTTGCCGGGCTCCGGCCGCTCTGCGATAATGGCGCCGACCATTTCCCAGGACCGGCTCGGCCGGCCTTTGGAAGGAGGTTCAACCGTGTTCACGCGCTTCTTCGCTCTCGCCCTGACCGTCACCTGCGTCCTCGGAGGCGTTGCGGGAGTGCATGCGCAAGGGGGAAAAAAGGTGAAGCAGACCGCCGTCATCACGCTGGAGAAGGGCGGAGAGATCCGGATCGAGTTCTTTCCCGACGACGCGCCGAAGACCGTGGAGAACTTTGTCACGCTGGCGAAGAAGGGGTTCTACGACGGGCTCGCGTTCCACCGCGTGGTCCCGGGGTTCGTGGTCCAGGGCGGGGACCCCAAGGGGGACGGCACCGGCGGCCCCGGCTACAAGATCAAGGCCGAGTTCAACAAGCAGAAGCATGTCCGCGGCAGTGTGGCCATGGCCCGCGCCCAGGACCCGGATTCGGCGGGGAGCCAGTTCTACATCACCTTCGGGCCCCAGCTCCAGCTGGACGGCCAGTACACCGTCTTCGGCCGGGTGGTGGCCGGGATGGAGCTCGTGGACAAGATCAAGGTCGGCGACAAGATGAAGTCGGTGAGGATCACAGAGGTCGCGCCCTAGCATGGCGTGGACGCTCCTGATTCGCCACGCCACGGTCGTCGACGGGAGCGGCGCTCCCGCCTACAGGGCTGATGTGGCCGTGGACGGCGAGGTCGTCGCGGCCATCGGTTCCGGGCTCGCGGGCGAGGCCCAGCGGGTCATTGACGCCTCGGGCCTCCTGCTGGCCCCGGGCTTCATCGACATCCACTCCCACTCCGATCTCTTCTATTTCGGCTGCCCCGCCGCCGAGTCGAAGGTCCGGCAGGGGGTGACGACGGAGGTCGTCGGGATGTGCAGCTTCTCCCCGGCGCCGGTGGATCCGCGGCGGAAGGAAGCCACCGCGGCCTGGATCGCCCAGGTCGGGCCGAGGCTGGAGATCGAGTGGCGGACGTTCGGCGAGTATCTGGACCGGCTCCGGCGCGCCGAGCCCTCCATCAACATCGTCCACTTCGTGGGCCACGGCGCCCTCCGCCTGGCGGCCATGGGGGCGGAGAACCGGTCGCCCACCGCCGACGAGCAGCGGTCAATGGAGCGCCTCCTGGCCGAGGCTCTGGACGCCGGCGCCTTCGGCTACTCCACGGGTCTCGTCTATCCGCCAAGCGCCTACTCGACCAC
>JACQWA010000298.1 GCA_016209425.1 Candidatus Rokuibacteriota bacterium
GCCCCTCCGCCGGGCCCTCACGGGGTCCTCACGCTCGGTCCTTGACTGGGCGTCCCGGCCGGAGCAGTATCCCCGTGGCAGCCAGAGGGCGATCGAGAGCCGGAGGCGTGGCGCTCTCCCTCGCGCGGCGGGTGCCGGCGGGAGACCGGAGTTCGCCAGGGGAGCCCGCCGCCCAGCTTGCGCGGGACCGACAGCGCAGAGAGGGCCTTTGTTCTGACTATGCGCCTGAGTGTCGATGCGGGAAGTCAGCTGCTCGAGCAGGACGCAGAAAGCACCGCGATTCATACGGTGGCGGGGAGTTGGCCCGTATGCATGATTGACCGTTCCACAGGGAAGGGCCAAATTCGAGGAATGCTTCGAGGCTCCACTTCCCGCCCGAAAGGCGTCATCCGGTGGCAGTACCTGACGCGGCCCGATGTCACTCGCCTCGTCGAGCATGTGGCACGCCACCGGCCCGCGCTGGATTTCCCTGGGACTCGACGTGTCTGCGGCTGCTCGGCGGCCGGCGCCGTTACCTTCGTGACGTCGTCAGCTTGCTGTTCCCTGAGGGTGCGGGTGCCGCGCGGCGCACGCCACTGCCCCGATCGCTGCCATCCAGGTGAACCTGGCGCCGGCGCGCGCCGCGCCGCGCGACGGCCCGGACCATACCGAACCGCAAGGAGGCCACAGTGACTGACGAGCGTGTAGAGGCCGGCATCCACTGGCTCTCGGGCTTGGCCTGAGGGCGAGGGCGGAATCATGCAGAAGGTCAACATCGTCCGCGAGCGCATCGCGAAGGGACGGCCCTCCTTCGGCCCGTTCGTATTCTCGGGGAGCCCGACCGTGGTTGAGACGTTCGGGGTTGGTCCCTTCCACTTCGTGCTGTTCGATACCGAGCACACCCCCTACGCCTCCTTCGAGACAGTCGCGGGGCTCATCCGTGCCGCCGATGCCGTCGGCCTCATCTCGTTCGTGCGCGTCTGGGAGAACAACCCGATCCTGATCAGCAAGGTGATCGAGCTGGGCGCGCTCGGTGTTGTGGTCCCGCATGTCTCGACGAGGGAGGATGCGCTCCGTGCCGTCGAGGCCAGCCGGTTCGCCCCGCGGGGCACGCGTGGCCACTGCCCGATCGTCCGCGAGTTCGACTTCGGGCTCACCCTCGACAGCTGGGACTACGGCAAGCTGAGCGGCGTCCCCGAATCGATCGCCTGGGATGACCGTGAGGTGCTCGTCATGGGCCTCGTAGAAGAAAAGCGGGCCGTCGACAACCTCGACGCCATCCTGGAGACGGAGCTGGACGGCGTCTTCGTCGGGACCAACGACCTGTCGTTCACGCTCGGTATCGCGGAGGCGGCAGGGCAGATGTTCCATCCGGCCGTCCTCCGCCTGCGCGACGAGGCGGTGCGGCGATGCAAGGAGCACGGCAAGCCGGCGATGTGCTCGATCAGCTCGTTCATGGAGAACGGCATCTCCATGGAGGCCGCCGTTCGGCGCTGGGTGCCCGAGGGCATGCTCGTGTACCACGTCGGGGTCGACCTCAACTTCATCCGTGCCCGCTGTGCCCAGATCGCGCAACAGATCAAGGCATTCGCAGACTAGAGGCCTCGCCCTCGGGAGAAGAATGATGAGAAAGCGATCCTGGCTGCGCTGGTGCATCGTGGGCACCACCCTGTTCGTCGCCTCGGTGGGCGGCCTCGGAGGCGAGGCCGCGGCCCAGGAACGTCCGGCGCGCGTGGCGGCGCTCACCGGGGCGCTCGAGAGCACCGTGGTCCTCACCAGCAACGGTGGCGACTACGAGCGTGTCTTCACCCGGGTCATCGGCCCGATGTTCCAGAAGAAGTACGGGACAAAGCTCGTCTTCATCCCCGGCGTCACGTCCGACATCATGGCCAAGCTCATCGCTCAGAAGGCCAGCCCGCAGATCGACGTCGCGCTGATGAACATGATCAGCTACATCCAGGCCCGCCACCTCAACCTGCTCGAGCCGATGGATCGTGAGGCGTGGACGGCACGCGGCGAGCTGCACGACCTCGCGGTCCGCGACGGAGAGTTCGGCGCCGGCTGGTTCACGGCGTGGGGCCTGCTCTACGACCGCGAGATGCTGGAGAAGCGCGGGATGCCAGTGCCCCCGCGCTCGTGGCTTGACCTGTTCGACCCGAAGGTGGCCGACTGCGCAAGCCTGTACGGTCCCGTGGGCAGCATCCTTCCCGTCACGGTGCTCGTCGTGAACCGTGCCCTCGGTGCCAAGGACGACAACGTCGATCCCGCCTTCAAGAAGCTCGGGGAGCTCGGCGCCAAGCTTCGTAATTTTCCGGCCTCGCCGGCGGTGATGAACGACCTCTTCGTCCAGCGAACCGCCTGCCTGGCCCTCAACGCGAACACGATCTCGGGTCCCGTCCTCAAGAGCGAGCGGCCCCGGGTGGACTGGACGTGTCCAAAGGAGGGCTGCATGGCGCAGTGGGCCGGCCACCTGCCCGTGCGGAACGCGCCCCACCCGAAGGCGGCTCAAGTCTTCGCGAACTTCCTGCTCACGCGGGAAGTTCAGGAGGTCCTGACTCGCGAACTCCCTGGCACGAGTCCCACGAACAGCCAGGTGAAGGTGCCCGACCAGCTCCGCAACGAATTCAAGGTGCTGGCGGGTCCCGAAGCGTTCCGCAGTCTGCAGGACGCCGACTGGTCGCGGGTCGTCGGTGAGACGAAGCGCTGGGTGGAGCGCTGGCAACGCGAGGTGCAGAAGTAGGGGAAGGCGCTTGTCAGCGATCACTCTTGACGGCCTCATCAAGCGCTACGGGGCCACCGTCGCCGTCGATGGCCTCAGCTTGGAGGTCGAGAAGGGTGAGTTCCTGACCCTGCTCGGGCCCTCCGGTTGCGGCAAGACGACGATCCTGCAACTGATCGCCGGCTTCCTCGTGCCCGACGCCGGCCAGGTATTCATCAACGGCGAACCGATGGCCGGCGTGCCCCCGGAACGCCGCAACATCGGTATCGTCTTCCAGAGCTACGCGCTTTTCCCCCACATGACGGTCTTCGAGAACGTCGCCTTCGGGCTCACCATGCGTAAGGCCGGGCGGGAAGTGACCCGGCACGCGGTCGCCGAGGCGCTGGAGCTGGTCCGGCTGAGCGGCCTCGAGCAGCGCTTCCCGAAGCAGCTCTCGGGCGGCCAGCAGCAGCGGGTCGCGATCGCGCGGGCGGTGGCGATCCGGCCACGTGTCCTCCTCTTCGACGAGCCACTGTCGAACCTCGACGCCAAGCTCCGCCGGCAGATGCGTACGGAGCTGCGGGAGATCCAGCGCCGGGTCGGCATCACAACGGTGTTCGTGACGCACGACCAGGAGGAGGCGCTGACGCTATCGGACCGCGTCGCCGTGATGTCGCAGGGACGGCTGCAGCAGGTGGCGACGCCACAGGAGGTCTACCGGCGTCCGGCCACCCGCTTCGTCGCCGATTTCCTGGGCGAGACGAATGCCCTCGTCGGCGTCGTACGGGACGTCGACGACGACCATCTGACCATGGTGGTGGGGGACGCGCTGCTGCGAGCGCCGGCGGCGCCGGGTCTCCGGCCCGGCGCGCGGGTCGCGTTGCTGGTGCGCCCCGAGCACGTGGCGGTCCGGGTCACGCCGACCAGGGGGCTGAACTCGCTCAGCGGTCATCTCAGCCAAGCCGTGTTCCAGGGCGCACGCACCGCGTACGTCGTTCGGGCCGGCGACGCCGAGCTGATCTCCACGGCGGATTCCCGCGCGGGCGCGGGCCTCGGGTCCGACGGCGTCTTCGCCGAATGGGACGCCGCGGACTCGATCGTCTTCGCCCTCGATGAGTGACGCCACCGCAGTCGCGCGCACCACCACCACCACCACCGTTCGCGAGCGCCGAGACGGCTCTCCGCTCGCCCCCTGGCTCCTGCTTCTGCCAGGGCTCCTCGTGCTGGTGCCATTCTACGTCGTCCCCATGCTGAGCACGTTCCTGCTGAGTTTCTACGGCGTGCGCGATTTCGCGGTGGTCACCGAGCTCACCGTCGAGAACTACACCCGCATCTTCGGCGACTGGTTTTACCTGCGGTCACTGCTCACCACGATGCGTATCTCCCTGATCGTCTGCGCCTTCACGCTCGTCCTCGGTTACCCGCTCGCCTGGGAGATCGCCCGTGCGCGCGGCCGGTACCGAGCCGCGCTCACGCTCATCGTCCTGGCGCCACTCCTGGTCGGGCTGATCGTCCGGTCCTACGGGTGGCTGATCGTGCTCGGCCCGCGCGGCCTCATCAACAACACGTTCCTTGCGATGGGGATCATCGACCGGCCCTTCCCGCTGCTCTGGACGGAGGCCGCCATCTACATCGGCCTCGCCCACGTCTTCCTGCCGTTCATGGTGCTCGGCGTCCTCGGCTCGCTCCAGTCGCTCGACTGGAATCTCGTGTTGGCGGCGCGGAGCCTCGGCGCCACCCGGACAGCCGCCTGGCGCCGCGTGGTGCTTCCCCTCAGCCTGCCGGGCGTCGGCGCCGGCACGATGCTCGTCTTCGCGCTCTCAATGAGCGCCTTCGTGACGCCAGTCATGCTGGGGGGCAAGGCCGCACGAGTCCTCGCCGTCTACGCGTGGCAGCAGAACACCGTCGTCCTCGACTATCCGTTCGGCGCCGCGCTCGCGGTCGTGCTCCTTCTCGCGGGGGGCCTCGCCGTCGGTCTCTACATGCGGCTGCTGCGATCCGGGCGTCCGGGGATGACGGTGTCGTGATCGAGGGCAGCCGCTGGCCGTCCTGGCTCTTCCGTGTCGCGATCGCGGCGATCTGCCTCTTCATCATTGCGCCCATCGCCGTGGTGCTCATCGGCTCATTCACCGCGGGCGACTCCGTGGTGTTCCCGCCCCAGGGGCTGAGCCTCCGGTGGTACGTGACGCTCGTGCGGGGCCACGCCGACCTCGTGGAGGCCTTCTGGGTGAGCCTCGAGCTCGCGCTCGCGAGCGCCGCGCTCGCCACCGCGGTCGGGCTCCTCGCCGGTTTCGCGCTCGTGCGTTACGACTTCGCGGGACGGCAGCCTCTCACACTGCTGTTCCTGTCGCCCCTGCTGGTGCCATCCATCGTCATTGGGATCGCGATGCTGCAATTTCTATCGACGATCGGCCTCGGTTTCCATCCGGCGGGCTTGCTGCTCGGTCACGTTATCATCACGCTTCCATTCGCCATCCGTTTGATCGTGGCGAGCCTCGTCGGCCTCGATCCGGCTCTCGAGCTCGCCGCCCGGAGCCTCGGCGCCGGTCGTCTGGCGGTGTTCCGCCGGATCACCCTCCCGCTCATCCGCGCCGGCGTGGTGAGCGGCTTCATCTTAGCCTTCATCGTTTCCTTCGAGAACGTTACCGTGTCGCTGTTCCTCGTGAGCCCCCAGCTGGTGACGCTCCCGGTGCGGATCTTCGGCTACATCGAGAACTCACCGACGCCCGTGGTGACCGTCGCCAGCGCGCTGCTTTTGTTCGCCTCGGGCGTTCTCATCGCCGTCCTCCAGCGTCTGGTCGGCGTGGACCGTCTCTGGGGCTCGGCACACTCGTAGATGCCATGACGAAGGACTGCAGCTCACCCCGAGATGAGGAAAGGACCCTGACATGACGCAGGATCGGCTCCGTTCGACCCTCCGCGAGGGCCGCGTCGCGTACGGCCTCGGGCACTTCAGCGGCGCGCCGTCGCTGGTGGAGGCCGCGGCCTACGCGGGATTCGACTTCGTATACCTCGACATGCATCAGGCGCCGCTCGGCCTCGAGACCGTCTCACACCTCGTGCGGGCGGCCGATGCCTCCGGGATCTCGCCGATCATACGGGTGTCGGAGAACAACCCGACGGAGCTGAACCGCGCCCTGAACCTGGGCCCCGCCGGCGTGATGGTCCCCCACGTGGAGACGGTTGAGGACGCCAAGCGTGTGGTGCACGCGGCGAAGTACCACCCCGTCGGTGACCGGCAGGCCTGCCCTTCCGTCCGCGCCGCCCGGTACTCCGACACGCCCTGGCCGACCTTCACCCGGCAGGCCAACGCGGAGACGCTCGTGTGCGTCCTCCTGGAGTCCGCGCCGGCTATCGAGCGGGCACGCGACATCGCGGCGGTCGACGGCGTTGATGTCCTCCTGGTGGGCGTCCACGATCTGTCCACGTCGCTCGGGCTCGCGGGCGAGAATTTCCGCCATTCTCGGCTTTTCGAGCATCTGCAGCGCGTCGTGGCCGCCTCTGCTGAGCACGGGAAGGTCGTGTGGACGACCACGGTGACGACGATGGAGGAGAACTACGTCGACCTGCTGGAGCGGGCCGGCGTGCGGATGATCAGCTTCTACACGGACGAGGGGATCTTCCTGCGGGCCTGCCAGCGTCTCCTGAAGACCAAGACGCTCTGAGGCGACTCCACGACGCGCCAGGCGCATAGAGTCTTTCGTCGTTGGTTCTTTGCTTTTTGCGATGAAGGTCCCGACGACTCACGCGGCTTTCGCGGCATCGGCATGTGACGAGGGGAAGTGAAGTTCCCGCAGCCGCAGTGCCGCGCTCATGAGGCGATAGCCTGAGGCACTCACCCGCCAGCGGCGCGAGCGGGGAATCTTCGCCAGCAGTCCATAGACGTGGAGCCGGTGAAGCAGGCGGCTCACCTGGGCGCTTTGGGTCTTGGGGCTGTCGCTCAGCCGCACGAGAGTCGTCCGGAGCTTCTCGCGCACATCGCGGTTGGTGAAGCCGTGGAGCGCGTGCTCGCCGCTCAGGAGGGCCCCGAAGAGCTGGCTGTCGACGCGCGCAATGGGATTGAAGGCCTTCACGGGCCGGCCCGAGGCCGGGGTCTTGGGCACGGTGATGGCATCGAGGCCGCGCAGGGCTGGCGTCGGGTCGTCGACCTGGGCCAGGGCGGCCAGGTACCGCGAGTTGCATTGCCGGCAGATCTCGCGATAGCGGAAGAGGTAGACCACGCCCTTCCTCAAGGGAACCCACTCGGTCTTGCGACATCCGCGGCGGCGTACCTGGCGGCGGACGCGAAATTCCTCCGGTGCGTTGATGACCGTCTCAATCCGGAGGACCAGACCGGCCTTGTCGTACATCTTGATCCAGTTCTGCTTCATGCGGTGTTTCACCCGACGGCC
>JACQWA010000277.1 GCA_016209425.1 Candidatus Rokuibacteriota bacterium
ACCATGTCGGAGCGGATGTCCTGGAACTTGTCCATGGGCGGCACGGGGAAGTAGCCCTGCTTGTAGCGGGGCTTGTAGCCCAGGTTGGGACGGTCGGGCGTCCCCTCCTTGCCCGCGTTCCAGAACCCGGCCTCGGAGTCGATGAAGTAGTAGCCGCAGTTGTAGCTCTGGTCGAAGCGGATCTCGTCGAAGAAGAAAAACTCCAGCTCAGGACCGATGTAGACCGTGTCGGCCACGCCCGCCTTCTTTACGTAGGCCTCGGCTTTCTGGGCGACGTAGCGCGGGTCGCGACTGTAGGCCTTTCCCGTCACCGGATCCTTGACGTTGCAGATGAGGACGAGGGTCGGCACGGCGGTGAACGGATCCATGGCGGCGGTGGAGGGGTCTAGGATCAGGAGCATGTCGGACTCGTCGATCGTCTGAAAGCCACGGATCGACGAGCCGTCGAAGCCAATCCCTTCCTCGAAGAGCTCCTCGCTGAGCTCCCCTACAGGGATCGAGAAGTGCTGCCAGAGACCGGGGACGTCGATGAAGCGGAGGTCCACGATTTTGGCGCCCTTCTCCTTGGCCAGCTTGATCGCATCTTTCGGGGTCATGCGTCGCCTCCTTTTATCCGGGGCGGGCACCCGGGTCTCTCCCTCGCCCTCCGGCGAGGCGCCCGCACAGCCCGCCCCCGCCCGAATGTAATATCAGTCCAGGACTCACTGAACATACTGAGATCGGCCGACGAAATCAAGCCCGCTTCGGTTCATTACCCCCTCGGACGGCGCGACCGGCCCTCAATGCGCAGTGGTCGGCTTGGCCTCCGGCTTCATGGCCTCGGCAAAGGCCCCCCCGGGGGTGAACCCCGCGTAGGCCGGGGTCTCCAGCGCGTAGGCGTTCTCCGAGTGCTGGGAGAGATCCAGCCCCGCGATCTCGTCCTCTTCGTTGACCCGGAGACCCAGGAGGGCGTCGAGGACCTTCAAGATGATAAAGGTCCCGAAGAACGCCAGCACCCACGCGGCCAGGATGGCGACGATCTGAACCCCGATCTGGCCCGGGTTGCCGTAGAAGAGCCCGTTGCCGCCGGCGTCGTTGACGGCCTTGGTGGCGAAGAGCCCGGTGGCGAGCGCCCCCCAGGTGCCCCCCATGCCGTGCACGCCCACCACATCCAGCGAGTCGTCGTAACCCAGCTTCGTCTTGATGTTACAGGCGTTGTAGCAGAGGAACCCCGCGACGGCGCCGATGATGATGGAGGCCAGGGGGGTCACGTACCCCGAGGCGGGCGTGATCGCGACCAGTCCGGCCACGGCGCCCGAGGCCGCGCCCAGCACCGTGGGCTTGCCGCGCGCGGCCCACTCGGAGAACATCCAGCCGAGGGCTGCGGCGGCCGTGGCGGTGTTGGTGACGACGAAGGCGCTGGTCGCCAGGGCGCCTGCGCTGATGGCGCTGCCGGCGTTGAAGCCGAACCAGCCGAACCAGAGGAGCGCCGCGCCGGCCACCGTCAACGGCAGGTTATGGGGGCGCATGGGCTCGTGGCCGTACCCCTTCCGCCTGCCGATCACCAGGGCGGCGGCCAGAGCCGAGACCCCCGAGCTGATATGCACGACGGTCCCGCCCGCGAAGTCCAGGGCCCCCCAATTCCGGAGCCACCCTCCTACCCCCCAGACCCAGTGGGCCAGGGGGTCATAGATGAACGTGGCCCAGGCCAGGGTGAAGACGATGAAGGCGGAGAACTTCATCCGCTCGGCGAAGGCCCCGGTGATCAGCGCGGGCGTGATGACCGCGAACATGAGCTGGAAGATCATAAAGGCCTGGTGGGGGACCGTGGCGCCGTAGTCAGGGTTCGGCTGGAGACCGACGCCCTGGAGGCCGATCCACTCCAGGCCGCCGATGAGGCTTCCCTTGTCGGGCCCAAAGGCCAGGCTGTACCCCCAGAGCACCCACTGGACCGAGATCAGCGCCAGGATGATGAAGCTCTGCATGATGGTGGCCAGCGCGTTCTTCGGGCGCACCATGCCGCCGTAGAAGAGGGCCAGTCCCGGCGCTGTCATGAGAAGGACGAGCGCTGACGAGGTGAGCAACCACGCCGTGTCGCCCGAGTCGATCTTCGGCGGCGCTGCCGGAGCCGGTGGGCCCCCAGCCGAAGGCTGGGGAGCGGGAGGGGCCGCCGGAGCGGGCGCCGGGGCGGGGGCCTGCTGAGCCCAGCCCAGCCCGGTCCCCAGGATGACGAAGACTAACAGAAAGACCGCCACCGTCAGTGTTGAGCGTCCTGGTGTCACCACAGCCTCTCCTCCCTTGATCTTAGAGCGCCCCTTCGTCCCGCTCGCCGGTGCGGATCCTGACAGCCGCCTCCACCGGGTGAACGAAGATCTTCCCGTCGCCGATGTTGCCAGTCTTGGCCGCGGCGGCCAGGACATCCACCACCTTTAAGACCAGGTTGTCCGGCACCACCACCTCGACCTTGATCTTGGGGAGGAAGTCCACCGTGTATTCCCCGCCGCGGTACAGTTCGGTGTGGCCCTTCTGACGCCCAAATCCCCGGACCTCAGAGACCGTCATTCCAATAACACCGATCCCGGTGAGGGCTTCCTTGACGTCGTCCAGCTTGAACGGCTTGATGATGGCCTCGATTTTTTTCATGGCGGTCCCCTCCCGGCAAAGCCGAACAGCAACGGACGTGCCGTTTCTCGGGAGACTTGAGCCGTGAACAATTTCAGGAACTTATCTCAAACACGCGCGATGCCATTCGAGGGGGGGCGTGCCCACAGATTAGGCACGCGGCCTGGGAGTGCTTTCTGCTTGGGCAGGCGAGTGAGGGACTACTCGCCTGCTAGCTTCGACCGCAAGCGTCGATTTTCAGGCGACAGGGCGGCCTGAACCGCCGACCGGAGGGCCGCGAGGTTCGGGGACTTCTCGACAATCCCCGCACAAGGGACGGGAGGGAGAGGCTCCTCCGGAAGCACCGACGTCGAGATGATAACCGGCACGCGGCAGCCGTTGAGCCTGAGCTGTCGGAGGAAGGTGAAGCCGTCCATGCGTGGCATGTGCAGATCGACGATGACCTGGTCGGGGGCGACCGATTCGACAAGCGAGAGTCCCTCGACCCCGTCGCACGCCTCCCAGACCTCGAACCGTCGCTCGAACTCGAGGCGGTAGAGGCTCCGCCACGCCAGGTTGTCGTCGATCACCAGCAAGGTCGGCATCGGCTGCCCCATGGGGGCAACCTGCAAACCTTCTGCCGAGCGCACGAGAACGGAAAAACAGGGGGTTAGACTCCGCGGCGAGAAAAGAAAACGTTGAGAGGATGACGGATGGGGGCAGACTCTGTCAGGTTCCCGAGGGGGCTAGGCGCGGCGCTGGGGGATCCCGTGCTTGCGCATCTTCGAGTAGAGCGTCGGCCGGCGCAGGCCGAGGAGGGCCGCCGCCGCCTGCTTGTTCCAATTGGTGGACTCAAGCGCGCGCAGGATGGAGGCGCGCTCGATCTCCTCCAGGGAGCCGGCCGGCGGCCCTGAGCTCGCAGGGGCGTCGCCGGCGGCCCCCAACGACTCGGGAAGGTCGGCCACCCCGATCTCAGCGCCGCGCGCCACCAGCACGGCCCGCTCGATGGCGTGCTCCAGCTCCCGCACGTTGCCCGGCCAGGAGTGGGCGAGGAGGCGCCGGTAGGCTTCCGGGCTGATCGTTTCCACCGCGCGGCCATGCTTGGCGGCGAAGCGCTGGAGGTAATGGCGGGCGAGGAGCGGGATGTCTCCGGTCCGCTCGCAGAGGGGAGGGAGCGGGATGGTCACCGTGTTAATGCGGAAGTAGAGGTCCTGGCGAAGCCGTCCTTCCACGAGGGCCTGCTCCGGCTCGCGGTTCGAGGAGGTGATCAGGCGGAAGTCCACGGGGATCATCCGAGAGCCCCCGATCCGCCGGACCGTCCGCTCCTCCAGCACCCGCAGGAGCTTGGCCTGCAGATCGAGCGGCATCTCGGCGATCTCGTCAAGCAGGAGCGATCCCCGGTGGGCCTCTTCGAGCAGGCCGATCTTGTCCGTTGCCGCCCCGGTGAACGCCCCCTTGACGTGGCCGAACAGCTCGGATTCGATCAGGTCCTTGGGAAGCGCCGCGCAGTTGATCTTCACCCACGGCCCCTGGCTGCGGGCGCTCCGCGCGTGGATGGCGTCGGCCACCAGCTCCTTGCCGGTGCCGCTCGCCCCCACGATGAGCACGTTGGCGTCGGAGTTGGCCACTGCGTCCATCAACTCGAAGACCCGCTGCATCGCCGGCGAGCTGCCGAGGATCTCCCCGTAGCCGGACGTCTTGGCGAGGCGCCGCTTGAGATCCGTGGCTTCGGCGACCAGCCACCGCCGCTCCAGGGCCTTGCTGATGAGCGCCGTGATCTCCTCGGGATCGAAGGGTTTGGCCACGAAGTAGAACGCGCCGTCCTTGATCGCCTCCACCGCCTTGGGGATCGAGCCGTGGGCCGTGATCACGATCACCTCGAGGGTGGGGTCCCGCCGCTTGAGCTCCCGGAGGAGCCCCAGACCGTCCCCGTCAGGGAGCACAAGATCCACGATGGCCAGGTGGAAGCTCTGGGCGCTGGCGGCCTCCACCGCCTGGGCCGAGGTCGCCGCGGTGAGCACGGCGTATCCCTCGGCCTCCAGGACGAGCCGGAGCCCGTCCGCCATCGTCGGTTCATCGTCAACGACCAGCACCCGTCCGGCTTTCATGGGTGCCTCACCGGCAAGAGGACGTGCACGCGGGTCCCCTCCCCGGGCCGGCTCTCGATCTGGATCCGACCGCCGTGCAGATCCACCACCGACCGGGCGATCGCCATCCCGAGACCGGTCCCGTGCGGTTTGGTGGTGAAGAACAGGTCGAAGACCCGAGAGAGCGTTTCCTCGGACATCCCGCAGCCGGAGTCCTCGATCGTCAGCTGGATCATCCCCTCCTCCGGCCGATGCGACACCGTCACGCTCAGTGTCCCCTCGTCCCCCATGGCTTCCAGGGCGTTCAGGAGGAGGTTGAGAAAGACCTTTCGAAGCTCCCGTGGATCCAACAAGGCCACCGGGACGTCCGGCGCGTACTCCCGTGAGACGCGGATGTGCCGCCTCGCCAGGCGGTCCTGGCAGAGGGCGAGACACTCATCCAGAAGTTGAACGACGTTGACGGGCTCGCGCTTCAACTCGGCCGGGCGGCCGAAGGCCGTGATCTCCGTCACCAGGTTTGCCAGGTGATCGATCGCCCGCCCGATCTTCTGGGCCAGCTCGCCGAGTTCGGGATCCGGGGCGGCGGCCAGCCGCTTCTCCAGATGGCGGGCGTAGAGTTTCAGGCCCCCGAGGGGATTCTTCAGCTCGTGGGCAACCTGGGCGGCCATCCGCCCGAGCGCGGCGAGTGCTCCGCTGCGAAGCTGCGATAGCTCGTGGGCGTTTTTGAGGGCGACCGCGGCTTGAAAGGAGAAGAGGGCCAGCAGCTCGAGATCCTCCGGGGTCGGCGCGACGCGCTCGGGACACTCCACCACCAGCGCGCCGACGGGGCCCCCCTTGACCACGAGGGGCGCGGCGAGAGCGACGCGGCCTTCCGCTCCGATCAGGGTGGTCGGCACCCCCTTCTCCACGGCCGCTGCCGCCGCAGCTTGAAGGGGCTCCCACGCCTTCGGCTGGGTTCCGGCGCTGGCCATGGGGATGGCCTGCCCGCCTTCGAGGAGGAAGACAACCGACCGCTCGGCCTCCGTCGCCTCCACGGTGGCCTGGGCGACGGCGTCCAGAATCCGTTCCATGACGCCAGAGGAGGCAAGGGTCTCCCCCACGGCCTTGAGCCGACCGCGGTCCCGGGCCCACCGTCGCTCCGAGAGGGCTTGCCCGACCCTGGCGCGGAGCTCGTCGGGGAGGAAGGGCTTCGTGAGATAGTCAAAGGCCCCGCGCTGGATCGCGGCCACCGCGTCCTCGATGGAGCCGTGCGCCGTCATGATCAGCACCGGGAGTCCCGGCAGGCGCTGGTGGGCCGTCTCCATCAACGCGATGCCGTCCATGGGCTCCATCTTGAGGTCGAAGAGAGCCAGGTCAAACCCTCCCGCGTCCAGCGCCGCCAGCGCCTCCCGCGGGCCGGCCACCGCTGTCACCGCCAACCCAAGGGCCTCGAGCCGCATCTCCAGCACCTCGCGGATCTGCGGATCGTTGTCCACGACCAACACCCGCCCCTTCACCGACCTCGCTCCCCCAGGCCCGGCTGCCTCACGGCCGTCTGCTCTCGACCCTCGCCGATCCACCGCCACGAGGATCGTGATTCACGAGGGCCGAGGCGAGAAAGAACTTGGCACCGACACGCATCTCTCACGGTGACAGTAGCACAAGGCCTCGGTCAGTGTCACGAGGCCGACACCCCCCCGGCGGATCCGTCAGGCATGCGACGGGGCCGAGGAGCGACGACCTGGATCTCGCGGCTATCTTCGCTTGTGAAGTCAATGCGTTCGACGGCTCAGGGACGACGGCCTCCCATCGTCACCGTGCAAGGCCAAGGCCGATTGACGCACAAGCCGGGGCGGGCCACCGGCCGTGGACAGCGCTCCTCCCTCAGGCGCCCCCAAACCCAAGCTCCTTGACCGCGGGCGTCAGGCTCTCCGCGTTCGGCACCTCAGCCATAACACGGAACAAGCCTACATTGGTTGGATCAAACGGTTCATCTTTTTCCAAGGAAAGCGACACCCGGCCGAGATGGCTGAGGCAGAGATCGGCCAGTTCTTATCGAGCCTGGCATGCGATTCCCATGCTTCTTTATGGGCCGGATTGCACCTTATGGAGTGTTGCCGCCTCCGCGTCAAGGACATCGACTTCTCTCCTTCGCGCTCAATCCTCCGCAGCCATAAGAGGATTATGCTGATCAATGTTTGTCCGCGACGGCGGGTTCCGGAGAACCTTGACAAGTCCTTGGAAACCGGAAAGAATTGCCGCAGCCGGTGGAAGTTTAGGACCGGGATATGCCGCTCAGCCGCGGGCCCCGTTGGGCAGACCAGCGGCGTGTGTCACGGGGAGTGATGTTGTGAGAAGGACGCCGATCAGCCTCACCGCCATCGTGGCCGGCCTGCTTCTCGCCGCTCCGCTCGCCAGCACGGCCCAGCCCGCGGGGAAGGTGCATCGGATTGGCTACCTGTCAACCGCCGGTCCTTCGCCGCCCGGCGACGCCTTCCGCGAGCGTCTACGTGAGCTGGGTTACGTCGAAGGACAGAACCTCAG
>JACQWA010000295.1 GCA_016209425.1 Candidatus Rokuibacteriota bacterium
ACATTCTTCGCCAAGCAGTACTTCGAGACGCGGAGCGCCGCCGGGTGGAAGGCCGACCTCCGCCTCATCACCTCCCGACTCGGAACGCTCGAGTCCTACTCCCTCCGGAGCTCGAGCTGGCGGACCGTCTTCGTCCCGTCCCACAACGGCACCCACGTCACGCTCCACTACGAGGTCAGGTACGCCAGGCACGCGTCGGCGGAAACGTTCGTCGTCTTCAAACCGTTCGCCCGCGGCGAGTACAAGATCGTGCGCCACGCCATTGCCTCCCCGGGGCTCATGAAGGAATGAGCGCGCGAAGCGGGGGAGAGGAGAACGCTGAGGGGAGAAGGGCCGGATGAGGAGGTCACGATCATGCGCTTGGAAGTCCTGAACCCGCAGGCTCCGACCGTCGAGCGGACCGTCAAGGCGGCTCATCGCCCGCCCGACCTCAAGGGAAAGCGGATCGGTCTCTACTGGAACCTCAAGGCCGGCGGCGACCACGCCCTGACCCGGGCGGCCGAGCTGCTCGCCCAGCGTTCCCCCGGCGTCACGTTCACGCGGTACTGGGGCGAGGTGGGGAGCCTCTTCCGCATGGCGACGGCGGCGGACGTCCAGCGCATCGCCGCTGAGTGCGACGCGGTCATCGGCACCACCAGCGACTGAGGGTCGTGCACGTCGTGGCTTGTCCACGACATGGTCGAGATGGAAGGGGCCGGTGTGCCCACCGTGTCCTTCACGGCCGAAGCCTTCGCGAGGGACGCTCGCCGGAGTGCCGAAACCTTCGGTCTTCCGGCGCTGCCGATCGCCGTGGTTCCCCTGCCTTTCACCAACCAGACCGCCGATGAAATCCGCCGTGCCGTCGAGGGCGCGATCGACCAGGTGATCCAGGCTCTGACCACCCCGCCCGCACTTCACGTCGAGGTCCCCGCCGCCGCGGCGTCGGCCGAAAGCATCCCCATCGAGGGGTCCGACCCGCTGGATGCCCTCGACCGGATGACCCGCCTCTTCCTGGAACGCGGCTGGAGCGACGGCTTCCCGCTTGTCCCCCCGACCCCCGATCGGGTCCAGCTGATGCTCCGGGGCACGCGGCGGGTCGCGGGCGAGGTGGTCGCCGTGCTCGAGCCCGGCTTCGGCGTCGCCACCGTCGAGAAGATCGCGATCAACGGCGTGATGGCCGGCTGCCTGCCCGAGCACCTGCCGGTCCTCCTCGCCGCCGTGGAGGCGGTCTCGGACCCGAAGTTCTTCCTCCGGATCGCGGCCATGTCCACAGGGCCGCACGCTCCCCTCATGCTGGTGAACGGGCCCATGGCCACGAAGCTCGGGATCAACTCGGGCCGGTGCGCGCTCGGCCCCGGCTCTCAGAACCACGCCAACGTCGTGATCGGCCGCGCGCTCCGCCTGATCTACATGAACATCGGCCAGGCCTACCCGGGCGTGATGGACATGGACACGATCGGCTCGGCCAACAAGTTCAGTCTCTGCGTGGCGGAGAACGAGGAGGCCAATCCGTGGCAGCCCTTCCACGTGGAGCGCGGCTTCGCCCCCGACGCGAGCACGGTCACCGTCATGACCGTGTACGCCCAGTCCGACGTCTTCGATTTCTTCAACACCACTCCCGAAGGGATCCTCACCACGGTGGCGAGCGCCGCGGCGAACGCCGCCATCGCCTCCACGGGGCGCTGGCTGGAGGGAACCTGGGCCGACCCCAGAACGAAAACCAAGATTCGCGACCGGAACTTGCTTCTGCTCTGCCCCGAGCACGCGGCGATCATTGCCCGGCACGGCTGGTCCAAGGCGGATGTGCGGAACTACCTCTACCGCCACGCCACGCTCCCGTTCAGGGTTCTGCGCGCGAACCGCGAGCCCTCCACCCTGGTCGCCGGTCGCCCGGACCTTCAGTGGCTCACCGCCCACCCCGAACTCCCCGTTCCCCTGGTGGAAGCGCCGGAGTGCTACGAGGTCGCCGTGGTGGGCGGAGCGGCGGGGCGAAGCATGTACTTTTACGGGGCCCACGAGGCCGTCACGAAGCCCATCGAACGGTGATCTCCGGCGCTCCGGCCCACCCACGCCCACACCGGCGCCTCTTCCCCGGTGGGGAGAGGCGAGGTGAGGGGGCAAGGGAAAAGGGCGAGGGCAGCTAGGCGCGCTCGACGATGTAGATGTGCTGCAGCATGTCCACGTAGATGTTGCCGTCCACCACGATCTCGCCCTGCTTGTTTCGCTCGAGCCCTTTGACCCAGGGCTTGGCTGCCCCGTAGCGCACCACCCAGGCCACCGGGACATATCCGACGTCGGACTGGAGGATCTCCTCGGCCTTCGCGTAGTGGGCCATGCGCTTCTTCGGGTCGCGGGTATCACGCCCGGTCTCCAGCTCCTTGTCGAAGGCATCGTTGACCCACGCCTGGCGTTTGCCCGTGGTCTTCTTGCCGTAGAAGGTGTCGAAGTACTCGTTGTGGGGATCCGGGTAGTCCATGAACCAGCGGATCCAGACGAACTGGAGGTCCTGCTTCCACAGCCGCTCGCGGAAGACTCGCGGCTCGAGCACCTCGAGGTCCGTCTTCATGTTGAGGTTCTCCAGCAGCACCGCCTGGACGGCCTCGGCGAGCGGCCTCGACCCCAGGGCCTCGTCCCGCATGGAGAGCGTGATCTTGGGCCAGTTCTTCCCGCCTTCGAAGGGCGTCCCCTTCAACATCTCCACGGCGAGCTTGCGGTCGAACCGCTGGAGGTCGCGGATCTTCTTGTCGTCCAGGGCCCCCGGAAAGCCGGGTGGGATCATGGAGTGGGCCGCGATGGCCAGGCCCTGGCTCACCTTGACGACATTCTCCCGGTCAATGGCGTGGGCCACGGCCTTACGCACCTTCAGGTTGTCGAAGGGGGGCTTGGTCACCTGGGGAAGCAGATACCAGGTGCCCGGATACGGGAACCGGAAGACATCCTTCGACGCCCTCGGGTCTGCCTGGAGCCGCCTGAGATCGCCGGCCGCCAGGAGCGTCAGGTCGATCTCATTGTTCTCGTAGGGAAGCGCCCCGGAGGCCAGGGGGATGATCGGAATGATCACCTTGCTCAGGTGGACGTCCTTCACGCCGTAGTAGTAGGGGTTCTTCTTGAGAACCATCTGCTTGTTGTGCTCCCACGCCTCCAGGGTGAAGGGCCCGTTCGTGACGATATTGGCCGCCTCCGTCCACTTGTCGCCGTGCTTCTCCACGGCCGGCCGGTACGCCGGGAGCGCCGCCAGGTAGGCTGCCAGCACCGGGAAGTAGCCGCGCGGCCCTTCCAGCGTGACCTCGAGCGTCCAGTCATCCTTGGCCTTGACACCCACCTGGCTGGGGTCGGTGAGCTGCTTCTTGTTGAACGCCTCGCCGTTCTTGATGTCGTAGAGGAACGACGCGTAAGGGGCGGCGGTGGCAGGATCGAGCTGGCGCTTCCACGACCACTCGAAGTCGCGCGCCGTCAGGGGGGCGTTGTCCGACCAGCGGGAGTCCTTCCGGATGGCGAACGTCCAGACGGAGCCCTCCTTGTTTCCCTCGACCCTGGTCGCCATCCACGGCACCGCGACAAAGTCGGCATTGAAAACCATCAGCCCTGCCCAGAGGGCCGGCACACCCTGGCAGTACAGATCCTTGTTGAAATCCTGGCTGGCCGGGTCCTGCTGGAACCAACCCCCTCCGCCGTATTTGAGGATCTGCTCCTTGGCCAGCTTCTCTCCCGGCGCCGGCTTGGTCGGCTTGGCGGCTTCTGCTCTGGTGATGAAGCCGAGCCCCCCGAGGGCAGCCATGGCCCCCACCACCTTCAGGAAGTCGCGCCGGCCGACGCCGATCGCCTCCAGCCGTTTCTCGAAAAGCGCCAGTTGCTCGTCGGGAATCCTCATGGTGGCCTCCTTGAAATGCCGGTTACTTCATCTTGGGGTCCAGCGCATCCCGAACCCCGTCCCCGAAGAAGGTAAACGACAGCATCGTGACCGCGATGGCGATCGACGGAAACACGCAGAGGTGCCAATACGAGCGGAGGAACTGCTGGTTCTCCCCGACCATCTGGCCCCAGGACGGCGTCGGCGGGTTGATCCCCACCCCGATGAACGACAGCGCCGCCTCGGTGAAGATCGCCTCCGGAATCCCGAAGCTCGCGGTGACGATGATCGGCGTCAGCGAGTTGGGGAAGAGGTGCCGCGTCATGAGGCGGAACCAGCCCGCGCCGAGGGCCCGCGCTCCCTCCACGTACTCCTTCTCCTTGATCGAGAGGACCTGGGCGCGGGTCTGCCGGGCGATCCCGACCCAGCCGGTGAGGCCGATGGCGATGAAGATGTTCGTGAGGCCGGCCCCGAGCGCGGACATGACGAGAATGACGAAGAGCAGGCGGGGAAACGCGTACATCACGTCGATGAATCGTGTCAGGAAGAGATCCACCCGACCCCCGAAGTACCCGGAGAGGAGACCGATGGGGACGCCGATCAGCACGACGATCGCCTGAGCGCCGAGTCCCACCAGCATCGAGACGCGCGCCCCGTAGATCATCCGCGACAGCACATCGCGGCCCAGCTGATCCGTGCCAAGGGGAAACTCCTTCGAGGGAAACTCGTAGGTCCGACTGAAGCTGCTCTTCGTGTAAGGGTACGGAGCCAGCCCGTCGGCGAGCAGCGCCACGAGGCAGAGCAGGACGATGACGCCCCCCCCGAGGACGGCCAGCCGATTTCGAAGGAGCCGCCGCCACGCGTCCCGCCACAGGCTCGTGGCGTGGACAGTCTCGGCGGGCCACACGACCCCCGCCGCACCCGGAACCCTCTGCACTACCGCCATGTGACGTTCGCCCGCACGCCCTTCGAGCAAGGGTTTTGCCGCCGCAATCGACGTGGAAGGCCCACGGTAAGCAGTTCGAGCGGGGGCTTCGCCCCCGCAACCCTCCCGGGGGAGGCATCGGAGGGGCGGCGAAGCCCCCCTCCGAGTTTAATAGCGGATGCGCGGATCCAGAGCGCCATAAAGGAGGTCCACGATGAGGTTCATGATGGCCAGGAACGCCCCGTACAGGAGGATCACGGCCATGATCATGGGATAGTCCCGGCCGGTCATGGACTCGACGAAGAACCGCCCCATGCCCGGGACGCGGAAGATGGACTCCACGAAGAAGGATCCGGTCCCCACCGCCGCGAACATCGGCCCGAGCAGCGTGACGACCGGAATAAAGGCGTTCTTCAGGACGTGCTTGAAGACCACCAGCCGCTCGCCGAGCCCCTTGGCGCGCGCCGTCAGGATGTAGTCGGACCGGATCACCTCGAGGATACTGGAGCGGGTGAACCGGGCGATGATTCCCATCGGGCCGAGGGCCAGCGTGATGGTCGGGAGGACCCACTCCCGCGGCTGACCCCAGCCGCCGGTGGGAAAGAGCGGGAGGAGGAGGGAGAACAGAACGATGAAGAAGACGGCGAGGATAAAGTTGGGTACGCTCACGCCGAGCGTCGCAAGCCCAACGCTCACATAGTCCCAGGAACGATTCTGATAGACGGCGGCGAGGATTCCCAGCGCCACCCCGCCGAGGATGGCGAGGGCCAGGGCCATGCTACCCAGGAAGAGGGAGACGGGGAACGACGCGAGGAGAATTTCGCCCACCGTGCGTGTCTTATAGACGAAGGAGTTCCCGAAATCGCCGCGGACCGCCTTGGCGACGAAGATGACGAACTGCTCATGAAGGGGTCTGTCCAGGCCGTACTTCTCGGCCAGGTTCTTCTGAGCCTCGGGGCTCAACGGGTTGGCGCCCTCGGCCACCGGATCCAGGGGGCTCCCCGGCGTGGCGTGCATGACCAGGAAGGTGACCAGGGCCATGGCCAGCAGCGTGGGGAGAAGCCAGAAGAGCCGCTGGACCGCGTACTTGAGCACACGCCCCCCGAGAGATTCGGGCCGCCGAACGGTGTGCCCTACTATTGCGAACCCGCCCAGCCAAGTCAAGCCGGAAGGTGGGGCAAGGGGGAGAGGGTGGGGTAACGAGCCATGTTATCATACGCCCGGGATGACCATCCCCCTCACGATCCTCCCCGACAACCGGGAGCTCCAGGTCGCTCCCGGCACCACGATCCTCAAGGCCGCCCAGGCTGCCGGGATCGACATTACCGCGACGTGCGGCGGGAGGGGGCGCTGCACCTCGTGTCGCGTGAAGTTCGTCCGCGGAACCATCCCCCCGCCCACCATCATGGATGAGCTCCAGCTGGGAGACGACCTCGTTCGGGAGGGGTATCGCCTCTCCTGCCAGTGCCACCTCGCCGAGGCGACCGCCGTGCAGGTCGCCCCGCCGCTCGACGAGCAGGCCTTCCAGATTCTCGGGGCCGATCGACGGGTACAGGACGTCGCGCGGGTCGTGATCGACGCCGGGATCACCAAGCAGGTCGTGAAAGTCTCCCTCCCCCGTGAGGAGCATCACCAGACATCCGACCTGGAAGAGCTCCTGACCGTGATCGGACGCACCACGGAGGACGTTTCCCCCGCCATCCTCAGGCAGCTTCCCCAGAGCCTGCGGGACGGCCAGGGAGAGGTCACCGTCACCACCTTCGGCCGTCAGGTTCTCGCCGTGGAGAAGGGCGACACCGCGCTCCTCAAGTTCGGCCTCGCCGTGGACATCGGCACCACCAGCGTGGTCACCACGCTGATCGAGCTGGAATCCGGCGAGCAACTTGCGACGGTGTCCAGCCTGAACCCCCAAGCCGTCTTCGGCGGCGACCTGATGTCGCGGATCGCCTTCGCCCAGTTCAACCCCGCCAACCTCCGGAAGCTCCAGACCCGGATCATCGGGCTCCTGAACCAGCATGTGGAGGAGATCGTTCGGCAATCGGGCGTCCTGGCCAAATGGCTCTACAAGGTCGTGGTCGTGGGCAACACCTGCATGCACCACATCCTTCTGGGGATCGACCCCTCCTACGTGGGACTGGCGCCGTACGCGCCGGTCATGCGGCACCCCCTGGTCGTCCCCGCGCGCGAGCTCTTCCTCAAGGTGAACCCCGAGGCGCGGGTCTGCCTGCTCCCGATCGTGGCGGGATTCGTCGGAGCCGATGCCGTGGCGGTGGCTCTGGCCACCCGGATCTACGAAAGTCCCGAGGTCAGGATCGCGGTGGACATCGGGACCAACGGCGAGGTGCTGCTCGGGTCGAAGGCGCGTCTCTGGGCCTGCTCCGCTCCCGCCGGCCCCGCCCTGGAGGGCGCCCAGGTCAAGCACGGCATGCGCGGGGCGCTCGGCGCCATCGACCGCGTCAGGATCGAGGACGACGTCGAGATCCACACCATCGGCGAGGCAGGGCCGCTGGGCATCTGCGGCTCGGGCATCATCGACGCCCTGGCGTGCATGCTCGACACGGGCGTCGTGGACTCCACGGGGCTGATTCAGGTCGAGCAGCGGGATCGGCTTCCCCTCCGGCTCAGGGAGCGCGTCGTCATGCGCGGGGAGGAACGGCAGTTCGTCCTCGTCAAAAAGGGGGAGGTCGGCGCGCCGGCCGAGATCGTGCTCAGCCAGGATGACATCCGCCAGGTTCAGCTCGCCAAGGGGGCCATCGCGGCCGGCGTGGCGATGCTTCAGCATATTGCCGGAATCCCCTCCGAGCAGGTGGCCGAGCTCATGCTGGCCGGCGGGTTCGGCAACTACATCTCGATCCGGAGCGCGCTGCGCATCGGGCTGATCCCGCCGCTCCCCGCCGGGAAGATCCGCTACGTGGGCAACGCCGCCTCGCTCGGCGCCCAGCTCTGTCTGGTCTCGGAAACCGAACGCCAAAGGGCCGAGCGCGTCGCGCGCAGCATCGAGCACGTCTCCCTGGCGGCGCACCCTGATTTTCAGGACATCTTCGTCGAATGCATGAACTTCCCCCCATCGTGAGAGTCCGCGCCGACATTCTCGGCGTGGAGGCGGGGCCGGGGCTCGCGGAGATCGACGCCCGCTGGCTCATGGCCTATGCCGCCGGGATCGGCGAGGCGAACCCGGTCTACCTGGACACTTCGCGCAAAGATGGGATCGTGGCCCACCCGGTCTTCCCAGTCTGCTACGAGTGGCCGCTGGCCCCGGCGCTCCGGGCCAAGACAATTCACCCCGACGTCGAGCTGATGGGGGTGCATGCGACCCACGACCTCTTGCTCCACCGGCTTGTCGTTCCGGGCGACCGACTCACGACGACCGCCCGGATCGTGGGCGTCGAACAGCGCAAACCCGGGGCTTACGTCGTCACCCGGTACGAGACGCGGGACGCTTCGGGCGCGCCCGTCACCACCACCGATTACGGGACGCTCTATCGTGGGGTGGAGACCGCCGGGCCGGACCGCTGGCTCATCGACGCCCCCGCTGACCCGCACCCCGCTGACGGGCCGGCCCGTTGGCACGCGCGCGTTCCCATCCTCGCCGGGGCCGCCCACGTCTATACCGAGTGCGCGAGGATCTGGAACCCCGTCCATACCGACCGGGCCGTCGCCGCGGCGGCGGGCCTGCCGGACATCATCCTCCACGGCACCGCCACGCTGGCGCTGGCGGTCTCGGCACTGCTCGCGCGCGAGGCCGATGACGACCCCACGCGGGTGAAGCGGATCCGCTGCCGGTTCGCCGCGATGGTCCTGATGCCGTCCACCCTCACCGTTCAGGGGCTCACGCGGGAGAAGGCGCCCGACGGCGAAGCGGTCGGGTTCCGCGTCCTCACCGAGCAGGGGGCGCCCGCGATCCGCGACGGTCTCGTCATCCTTCACGGCTGATCCCGGGGCAACGATGACCAAGCACGAGCGAATCCAGGCCGCCATCGCGCGGAGACCGGTGGACCGCGTCCCCTATGCCGTCTGGTGTCACTTTCCAGAGGTGGACCGCTCCACGGCCGGGCTCGCCCAGGCGACGCTCCGCTTTCACCAGCGGTATGGCTCAGATTTCCTCAAGGTCACCCCGGCCGCCGGCTACGCGGTGGCGGACTGGGGGTGTGTGGAGTCCGACACAGTGCTGCCGGACGGCCACCGTCCCTGCGCCTCCCACGCCGTCAACGCCGCCGCCGACTGGAAAAAGATCAAACCCCTCGACATCACCACGACCGCCTACGGTCAGCACTTGGAGAGCATTGTCCGAGTTGTCGTGGACAGGCGAGCCGACGCGCCGGTCGTGCCGACCATGTTCAGTCCCCTCTCCCTCGCCCGGAAGCTCTCAGGCGATAGGTTGAACCAGGACCTCCGAGAGCGGCCCGAAGCCGTGGTGGCGGCGCTGGAGGCGATCACCGATACCCTGATTCGCTTCCTCACCCTCTGTCTGGACGAGGAGGCCGCCGGGATCTTCTACTCGATCCAGGCCGCCAGCCGCCGGTTCCACACCGCGGGAGAATACGCGAGGTTCGGCGAGCCGTACGACCGGAGGATCCTCGAGGTCACCATGGCGCGGGCCCGCCTCGTGATCGTCCACGCCCACGGCGACGAGCTGATGTTCGACCAGCTCTCGGCGTTGCCCGGGCACGCCTGGAACTGGGACGATCGCTCCGCGGGGCCGTCGCTCAGAGGGGGAAAGGCCAAGGTCACGGGCGCGGTGATCGGCGGCGCGAACCAGTCGGCCACCCTCCACGACGGTACGCCCGAAGACGTCCGGGCGGAGGTCATGGACGCCGTGGACCAGACTGACGGGATCGGCCTCATCGTAGGCCCAGGCTGTGTGCTTCCCCCCGGAGTGCCCGACGAGAACGTGACGGCTCTGGTCAGGGCACTGGGTGGAACAGTCGGGATGGATCTCTGAGCCCGGTGACAGTTCCCTGAGGAACCTCGACCTCCGCGGGGGGGCCCTCGCCCTCCTTTTGTCGGCCCTCTGGGGGGGCAACCCGGCCGCGATCAAGATCGGGCTGTTCGATGCGCCGCCGTTCCGGTTGGGGTGGATGCGCTTCGTCCTCGGGGGACTCTCGATCCTGGCCTGGGCCTGGTGGACGGGGACGCTCGCCCATTTCAGAATCGAGCGGCACGAGTGGCGGCCGCTGGCATTTCTCGGCGTTCTCTTCACCGTTCAGGTCGGCTGCCTCAACCTTGGAACCGCGTTCACCACGGCCAGCCACTCGGCACTGCTCCTCAATGCGTACGCGGTCCATACCGTGCTGCTGGCGCATTTCCTCATTCCCGGTGACCGCCTGACCCCTCGAAAGCTGGGCGGCGCTCTGGTCGCCTACGCGGGCATCGTGATCCTCTTCGCCCGCCAGCTCGGAGGGAGTGGCGCGACGCTCCTCGGCGATGTCATCGTCTCCTTCGGCGCCGTGCTCCTCGCAGAGCGGACGATTTATCTCGCGCAGGCCGTCCAGCGGATCGACCCGACGAAGCTCCTCCTCGCCCAGGCGGTGATTGGCTCAGCGGGCCTGGCCGCGCTCTCCCTCGGGCTGGAGGCCGGCACCCCCTACCGCTGGACTGCGTCGCTGGCCCTGTCGATCTTCTATCAGGGGGTGGTCGTGGCCGGGTTCAACTTCATCGCCAACCTGTGGCTGCTCATGCACTACCGGCCGAGCGCGCTGGCCGGGTTCTGGCTCACCTCGCCCATCTTCGGCGTTCTGCTTTCCGCTCTTTTCGTGGGAGATCCCCTCACCGGGGCTCTGCTTCTGGCGAGCCTGCTTGTTGCGATCGGCATCGGCCTGACCAGCCGCCCGGCCTGATCCTCGCTGTGCTATCCTGCTAGCCATGTCAGCTGCGGCTCCGAGGCTGATTGCGGTCGCAGTCCTTCTCGGCCTTGCGGGCTCCCCGGCCCCGTCGCCGGCGCAGCCGTCCGCCGCCCTGCCTGTTCAGGCCCTCGTCGGTCCCTTCTTTTCAGAGCTGGCCGTCCTTCGCGGGCTTCCCGCGCCCGGACCGCCTCCCGCCGTCGTGATCCGCAGCCGGGCCGAAACGCGACGCTACGTCGAGCAGGAGCTGAACCGGAAGTACCCGGCGGCACGGGTGGAGGCCGAGCGGAAGGCGCTGGTGGCCTGGGGGTTGATTCCGACCGGCTTCGACCTCCGCGGCTTCCTCGTGGACCTGCTCGAGGAGCAGGCAGCGGCCTACTACGATCCGGTGGGAAAAGTTATGGTGCTGGCCGACTGGCTGACTGCCGAGCAGCAACAAGCCGCGCTCCTGCATGAGCTGGTCCATGCCCTCCAGGACCGCGACGTTGTCCTCGACCAGTTCCTCACCGCAGCTCCCGGGAAGGGAGACCAGGCCCTGGCCCGTCAGGCTCTCGTCGAGGGTGAAGCGATCGTCCTTTCCCTGGAGCTCCTGCTCAAGGCTCAGGGCCTGGATCTCCGGCAGATTCCCGACCTCTCAACCGTCCGGCAACTCGTGGCGGCGCAATCCGTCGGGCCCGTCATCGACAAGGCCCCCAAGTTTCTCAAAGACCTGCTCCTCTTCCCCTACGTTCAGGGCCTGATCTTCTTTCATCAGTTGAGGCTCGCGCACCCGCAGTCCGTCGTCAGCCAGCTCTACCGCGACCCCCCCCGCTCGACGAGCCAGATTCTCCATCCCGTAAAGCTCGTCGGCCGGCGGGAAGATCCGCTCCCCGTCAGCCTCCCCGACCTCCGACCGATTCTCCCTCCGGCCTGGCGCCGGGTGATCGAGGATGAGCTGGGCGAGTGGGCGCTCGGCGCCGTGCTCGAGAGGCATCTGGGCGAGCAGGAGGCCCGCCGCCTGGCCAGCGGGTGGCGCGGGGATCGCTATCAGGTCTGGGAGGACAGCGGCGGCCAGGCGCTGGTCTACCGGGTGAGCTGGGAAAAAGCGGAGACCGCTGAGGCCTTCGCCCAGGCCTACGGGGGGCTCCTGGAAAAAAGACATCCGGCCCTTGCGGGGAAGGCCGTGAAGGGCGCGGGGGTACTCTGGAGCTGGCAGGATGGTCCGCAAGGCTTCCTCGTCGAGCGGCAGGGGCTGGACGTGCTGGTGTTTGAGGGAGTGCCCGCCAGCGCGGTGGAGCCTCTCCGCCAGGCGCTCTGGCGAGTGAGCCCGCTCGCGCCCACCCCTGTCCGGTGACGTCACGGGCCCCCACGACCGCTATTCCCCCTGTGCTATGCTCTGCTCACGACAGGAGGAAGCCTCATGGTCACGCAGGTCGATCACATCGAGCTGATCGTTGACGACCTCGAGGGGTACGTCCGGCTGTTCGAGGCCATCGGCTTCAAGCCGCTCTCGCGGACGACCCACCACGGCGTCTCGGTGGAGCTCCAGCTCCCCGGCCCCAACCAGCCGATCTTCGAGCTCCACCGAGTCCAGGGCGAGGAGGTCATCGGCGTCAACCACATCGCCTTCCGCGTCGACGACGTGAGGGCGGCCTACGCCGCCCTGAGGGCCCAGGGGGTGCGCTTCGAGCGCGAGCCCCGGTACATCCAGGAGACCGGCCGGACCATCGCCAACGGCCGCGACCCCGACGGCTGGCGCTTCCAGCTCGTGGACGCCAAGCGCCAGAGTCCACAATGATCCCCCCGAGCCGAGAAGTTCCCTCTCCCCTCCGGGGAGAGGGCCAGGGTGAGGGGCATTAGCGGTGCCGACCCAGCCATCCACGCAGCTCGAGGTGGTCCCGAACCCGCATCCGGATCGGGACTACGAGGTCAACGTGGCCATCCCCGAGTTCACCTGCCTCTGCCCGCGCACCGGCCAGCCCGACTTCGCCACCATCCGGATCCGCTACGTCCCCGACCAGCACCTGGTGGAGCTCAAGTCGCTGAAGCTCTACATCTGGTCGTACCGGAACGAGGGCGCATTCCACGAGGACGTCATCAACCGGATCCTCGACGACCTCGTGGCCGCGGCCCGCCCGCGCTGGATCGAGGTGGTGGGCGACTTCAACATCCGCGGCGGCATCAAGACCACGGTCACCGCCACGTACGGGAAACGTCCCGAATAACCCCAAGCGGGAGGACGACGTCATGGCACGAGCCCTGTTGGCAGCGCTGATGATCTCCATGCTGGTCCTGGCCGGCTGGACCCCCGTGACGGCGCAGACGCGCGAGCTCGTCATGGGCAACGTGAACCCCGCGAAGCACGGCACCACGCTCGCCGCCCAGCAGTTCGCCGACAAGCTCGCCGAGCTGACCGGAGGGAAGGTCAAGGTCATCCACCACCACTCCGGGGCGCTCGGGGGCGAGCGGGAGGTGGGTCAGCAGGTCCAGCTCGGGACCGTCGACTTCACCCCGATGACGACGGCGCCGCTCTCCACCCTCGTCCCCGAAATGTCCGTCTTCCAGCTCCCCTACATCTTCCGCGACTACCAGCACGTCTACGCGGCGCTGGACGGCAGCGACACGATTCGCAAGTACTACGAGCCGGTCCTCGACAAGAAGGGCTTCAGGCTCCTCGGGTTCATCGCCGCGGGCTACCGGGGCATCTACGGCCACTACCCCATCAACTCGATCGCGGACGTCAAGGGCAGGAAGGTCCGCGTCCAGGAGGACAAGATCCTCGTCGCCACCTTCAAGGCGCTCGGCATGATCCCGACGGCGATCGCCTTTCCCGAAGTCGCGACGGCGCTGCAGACCAAGGTGATCGATTTCGGCGAGGGGGGCATCAACACCTACTACCACAACAAGTTCTACGACATCGTCAAGCACGTGGCCGACGTGCGGCACACCCACCAGGCCATCGCGCTCCTCATGTCGAAGGCGTCGTGGGCCAAGCAGGACGCGGCGACGCAGAAGGCGATCCTGGAGGCCGCCAGGCATGCCGAGCAGTGGAACCGGAAGTTCATCCTGGACGAGGACAAGGGGATCCAGGATCAGGTGAAGGCCAAGGGCGTCTCGATCACCAAGCCCGACGCGAACCCCTTCCGTGAGGCGACCAGGAGCGTCTACGAGGAGTTCTACGCGACGCCGGCCGGCAAGGACGCGCGAAAGATCGTCGATTACATCCTCAGCTTGAAGTAGCGTGGCCCGCCCCGACCCACCGTTCGGCCGCCGGGGGGCCCAGCTCTACCACGGGCTCGCGCTCCTCGGCGGCCTCGTCCTCGCGATCATGGCGCTCGCCGTCTTCCTGCAGGTGGTCCTCCGCTACGTCTTCGCGGTGGGGATCGAGGGGCTCGACGAGGTGCCGCGCTACCTCTTCGTCTGGCTGGTCATGATCGGCGCGGCGGCCGCGATGCACCGGGGCGAGCACACGGCGCTCGAGTACTTCCTCCACCGGCTGCCCCCCCGCGGGCAGGCGGCCACCCGCGTTCTCACCCACGGCGCCGGGATGCTCCTGTTCCTCTCGCTCATCAAGACGAGCTTCGTGCTGGTGCCGAACTCGCAGCTCCAGACGAGCGCCGGTCTCGGCCTGCCGCTGGGCTACGTGTACGCCGCCGTGCCCATCGGCGCGGTGCTCATCATCCTGCCGATGGCCTGGCGGTTCGTCGTCGCCGCGCGCGATCTATGGCCGAAACACTCCTGATCGTCTTCGTGATCTTCGTCATCCTCGGGATGCCGATCTCCGTCGCGCTCGGCGTCGGCACCCTTGCGGCTGCCATGATCTACCCCGCATTGAATCCGATCATCATCCCGACGCGGTTCGTCGGCCTCCTGTCGGACTCGTTCCTCATCCTCGCCGCACCGCTCTTCATCCTCGCGGGCAACATCGCGGCGCGGAGCGGTGTGGCGCGCGCGATCATCGACCTGGCGACCGTGCTCGTCGGCCGCTTTCGCGGGGGCCTCGCCTACGTGAACATCCTCGACTCCATGCTATTCGGCGGCATCTCGGGCTCGGCGGTGGCGGATGTGTCCGCGCTCGGGACGTTCCTCGTCCCTCAGATGGTCCGGAAGGGCTACGACAAGGATTTCGCGACCGTGCTCACCATCTGCACGGCGATCCTGGCGCCGATCATCCCGCCCTCGATCATCGCGGTGATCTACGCGTGGATGGCCGACGAGTCCGTCGCGGCGATCTTCGCGGGCGGCTACCTGCCGGGGGCACTCATCGCGGTCGGGATGGCGGTCCCGACGTTCATCATCGCCAAGCGGCGGAACTACCCCCGCGAGCCCCGGCCGACGCTCGCGACGTTCACGACGGCCTTCCGCAACGCGCTTCCGGGCCTGATGATCCCCATCATCATCATGGGGGGGATCCTGCTCGGCTGGTTCACGCCGACCGAGGCCGCCGCCGTCGCGGTGGCGTACGCGCTCGCGGTGCCCCCGCTTTTCTACCGGGAGCTGTCGTGGCGGGAGCTGCCCGAGATCTTCGCCGACTCCGCGCGCCTCTCCGGCGTCATCGGGCTCATCATCGGGCTCGTGGGAGCCTTCGGCTGGGTGCTGACCTACTCCAAGTTCTCCATCAGGGTCGCGGAGGCCATCGGGACCTTCGCCCCCACGTGGTGGCTCTTCCTGACGTTCGTCATCGTGCTCTACGTCTTCCTCGGCACCTTCCTGACCCCGTCGGAGATCATCCTCGTCACCGTCCCGGTGCTCCTGCCGGGAGCGCAGGCGCTCGGCATCCACCCGATCCACTTCGGCATGGTGTGCGTCATCGCGTCGGCGGTCGGGCACGTGACGCCGCCCGTGGGGCTCTGCCTCTTCATCGGCATGGCGATCAGCGGCCTGCCGATGGAGAAGCTCGTCCGGCCGCTCCTGCCCTTCCTCGCCGCCATCATCCTCGTTCTCTTCCTCGTCGCCTTCGTCCCCGACACCGTCCTCCTGGTCCCCCGCGCGCTGGGCTTCGTGAAGTAGGCCTCGACCCTCTGTGTCGCCGAAGCCCACCGCCCTGCCGTCGGAGCGGAGCCCTCTCCCGGTAGTCCTCGGCCCTATATCGAACCGCACGCTCTCGGGCGCGGCAATGCACTTCTCGACCATTTGCGCAATGTCCCGCTGGCTGCACCAGACGGAGAAATGGCGCGGCGTGGCGGGGCGGTCCTCGCGGTTGACCGCGCCGATCCGCAGGCAGATCACGGAGATCCCGTGCGTGTCCGAGTAATGGCGCGCCAGTGCCTCTCCCCAGACCTTGCTGCAGCCGTAGAGCCCGACAGGACGCGGCGGCGCTTCGTGGGTCAGCCTGGGCCAAGCGCCCATTTCTTTGTACTGTCCTGCCGCCAGCGCGCTGTAGGGGAACTGGCGTTCGTAGTTGCCGACCACCGCGCCGCTGCTCGCGTAGATGATCCGCTTCACGCCTGCCCGCCGCGACGCCTCAAAGACGTTGTGAGTGCCGACGATGTTGTGGGTGAGGACCTCCTCCCACGTCGCGTGCCGATGAGCTATCGCCGCAAGATGGACGACCACGTCGATGCCCGCGAATGCCGCCTGAATCCCCTCCAGATCGGCGATATCCGCCTGATGACAGGCGACGCCCTCCACCGGGCGACGGTTGAGCGCGCGGAGGTCATACTGGCCCTCCAATCGCTTCCGCACCGCGCCCCCGATGAGTCCGCTCATCCCCGTCACCAGGACCGTTCGCTGCGCCATTCATGAGTCCTTCCCGACCGTCGCTCGGCTCAGCCGACGACCCCGAGGTCGCGCAGGCGCCGGAGGGCGAGGACACCTCGGCGTACGCTCATTCCCGGTGCCGCGAGCCTAGCCGGCCGAAGCTCATCGCCCCGAAACGACTTCAATGAACGAGTCGACGTGCGGTTTGCCGGTCTTGAGCACGCTCACCCCCAGAACGTAGTGCTGCGTGAAATCCTGATGGCCGAACGTGACGACGATCGGGACGAGCTGAAAGGCCAATTTTGTCCGCGGCCTGAAGGTGATTTTGAGCACCGTCTTGAAGCCGGGTCCCAGCAGCGCCCGGTTGCCCAGGAGGGGAAAGCCCACCCACTTTTCCCGAGGGCCGGCTCCCAGGGTCCGGTGAAGCTCGCGTGAGAGCTTCGCATCGGGGCGGAGCTCCATCCCGGCAACCTCGAGGCTCTTGATCGTCTGGCTTTTCTCGATCCTCAAGCCCAGCTTGCCGCCGTAGTTCGCCGTGTCCTCCAAGAGCCGCTTGGCGATCCTGGAATCCAGGCGCCCCGGGCCGAACGTGAACTCCACGACGCTCCTCCTGGTCAGAAGGCCTCTGGTGTGGGACAGAGATGTCGTCGTCACCCTGAACCCCTGGCGACCAACCCGCAACCACAGTGGCATCGTCGGACTCCTTCGTGATCTGGCGTTTAGTTCGTATGCCGGCAGCGGGGACGCCGGCTGCCGCCGGAACAATGACGAGAGCGTCCGCCCGATCAGGCGGGCTCGGGAGGCGGTCGGGCCTGCCCGCGACCCGTCCGGCGCATCAGCGCGACACCTTGTCCAGCTCGGCCTGAGCGCGGCCCAGCCAGAAGGCCATGCCCATGGAGGCGAACATGCCGATGGCGGTCGAGAATTCCGCCCGCGCCTCGGCTGGGCGTCCTGAAGCCGCGAGGAGGCGGCCCAGGCTCAGGTGGCAGCGCGCCAGCGCCGGACGCATGCCGAGCTCCTTGGCCAGCGCTTTGGCCTGCTCCACGTGTGCGAACGCGGTCGGTGTGTCGGGCGGATCTGCCGCGGCGGCAATGTCGGCCAAAAGGTAGAGCGTGAGCGCCTGGTAGCCTCGCTCCCCCGGGGACACGGCCAGCTCCAGTGCCCGCTGAGCGGCACGCCTCGCTTCCGGAATCCGTTTAGCCAGAAGCAACCCCTCAGCCCATCGAAAGTGGAACAGAGCGAGATTGGTCGTGACGCCCATCTGCTCCCGCGCCTTGGCAGCCTGCTCCAGGTACGCCAATCCATCCGCGTGGTGCCCGAGCCAGGCGAGGGTCAAGCCCCGAAGGGAATAGGCGGTTGGGATCCACGCGAGGACCGCCTTGGTTTGGGAGACATGGCCCGCGCGCTCGCACCACGGCAGCGCCAGCGAGAAATCGCCCTTGACGATCAGCGGGATCGCGCGAAACCCGTAGGCCATGGCCTGCGGCTGTGGGTGCCCGGAGGCATCGGCCAGCTGGACCGCCCGATCGGCGTAGGCCAAGGATCGGTCAAAGTCCCCGATCGCCGCCAGGCAGAAGGCAAGCCAACCGCAGGCGTCCACGTAAGACACCAGCAGGCTCAGGCGGCTCCGGGCAAGGTCCGCGTCGGGCCCGTCCACGACTCGCGTCAGCAGCTCCACGGCGGAGGGGTAGTCGCCGAGCGAGAGGCGGCTCAGCCCGAGGAGGTGGGTCGCTCGGATGCGCAGGGTCGGATTGCCCAGGGTGGTCGCAATGTCAAGGGCCTGCCGGCCGTAGTCGAGGCTTTGGCCATATCGCGCCGAGAGCCAGAAGAAATAGCCCAGCTGCTGGAGCACGCGGCCCAGGCGCGGCGAGTCATTGAGCTGGCGCGCCAGCCGCTCGGCCTCCTCACCCACCTCCATCAGCCGCCGGACCCGGCCGAGAACCAGGAGCGGCGCGTGGAGGTCCAGGCGGATGTCAATCGCCCGGAGGGTGTTCTCCGAGGTGACCGGCAGGTACGTCATGAGGCTCAGCCCCTGCTCGTAGCGCTCGACGGTCTCCAGCAGGGCACCCCGCGCATAGGCCTTCGCACCGGCCTTGCGGAGGTAGTCCACGGCCTTTTCCCACACCTCGCCGCGCACCGCATGGTGGGCGAGGATCTCCGCGTGTTCCGCGAGACGCTCCGGGTAGAGACGCTCCATCGCCTCGACGATCCGTGCGTGAAGCGCGCGACGGCGGTCCTGGAGGAGGCTCCCGTAGACCGCCTCCAGCGTGAGCGCATGCTTGAAGGTGTATTCCGGCTGCGGGAAGAGGCTGACCTCGTAGAGGAACTCGGCCCCCCGGAGCCGGGCCAGACTTCGCCGCAGCTCCTCGTGCGGCAGCACCCCGATCGCCTCAAGCAAGGCGAAGGGGATGTCCCGACCGATGACCGCGGCCGTCTCCAGCAGTGCCTTCTCCTCGGGGGGCAGTCGATCAACGCGGGTGGCCAGGACGGCTTGGACGGTCGCCGGCACGTGGATGTTCGACGGCGGCTTCGCCAAACGATAGGCACCCCGCTCACCCACCAGAACCTGTGCCTCAACCAAGTCCCGGATGGTCTCCTCGAGGAAGAATGGGTTGCCTTCCGTCCGGTCGATCAGCAGCCGGGTGAGCGCGGCCACGCCATCCCGGTCGCCGACGAGGCTTCGCAGAAGCTCCTCCGCGCTGTCCGGGGGGAGCGGATCCACGCGGAGCTGCCTGTAGTAGGTTTTGTTGGCCCAGCCATGCTGGTATTCAGGCCGATAGCTCACGAGGAGCAGGACGCGGGCAGTCGGGAGGCCTTCCACGAGGGCGTCCAGAACCGCCTGTGTTTCCGAATCGATCCACTGGAGGTCCTCGACAGCCAGGCACACCGGCTGGACTTGCGCCTCGCGGAACAGGAGACGCTTGACAGCCTCGACGCTCCGCTGGCGGCGTTGCGACGGCTCGAGGGCCAGCCACTGCTCGTCATCCACAGCCACGTCGAGGAGCGTCAGCAGGGGAGACAGCGCCGAGGTCAAGGACTGGTCGAGGTCCAGGATCCTGGCCATGACCTTTTCTCGGATCCGGCGTCCGTTGTCGCCGCCCTCGATTTCGAGATATGTCCTCAGGAGGCCGACGATCGGGAGGTAAGGGGTGCTCCGACCGTAGGAGAGGGCGCTGGTCTCCAGGACCCGCCAACCGGCGGGGAGTTCCAGACGCGTGAACTCCCAGATGAGGCGAGATTTTCCCACGCCCGGCTCGCCGACAATGGCGACCACCTGGCCGTGGCCGGCATTCGCGCGGTCGAGAGCCCGGCGGAGCTCGGCGAGCTCCAACCCCCGACCAACGAACGGCGTCAGCCCGCGCGCGGCGGAAGCCTGGAGGCGCGAACGCACGGGGCCGATGCCGGTGAGCTCGTAGATCGGGACCGGCTCCACCAACCCCTTCACCGGCACGGGGCCCAGCGGCTTCAACGTCACGTAGCCCTCGACCAGGCGGCGGGTGTAATCGGTCAGGAAGGTTCGTCCCGGCGTCGCGAGCTGCTCGACGCGCGCCGCCAGGTGCGTGGTCTGCCCGACCGCGGTGTAATCCATGCGCAGGTCGCTGCCGATAGACCGGACCACCACCTCACCGGAGTTGAGCCCGATGCGGATCTGGACGGTGAGACCGTGGCTCTGGCGCAGCTCCTCCGCGAGTCGCGCGAGGGCGTCCTGCATGCGAAGGGCGGCGTAACAGGCGCGGACCGCGTGATCCTCATGCGCCAGTGGCGCGCCGAAGAGGGCCATGATCCCGTCGCCCATGACCTGGTTGACCGTCCCCTCGTAATGGTGGACGGCCTCCATCATGCGCTCCAGCGCCGGGTCGAGAAGCTTCCGGGCCTCCTCAGGGTCGCGGTCCACCAGCAGTTCGAGCGAGCCGCGGAGGTCGGCGAAGAGGACCGTCACGTGCTTGCGCTCGCCCTCCAGCGCGCGCTTGCCGTGGAGGATCTTCTCGGCGAGATATCCTGGCGTGTAGTCCTGAGGCGGCGCGACACGGCCCGCGGTCGGCGCCCCGGCCAGGAGCGCGCCGCATTGGTGGCAGAACTTGTTGGTGGGGGAGTTGAGGCTGCGGCAGGTCGGGCAGGCGAGGTCAAGCGGGGTCCCACACTCCCCGCAGAACTTCACACCGGCAGGCGAATTGCGGCCACACCGGGGACACTGCATCCCGCTGGCTCCTCTCAGCTGCCTGATACCGGGTCGCGCACTCCCGCCGCGAAAATGCTAATCCCGCGAACAGCGGCAGTCAAGCTCAGGCGAGCCGTGGGAGCCGGTCACGATCGCCGTCTTCCCCTCAAGTGTCACTTCACCCTTCGCAGAAACGCGAGAACGGCCCGGTTGAAGGCCTCCGCCTCCTCGATGAAGAAGCCGTGACCGCCAGGCAGGATTTTCAGCTGCGCCTTCGGGATAAGCCGGGCCAGGGCCCGCGAGAATGCGGGCGGGGTGAGGATGTCGTCGCGCCCCACGAGGATCCGCGCTGGCGCTTTGACCTTTTTCAGATCCCTGACCCTGGTGCCATTCCAGGCCAGGAGCCCTCGTGCCTGCCGCTCCATTCCCTCCGGCGTGGTGGGGAATGGGTAGGCGAGGACCCGCATCAGCGATTCGCTCAAGGCGCCGGGGCGCTCGAAGAAGGCGGGGGAGTACACCAGCGGGAAGAGCACGTCGCGGAAGCGCTCCTCCAGCGTCAGCTTTCGCGTGAGGGTCACCCACGACTCCACCGTGCGGATAAACCGCCCGTCCCCCTTCGCCCATGTGCAGGCCAGAACCAAGCTCCGGACCATGCGGGGATGACGGAGGGCCAGCTCCTGGGCGATGGTCCCCCCCATCGAGGCGCCCACCACGTGCGCGCGCCTGACCCCCACGTGTTCCAGCAGCCGCGCGGCATCGTCGGCCATCAGGGCCGTCGGGTACGTCTTCGATTCGGGCAGATCGCTCTCCCCCACCCCGCGGTTGTCGAAGGTGATGACCTGGTAGTGGGGGGAGAGATCACGCACCTGATAGAGCCAATTGACCCCGGGCGCTGAGAGACCGTTGATCAGCAGCACCGGAGCACCGGCGCCGTAGACCTCGTAGTGGATTCTGATCCCGTTGATCCGAGCGAACGGCATGCAGCAAACTCGGAGGGGGGCTACGCCCCCCTTCCGATTCCTCCCCCCGGGGTTGCGACGGCTAAGCCGTCGCGCGAACGTGCCCGATCGAGGCAGCGAGCGGACAGGTATCTGTTGAAAAGCATCACGCGTCTACGGGATGACGGCGACTTTGATGGAGGCGGGGGCGCGCTGGGCGGCGAATGCCTCCTGGATCCTATCCAAGCCGAAGCGATGCGTCACCAGGGCCTCCGCGTTGACCGCCCCGTCCCTGAGAAGGCGCATGGCCTCGGGGAACTCATCCTGATAGATCATCGAGCCCACGATCGTGAGCTCCCGCCGCACGACCCAGAAGAAGTGAACGCGGGAGGGCTCGTGGGGAAGCCCGGTCAGGACGATGCGGCCGCCGGGACGGGCCAGGTCCACCGCTTCCTCCACCGCCTCAGGGGTGCCGGCGGTCTCGACCACCACATCAACACCCTCGCGTCCCGAAAAGCGGCGCGCAGCCTCAGCCCCGGGCCCGGCCGCAAGGCTCTGCACGGCCTCCGCCCCGAGAGCCCGGGCAAGGGAAAGGCGCCGATCGCTCCGGCTCACCACCAGCACGCGTGCCCCTCGCGATCGAAGGACCTGAGTGGCCAGAAGCCCCAGCGTCCCGGCCCCCACCACCGCGGCGGTCTCGCCGGTCCGGACGGCGCTCCGGCTGACCGCGCGGACGACCACCGCCAGGGGTTCGCTAAGCAGGAGCTGCTCGGGGGAGAGGCCGGGAGGGGCGGGCCAGCAGCAGCGCGCCGGGATGAGCGCCAGCTCGGCGAACCCTCCGTCCACATCGATGCCCACCGCGGTCCGGGACAGGCAGAGGTTCCGGTTTCCCTCACGACAGAGCGCGCAGCTCCCGCAGGAATAGTTGGGCTCCACGGCCACGGTGTCTCCCGGTTTGACGTTGGCGACGCCGGCACCCACGGCCGCCACCTCCCCGATGAATTCATGCCCCATGATCAGCGGGTACCGGACCGGCCGGTCCCCGGACCAGATGCGAAAGTCGGTCCCGCAGAGTCCCGCCGCTCTGACGCGGACCAGCACCTCGCCGGCTCCCGGCGACGGATCGGCTGCGCCTTCGATGCGGAGGTCTTTCGCGGCGTGGAGGACGGCGGCCTTCATCGGAGCAACTCTACCGGAGCACCCCCTCGTGGATCAACCCGTCGACCTCGCTCCGGCTCATGCCGAGAAGCTCGGTCATGACCGCGTGGGTGTGCTCACCCAGGCACGGCGCGGGGCGGAGCTGCCCCGGCGTCTCGGAACATCGGAAGGGCCATGCCTCGTACGGGGCGCGGCCGATCTCCGGGTGATCGAGCCACCTGAAGGCCCCCCACGCGCTGAGCTGGGGATCTCGGTGCAAATCGGAACAGGATTGAACCACGCCGCCCGGCACACCCACAGCCTGAAGCTGGCGGGCCAGGCTTGCGGGGTCCTGCGCCACGGTCCACTGGCCGATCAGGCGATCCAGCTCTTCCGCGTTGCACCTCCGTGACTCCTGGCTGGCGAATTCGGGTCTCCGGCACCACTCCGGCTCCCCCATGATCCGGCAGAGCGACCGCCAATCGGCCTCGTCTTCGCAGACGATCACGCACCACCGATCAGGGCCGGCGCAGGGGTAAGCGTTGTGGGGAGCGGCCCCGTCGTCTCGGTTGCCCCGCCGGGCCGCCACCCGGCCGTTGACGGCGTAGTCCAGGATCGCCGGGGCGAGGAAGTGGAGGCTCGCCTCGAACTGGGAAAGATCCACGTGCTGCCCTTCCCCCGTGCGGCGGCGGTGATCCAGGGCCGCCAGGAGGGCCGCCGACGCGAAATGATGCGCCACAAAATCCGTGTAGGCCCCGTAGATCATCGCGGGTTCCCGATCGGGCCAGCCGGTGAGGGCGTAGAAGCCCGCCAGCGCGGCGGCGAGCGAGCCGTAGCCGGCGTAGTGGGAATGCGGGCCGGTCTGCCCCTGCTGGCAGGTGGAGAGCAGGATGATGTCGGGCTTGAGGGACCGGAGGTCAGGGTACCCCAATCCCCAGCGCGCCATGGTGCCCGGCGTGAAGGACTCCACCACGACGTCGGCCTGAGCGATGAGCTGCCGGGCAATCTCCAGGGCCTTTGGGTGCGAGAGGTTCAGGGCCACCGAGCGCTTGCCGGCGTTGTAATTGGCGAAGAGCTGGCTTCGGTTCGGCCCGGCCTCCCGGTCAGCCCAGGGCGGCAACGTTCGGCCGGGATCGATTCGGGTCGCCGATTCGAGACGAATCACGTCGGCGCCGAACTCGGCCAGGAGGCGGCCGGTGATGGGCCCGGTGGCGACCCACGCCAAGTCGATCACGCGAATCCCCTCAAAGGGCGCCGACGATGAGGGATCGCAGGCGTGCCCCCGCTCCGTCGCCCCCGTTCGCTCCCAGCTCGGGAGGACGTCAGCGGTGTGCTCACCGATTGAGGGCGCGGGGCGCCGGAGCGTGGTCGGCGTGACGCTGAACCTGGCGAACGGACCGGGATGGACCACCTGCCGGCCGACCCGGGGCAGGGTGACGGGGACGAAAAAGTCCCGGGCCGCCAGCTGGGCGTTCTCCAGGAGGTCCCGCGTGTCCGCCACCGGCGCGAGGAGAACCCCGCGGGCGAGGGCCCCCTCGTAGAGCGCCCCCTTCGTTTTTGTCGCAAAGAATCGAGCCGCCGCGGCTTCCACCTGATCCAACTCGGCCTGTCCCCGCTCGCCGGCGCCCAGCAGGTACGCCGCATCCCAGGCGCGCCAGTCGCGCCCGCGCATGAAGTCGGGCGCCATCCCCTCCTCGTCCATCCAGGCGGTCAAGGCCTCCATGGCCGGGCCTCCGATGGCGCCGCCGCTGGCAATCAGCGCCACGAAGCCGTCGGCGCAGGGGAAGATGATCCGCCGCCGGAAGCCGGCGTAGCGGGCATGGACGCCGTCGCGGAAGGGTTCGAAGCCGTGCAGCGCTGGCAGCCCTGTCTCGCTCATCATCGTCCACATCATGGCGACCTGGGCCGACACCTCCACCCATTGCCCCTGTCCCGTGCGCTCGCGCCAGGAGTGGGCGACCAGCGTCCCCACGGCGGCCTGGGCCGCCGCCTGGAGGTACGCCTGGGGGACACCGATCCGGACCGGAGGGCGGTCACTATCTCCGAGATGGAACATCATCCCGGCCATTCCCTGGACGACGAGGTCCGGTCCCTTCCAGTCGCGGTACGGACCGGTCTGGCCGAACGGCGTGATGGAGGTCAGGATGAGGCGGGGATTCGCGCGTTTGAGAGCCTCCCAGCCGAGACCCAGGCGGTCCAGCCGGCCCGGCGGCAGCGACTCGAGCAGGAAATCGGCACGCCCGGCGAGGTCCCGGACCCGGGCCATGCCCTCAGGCGTTTCCAGATCCGCGAGGAGGCTCCGGCAGTTGGCAGCGTAGGCCCACCAGTGAAGGCTGCGCTCGGGCTCCTGGATATCGCCGGCGAAGGGGCCGAGGGACCGGACCGGGTTCCCGCCGGGAGGCTCGACCTTCACGACATCGGCGCCAAGGTCGGCCAGGATCTTCCCGCAAAGCACCCCTCGCGCGTCGGTGAGGTCCAGGACCCGATAGCCCGCGAGCGGCCCGCTCGACTCCGCCATCGTCACGCGGCGGAGTGGCCGCCGTCGAGAAAGATCGTCTGTCCCGTCATGAAATCGGAGGCGGGCGAGGCCAGGTACACGGCGAGCGGCCCGATCTCCTCCGGGCGCCCGGGCCGCCGCATCGGGATATCCCGGAGCAGGCGCTCCCGGAGCTTCTCGTCGGCGAAGGCATCGGCGTTCATGTCGGTCAGGAACCAGCCGGGGGCGATGGCGTTCACCTGTACGTTGTACCGTGCCCACTCCACGGCCAGGGTCCGCGTGAAGGCCGCGATCCCCCCCTTGGTCGCGGAATACAACGTGTAGCCGGGGAGCCCCACCGCGACCAGCATGGAGGCGATGTTGATGACCTTGCCCGACCGGGCCGCGATGAAATGGGGGGCGGCGGCCCGGCAGCCGTTGAAGACGCCCGTCAGGTTGGTGTCGATCATCCGGTCCCACTCCCGGGGCGGCATCTCGGCCAGGGGGGCGACGTGCGCGACCCCGGAGTTGTTGACGAGAATATCCAGGCGCCCGAAGGCGGCCCGGGTGTGTTCAATCAGCTGCTCGACCTCACCGAGCACCCGCACGTCAGTGGGCACGACGAGCGCCTGGCGGCCGAGCCGCTCCACCTGATGGCCGGTCTCCTCCAGGTCGGGCTTGGAGCGCCCGGCCAGCGCGACGGCGCCCCCGCCCTCGGCCAGCGCCAGGGCGATGGCGCGACCGATCCCGCGACTCGCCCCGGTGACGATGGCGACGCGACCGTCCAGCCGGAGCGCCTCAAGCATAGAGCGACTCGATGGCCTTCCGGTACTTGTCCGTGACGACCCTCCGCTTCACCTTGAGCGTCGGGGTCAGCTCGCCGCTTTCCTGGGTGAAGTCAGCGGGCAGCACCGCGAACTACTTGATCTTCGCGTAGGACTGGAGGTCGGCGTTCTTCTCCTCCACGATGCGGGACACCCGCTCCACGACCTTGGGATGCCTGACGAGGGACGCCGGATCGGTGAGGAGGATGCCCTGCTCCTTGGCGAATTTGGCGAGTTCCTCGGGATTGAGGGTGATGAGCGCCACCGGATACGGTCGCCGGTCTCCGTAGACCATGACCTGGCTGATGAAGGGGTCGCCCTTGAGGAGGTTCTCGATATTCTGGGGGGCGATGTTCATCCCCCCGGCCGTGACGATCAGGTCCTTCTTCCGGTCGGTGATGAAGAGGAACCCTTCCGGGTCGATCGTCCCGATGTCTCCGGTGTGGAACAACCCGTCGGGCTCCCAGACCTCGGCAGTGGCCTCGGGCTTCTTGAAGTAGCCGCGCGTGGCGATGTTCGACCCCCGGGCCAGGATTTCGCCGTCGGCAGCGATCTTCAGCTCGACGCCGGGGAGCGCCTGCCCGACCGAGCCGAACTTGAAACGGTCCTCGCGGTTGAAGGTCAGGACCGGGCACGTCTCCGTGAGGCCGTAGCCCTCCAGGATCAGGATGCCGGCGGCGTGGAAGAACTCGGCGATCTCCTGTGACAGCGGCGCGCCGCCCGACACCGCGAAGCGGAGGCGCCCGCCTAGGGCGTGATGGAGCTTCCCGAAGACGAGCTTGTGGGCCACTCGGTGCTTCACCCTCAACGGGGCGGGAATCGGCTTGCGCGCCTGCTGGAGCTGGCTCACCTGGCGGCCCGCCCCCAGGGCCCAGTGGAAGATCTTCTTCTTGGCGGGGGAGCCGGCCTCCACCCCCGCCAGAATCTTCGCGTACACCTTCTCGAAGACGCGCGGCACGCTGCAGATGAAGTGCGGCCGGACTTCCTTCAGGTTGTCCCCCACTTTGTCCAGGTTTTCCGCGAACGCCGTCGTGAGCCCCCGGTGCACCCCCATGAAGGCTTCCAGGCGGGCGAAGGAGTGCGCCAGCGGGAGAAAGAGCAGGTGGACGTCCCCCGGCCCGAGCCTGATGATCTGCGAGGCGGAGTTGAGGGACGCCAGGTGATTGGCGTGGGTCTGGACCACCCCTTTGGGGGGCCCCGTCGTCCCGGAGGTGTAGACGATCGTGGCGATGTCCTCCGGGCGGGTGGAGGCCACGCGCTCGGCGAGGACGCTCTTGAGGCGTTCGCGGTTGTCCCGGCCCATGCGGCGCAGCTCCTCCCAGGTGTACACGGAGGGCTCCTGGCCCTCGTAGCCCTGAATCACCACGATCTGCTCGAGGCCCTCCATCTTCCCCCGCACCTCCAGGGCTTTGGCGAGCTGCGCGGGGTCCTCGACGATAAGGGTCTTGGCCTCAGAGTCGTTGACGATGTAGGCGAGCTGCTCCGGGGTGTAGGAGGGGTAGACCGGAATCGTGATGCCTCCCGCCGAGAAGATGGCGAAATCCGCCTGCACCCATTCGGGACGGCTGGCCGAGAGCAGCGCCACGGCCTCCCCCGGCTCCCGCCTCAAGGCCAGCAGCCCCAGCGCAACTTCCCGCACGATTTCCCCGAGTTGGCGCCAGCTCAGGGTCTCCCACCTGTCCCCCCGCTTGAACTGCTGGGCAGCCGTGTCCCCGCTCTTCTCAATCCGGCTCCAGAAGAGGCGCGCCAGCGTGTCGTCAGCCATGACTCTCTCTCCTTATATGAGCTTCCGGAGCTCCTTGCGAAGGATCTTCCCGACCGCGTTCTTGGGCAGCGAGTCCACGAAGCGAACCTGCTTGGGGCATTTGAACCTGGCGAGCTTCTCCTGGCAGAAGGCCATGATCTCGAGGGGCGTGGCCTCGGAGCCGGCCTTCACCACCACGAACGCGAGAACGTCTTCCCCCATGACCGGGTCCGGCATTCCCACGACGGCCGCCTCGACGATCTTCGGGGAGGCGTAGAGGACCTCCTCGACCTCCCGCGGGTAGATGTTGAAGCCGCCGCGGATGATCAGGTCCTTCTTCCGCTCCACGACGTAGAGGTAGCCGTCGGTGTCCAGGCGCCCCATGTCGCCGGTGCTGAGCCAGCCGTTCTTGATCGCCTTCGCGGTCTCCGCGGGCATCCGGTAGTACCCCAGCATGACGTTGGGGCCCCGCACGCAGATCTCCCCCACCTCACCCGCCGGGAGGACCCGGTCCTGATCGTCGCAGATCCTCACCTCCACGCCGGGGATCGGTTTGCCGACCGAGCCGAGCCGGCGCTCCATGGAGAGCCGGTGGGCCGAGACGACGGTCGTTGCCTCGGTGAGCCCGTACCCTTCCAGGATCCTGCCGCCGAATTTCTTCTCGAAGGGCTCGACGACCTCCAGCGGGAGGGGCGCCGCGCCGGACCCCCAGTAGACCATGGAGGAGGTGTCGTACTGCTCCGCTTCCCCGTACTGCAGCAGGTAGACGAACATGGTCGGCACGCCGGACATGGAGCGCACCCTGAACTTCTGGATCGTCGAGAGCACCTCCTCCGGGTTGAACCAGCGGAGCAGCACCCCGCGCGTCCCCAGGAGGTTTCCCGCATTCATCACGGTGAGGCCGTAGGCATGCGAGAGGGGGAGGACGGCCAGCGCCCAATCCTCGCGCGACAGCTCGTAGAGCGAGGCGGCCGAGCGCGCGTTGGAGACCAGGTTCCGGTGGGAGAGCGCCACGCCCTTCACCCGGCCGGTCGTGCCCGAGGTGTAGAGGATCACGGCGACATCCGCGTCGTCGCGCTCAACCGTCGCGAACGCGGCCGGCTCGCGCTCGACCAGCTCCGGCAGGTTGAGGATGTTCCCCGTCCCCCCGCCATCCGCGAGGAGCACGTGCCGGAGGGTCGGCAGCGCGCCCACCAGCGGCTCCACCTTCCAGAGCATGTCGCTCGAAGTGATGACGACTTTGGCCTCCGAATCCTCCAGGATGTGCTTCACCTCTTCGGGGCCGAGCAGGAAGATCACGGGAACAATGACGCCGCCCGCCCTCAGGATCGCTTGATAGCTCTGCGACACCTCCGGGCAGTTGGGGAGCATGACGACCACCCGATCCCCGATCCCGACGCCGAGCGCGCGGAGGACGTTGGCCAGGCGGCCGGCGGCCGCGTGCTGCTGGACGTTGGTGTACTCCCTCCCCTCAAAGACGAGCGAAACGTACTCGCCGTACTTTTCGAGGTTCTCCTCGCCGAGCCGCGCCAGGTTCATCCCTTCACTCGGAGGGGGGCGCCGCCCCCCTTCCGAACCTCCCCCCACGACTGGGTTGCGCCGGCCGAGCCGGCGCCCGAACGTGCCTCAACCCCTGCGCGAGCTCCTCCTTTGTCGTTTCGCCCACACACTTCTACAATCGCTCGAAGATGGTGGCGATCCCCTGCCCGCCGCCGATGCACATGGTGACCAGGCCGTAGCGGACCTGCCGGCGCTTCATCTCGTGGAGAAGCGTGGCCGCCAGCTTCGCGCCGGTGGCCGCGATGGGGTGGGCCAGGGCAATGGCGCCGCCGTTGACGTTGACCTTCGCACGGTCCATCCCCAGCTCGCGGATGACGGCGAGCGACTGGGACGCGAAGGCTTCGTTCAACTCGATCAGGTCGATCCGGTCCAGGGGAAGTCCGGCTTTGGCGAGTACCTTCCGAACCGCGGGGATGGGCCCGATCCCCATGATCGTGGGGTGGACTCCCCCGACCGCCGTGGCCACGACTCGGGCCCACGGCTTGAGCCCGGCGCGCTCGGCGCGCGTGGCGTCCATGACCACGCAGGCGGCGGCGCCGTCGCCGATCCCCGAGGAGTTGCCCGCCGTGACCGTGCCGTCCGCCTTGAAGACGGGCGGAAGCTTGGCGAGCTTTTCCAGGGAGGTATCCCGCCGCGGGTGCTCGTCCACCTCAAACACGACCGGGTCTCCCTTCCTCAGGGGGATCACGGCGGGAACGATCTCTTCCTTGAACCGACCGGCATCAATGGCCGCCACGGCCCGCCGCTGGCTCTCCAGGGCAAATTCGTCCTGCTCCGCCCGGCCGATGCGGAACTGCTCGGCCACGTTCTCGGCGGTGATCCCCATGGAGGGGTCGATATCGGCCGGGGCAAGCTGAGCGCGGGTGAACGCGGGGGGGACGCGGCTGAACCCGTCAATGGTGTTGTTCTCCATCAGCCAGACGGGAACGCTCTTCAAGGCCTTGCTCTCCCCGGCGACCGCCGTACGCACTGCCGAAACGACGACCGGCTCACCCATACCCTGGCCCTCCGAAACCCTGGCCCTCCGAAACTCCCCTTTATTTCAATAAGTTAGCCCTGTGAGGCCCTCACCATACCACGCCCCGTCTGACGCGCCGCGAAAAATCGCTTGACAGATTATTACGCGCCGCGTTATCCTCGGCCCATCACAGAGGAGGTGCCGACCATGGCAACCACAAAGAAGGCAGAGGAAGTGTTCGGGCAGTTCACCGGCAAGGCCGTCGAGGGGCTCACGCTCTGGGCCGACGCCAACCAGAAGGTCGTTCGCGAGCTGGTGGATCTCTCCGCCAGCACGGCCAAGGAGGGAGTCCGGTTGTACGCCGAGCTCCAGTCCTCGGCCGTCGAGGCGCTAAAGGGCGGGCAGGACTTCCTGCTCCGTCGCCAGGCCGAGTGGCAGGAAATCCAGAAGGATCCCTTCGCCTGGTACCAGAAGAGCGTCCTCGAGGGGATCGAGGCGGCCCAGAACGCCTTTAAGATCCTGGAGGGCAACGCCCAGGCCATCACCCAGTCCGCCGAGCGGCTTCAGGCCTCGACCGAGCAGGCGGGCAAGGAGATCCAGCAGACGTTCGCCAGCCTGGGAAGCAAGGTCAAGACCCTCTACACCCCATCCGTCAACTGATTCAGACCCGGCGGCCCTCATGACCGGCCCGGACGAGCCGGGCCGGTCATGACTTTTTCCGCTTCCGCGGGAGCCGTTCCTCCAACGCCCGCAGCTTTTCCTTCAGGGCCACGATCTCGTCCCTGAGGCTCTCAGGCTCCTCGCTCTCCGCCCGGCTCTTCCGGACCTCCGGCTCCCGTTCTTTCGCCTGGACCCAGCCCGCCCGCGCGGCCCACTCCCTGAAGATCCGGTCGGCTTCCCGCTGGCTGGTGGTGATCCCCTCCAGGCTCGCGCGCAGCGAGCGCTGGACGAACTCCTGCCACGCCTCCCCGTGCTTGATGAGCTGGTGGAGGAACGCCGTCGGAAGCGCGGCCCGGTGGGTCCGCTCATTCTCCAACAGGATCTGCGCCAGGGTCACCGAGGTCAGATCCTCGCCCGTGGCCGCGTCCAGGACCCGAATCTCCTTTCCGGCCCGGATCATCTCCTCCAGCTCCTCGAGGGTGACGTAGCGGCTCTCCTGGGTATCGTAGAGCTTGCGGTTCGAGTAGCGCTTGATCACGTAGGCCATGGCGCTCCCCGGCGCCAGTCTAACACCCCGCGTCATTCCCCACAAGGCAGCGTTTGCTATACTACGGCCGCAGCAGAAGGAGGTAAGCCATGAAGCTCAAAGATCGCACCGCACTCGTGACCGGCGCTTCCCGGGGAATCGGCCGGGCCATTGCCCTGGCCCTGGCCGAGGAGGGGGCCGACGTGGCCGTGAACTATGTCTCAAGTGAGGCGGCAGCCAAGGACGTGGTCGAGCAGATCCAGAAGGTCGGACGGAAGGCGATCCTCGCCCGCGCCGACGTCAGCGATTACCCGGACACCTTCCGAATGGCCCAGGAGACCCTCAAGGAGTTCGGGCATCTCGACATTCTAGTCAACAACGCCGGCATCAGCTCCGACAAGACCTTCGTGAAGATGGATCACGCCTCCTGGCGGAGGGTGCTGGCGATCAATCTGGACGGGGTCTTCAACTGCACGAAAGTCTTCATCGATCAGATGATCAAGCGGAGCTTCGGACGGGTGGTCAACATCACCTCCATCATCGGCCAGATCGGGAACTTCGGTCAGGCCAACTACGCGGCGTCCAAGGCCGGGGTGATGGCCTTCACGAAGTCCCTGGCCAAGGAGCTGGCGGGCAAAGGAATCACGGTCAACGCGGTGGCGCCGGGATTCATCGAGACGGAGATGGTCGAGGCGATTCCGGAAAAGGTGAGGCACCGCCTGCTGGAGCAGATCCCGTTGAAGCGCTTTGGCCGGGCCGAGGAGGTGGCCCGGGCCGTGGTCTACCTGGTCTCCTCGGACGGCGGTTACATCACGGGGGCGGAACTCTCCATGAACGGCGGGCTCTTGATGTGAGAGGGCCGCAAGCGCGAGCGAAGGCGAGCTACCTTATCGGGCACCCGACCCTTGCGGTCGGGTCGTGCGCGGCCGGCAGGCGGCGAGCGCGGAGACGCCCAGCATCCCCCAGACGCTCAGGGCCTGGGCCGCCCAAGCCCACGGCTGGAGCGCCCAACAGGTGAGGGTGCCGATCCCGCTCTTGTCCTCGGCGTAGATGACGCGGCTCTTCGGCGGCTTCACCCAGGCCTCTCCGACCAACACCTCTTCCCCGCGCTGGTTCAGGCAAACGGTCTTCAGCCGGATCCGGTTCCGCTCCGGCATGATTTCCAGCACCTCGACCCGAGCCGTGATCGTGTCCCCCGCCCTGACCGGGTTCAGGAACTGAAGGGCCTGGGTCTTGTAGATGCTCCCGGGGCCCGGGAGCCGGGTGCCGATCACGGCGGAGAGCAGCCCCGCCGTCCAGATCCCGGGGGCGATCGGCCCCTTGAACGGGGTGGCCGCGGCGAAGGCCGGGTCGGTGTGAACGGGATTGTGATCGCCGACGGCATCCACGTATTCGGCAATGTCGCCTTCCCGGACCGTCCGGCAAAGTTCCGCCGAGTCGCCGACTGCCAGCTCGTCGATGGCGCGACCGATCATTGAGCCACCCGTTCTGCGGCGCGCCGCGCCGCGGCCGCCTCGTGATCCTCGAGCGACTTGAACAGATCGTCCATCCGCGCCAGCAGCGCGCCCAGGCGGTCCTCCAATCCCTCGATCCGATCCTCCAGGTCCACCAACTGCCGGGCGATCCCGACGACCTGGCTGCGTGAGGGGACGCCGAGGGCCTGGAGGGTCGCCTCGGTGGACTCTTCGGCGACCTTCTTCGCGGGCCCCTGAAGCGACAACCACTGGTCGAGATACTTTCCCAGCGCCTGGGCGAACGCCTCGGTCCCCATGGCTTGCTCCAGGACCTTCCCCCAGGCCGCAATCCACTGGTCCAGAAACTGCTTCCACTGGCCGAGAAGCTCCGGCGTGGCCGGCCCCTGGGTCAAGAGCTTGGTCCAGGCGGCGATCCCCTGGTCCATGAACGGCCGCCAGAACTGGAGCGGGTCGGGAATTTGCCCCTGGCCGGCTTGGCCCCACTGGCCCACGAGCCGGGCCCAGGCCTGCGTCCCCTCCTCAAGCTGCTTCTTCCACAGGTCAAACAGAGCGTGGGTGCTCGAGTTGTCTGCCATGGTCTCACCTCGTATCAATCCCCCTCACCATCTCAATCCCCCTCACCCTCCCCTCTCCCCCCCGGGGGAGAGGATCACGGTGAGGAGGGGTCACTCGGAGCGCGGGGCCAGCCACGCCGAGACCTTGGGCCAGCAGTGGATCGCGGCCCCGCGGCCGGCAATGAGGGAGATGTGGCCGCCGGGCAGCTCCACGTATTCCTTATCCTGGCTTCCCACCGCGTGGATCAGGGCCTTCACGCAGTCCGGGGGCGCGATGTAATCCTCCTTGGCCCCCACCACGAACACGGGGCACCGGATCGCCTCGAGGCGCACGGCCTTGCCCGCCAGCCTCAGCTCGCCCCGGATCATTCGGTTCTCCTGGTAGAACTCCTTCACCCACTGGCGGAAGAACTCCCCCGGAAAGGCCACGTAGTCGTTGGCCCACTTGTTGAGCGCCCTGAACCCCTCCACGTAGGCGTCGTTCCAGAGGTTCCACCAGAGGTTCAGCCCGGTGGTCACGTCCATCGTGGGCTTCAGGAGCTTGAAGCCGGCCTTCACCAGATCGGCCGGGATCTGGCCGAGCGTGTCCACGAACTTGTCGGCGTCGAAGTACTTCCGGTCGAGCCAGACCCTGAACTGCCCCGACTTGGAAAAGTCGATGGGACCCGCCATGTTGACGAAGTTCCTCACGCGGATCTCGGGATACACAGCGATGAAGCAGGCCGAGAGCGGAGCCCCCATGCAGTAGCCGAGGACGCTGAGCTCGCCCGCGCCGGAGGCTTCCAGCGCCTTTTTGGCCATCCGCGGAAGGATGCGCGTCACGCAATCTTCGAGAGTGAGTTGGTTGTCCTCCGGGCCAAAGACCCCCCAGTCCAGGAGGTAAAAGTCGAACCCCTGCCGGGTCATGTGCTCGACAAAGCTCCCCCCGGGGAGGAGGTCGAAGATGTACGGCCGGCTGATCCCCAGGTTCGGGACGAACAGGAGCGGGGTCCGGTACCGCCGGCTGGACTCATACCGATACAGACGCGATTTGTTCTTGCGGTAAATCTCCTGCTTGGGCGTCTGGCCGACGAGGGGCTCCTTCGGGTTCAGCACCTGCTCGGCGAAGTTCTTCATCCGCCCGAGATTCCGGTCCAGCTCCTCCTGCCACTGGGCGATCACCGGAGCATCCGCTGCCGGCTCCTCGGTGAGCATCGTGAAGCGGTCAGGCATCAGAGCACCCCCTGGGTTTTGAGCTCGGCCAGGCGTCCCGGGCCGAGGCCGAAATACTTGGCGTACACGTGAGCGTTGTGATAGCCCGGCGGGCGGCACGCCCACTTCAGCCGGGGCGGCGTCCGGGTCAGCCGCCACGCCGGCATCTGGAGCAGCAGCCGGCCGTAGATCGGATCTTCCACGGTCCTGAAGCAGCCCCGTTCCCACCAGTGGGCCTCCTGCAGCACCTTGGTCGGGGGGTTCATCGGGCCAAACACGATGATCCCGGGGCCGGGATCCGCCAGCACCTTCTCCAGTATCTCATCGGCCGTGAAATTGATGGACCATTTTTCGATCTCGTCCCTCAGGAGCACTTCATTCTCGGGCTTGGTCCGCTGGAGGGTGGTGTTGAAGCGGGGATCCCTGGCCAGTTCCGGGCGCCCCATGACCCGGCAGATCGCCTGAAAGTTCGGGTCCGTGTAGCCGGCGATGAAGGCGTAGCCGTCTTTCACCCGAACGAAGGTGTACGGGAAGACGGCCAGCTCGTAGAGCCCCATTCGCCCCCTCACCTGCCCGGTGGCGTGATACAGCAGCACCGTGTATTCCAGGTAGCGCAGGAGCGCCTCGGCGCCGGAGACGTCGATCATCTGCCCCTGGTTCGAACTCTCCCGCCAGTGCAGGGCGCCCAGGACCGCCATGGCGGCCCAGGCCGCCTGGGCGTAGGCGCTGATCCAGCTTCCCACCCGGATGGGAGGGCCATCGGGATCGCCCGTGACGTGGAGCAGGCCGGACAGTGCCTGATCGGTCAGGTCGTATTCGCCGGCCTGCCCGGGGGCGTCCGGTCCAAATTGACCGTAGGTGGAGCACGCCACGTAGATGAGGCGGGGGTTCACGTTCGCAAGCTGGCGGTAGCCGAGGCCGAGCCGATCCAGGTGGCCTGGGGCGAACCCTTCGATCAGGACATCCGCGCGGGCCGCCAGCCCCTTCAGCAGTGCCCGGCCGCGCCGCGTGCCGAGGTTGAGCGTGACGCAGTACTTATTCCGCGCCTCAGCGGCGAAGGCCAAACCGGTGCCGTCGAGGGTGGCCTCCGGCGGCCCCCACTGGCGGACCGGATCCCCCCCGGGCGGCTCGACCTTGATCACCTCGGCGCCCAGCTCCGCCAGGTACGTCCCGGTGACAAAGGCGCCGTAATGCCCCCGGGAGATGTCCAGCACCACCAGGTCGTCAAGCGCCTCAGGCTTGCCCGACGCACGCGCCGGATCCTCCTCCGCATGGATCCACTCGTCCCACTTCACCGATTCCCTCACCGCAAAACTCCCTCCCCGCTCCAGCCGTCGGGAGGCTTGGCCCCCATCTTGTCTGCCCACTTGCCGATCACGCCTTGAGCCTCCAGCGCGCGGATCTCCTCGTCGGAGAGGCCGAGGAGCTTTTTGAAGACAAACTCGTTATGGAAGCCCACGGGCTTGCCCGCCCACTTGATCCGAGCCGGCGTGGCGGAGAGCTTCGGCGCCGGGCCGTACTCCACCATGGTTCCGTAGACCGGATCCTCGTGCTCCCAGACCGAGCGCCGGGCGCGGAGGTGGCGGCTCTCGTAGTGGTCCTTTCCCGTCAGAACCGGAGCGGCGGACACCCTAAACCGCCGAGCGGCCTTCGCGATCTCGGACCGCGTCCGCTTTTCGCACCACGCCCGGACGAGCGCATCCAGGGAATCCGCGTTGTCGGGGTTGCGCCGCGACTCGAAGCTGACGAAACGAGGATCCCCGGCCAGGCTGGTCTTTCCCAGCATCCGCAGTAATCCCCGGAATTCGGCGTCGCTGCCCGCCACGAGGGCCACGTACCCGTCCCTGCAGCGATAGACGCCCGAGGGGGCGAAGACCGGGTCGCGGTTGCCCGTCCTGGGGCGGTCGCGCTTCGTGAGCCCCGCGTAGAGCCAGGTCCAGTCCATCGCGCGGAGCAACCCCTCGCACTGGGCCATCTCCACGAACTGCCCTTCACCCGTGCGGTCCCGCCAGCGCAGGGCCGCCAGCGCTCCCAGGGCCGACATGCAGGCGCCGAACCAGTCCCCGAGGTAGTTGCCGATCTTGGTCGGGTGCTCCCCCGGCGTCCCGGTGATGGCCGTCAGCCCGGATACGGCCTGGGCGAGCCCGTCGTAGGAGGCGCGTCCCCGGGAGAAGGGGCCCCACTGGCCGAAGCCCGTGTTCGCCACGTAGATCAGGCGCGGGTTGACCTCGCTCAGCTGGCGGTAGCCGATCCCGAACTTCTCCTCGAGAGTCCCCGCCTTGAAATTTTCGATCACGATGTCGGACCGGGCGGCCAGCTTCCGGATGAGGGCCTGGCCGTCCGGCTTGTGCATGTCGATCCCCACGTGGTACTTGGAGTGGTTCTGGGAGAAGAAGGCGACCGAAACGTTCTTCCAGAAGAAGGCGGCACTGCCGAGGATCCGCGTGACGTCCCCCTGCCCCGGCATCTCGACCTTGATCACCTCGGCGCCCAATTCCCCCAGGAAGTCGGCCGTGGCCGGGCCGAAGATGATCACCGAGAGATCGAGGACCCGGATGCCCTGGAGCGCTTCGGGCTTTTCGTGGATCCGAGCCGGGTCGAACAGCCTGGCAGCCCACTTGAAGTAGGCGCCGGTCATCTCAGAGGTCCCCCCGCCCCTCATTCCAGCCAAGAAGCACCTTGACCTTCGCGAACAGGCGACGAAGGATCGACCCCTGCGCGAGGCCACCCCCCCAGGGCAGACGGCCCAGCTGGCTCTGCGCCACCGACCCGACGAAGTCCAGGAGCGCTTGGTTGACCCGCGCAGCAGCCTCCAGCGGGAGCATATGCCCCGCCCCCTCGACGATCTGGAGCCGCGACCCCTGAATGAGCTCGTTCAACCGTTCGGAGAGCGCAGGGGGCGTCAGCCGGTCCTGGCTACCGCACAGAATCAGGGTCGGCATGCGGAGCCCCCGCACCATCTCCTCCAGGTCCATGGCCCGGGCCGCCGCGACGTCCTTCAGGATCGTCTCCGGTCGGCACGTCCGAATCTCTTCCATCCCCAGCAGGACGACCTGTCTCGGAGCCCCCGGCGCAAACAAGATCTTTTTCGCCATCGCAAAAAAGAAAACTTTCCGCAGAGGCCCTGGCAGATACCAGAGAAGACTTCCCAGCGAACCGTCGCCCCCCGGAAGCTTGGCGCATGTCGAGAGGAGGAGGAGACCTTCCACCACCTCCGGATGTCGGGCGGCGAGCGCCTGAGCCACAGCACCCCCCAACGAGTGCCCCGCCACGAACACGGGGCCGGTGTCGAGCGCATCGAGGAGCGCCCGGGCGCTATCGGCGTAGCCTTCCACCGTCGCCTCGGGGATCGGGTCAGACTCGCCATGCCCTGGCAGGTCGATGGCCAGGACCCGCAGCACTTGGCCGAGGCCCCAGAGCTGATTGGTCCACGAGCGGGCACTCATCCCCGCCCCGTGCACCAGAAGAGTGGTCGGACCCGTTTCGGCCCACACGTCTCCCGCGGCCAGGTACGACACCCTCGCTCCCCCGGATCCCACAGAACGGCGGACGATACCCCCCTCCGCGGGTCTCGAAGCCGACCGAGCTTCGGCGCGCATCGTTTTCACTGTTGGCCAACCCGTAGCGAACCGCGTGCCAACTTGAACGGACCCCCAGGGCCCCCGG
>JACQWA010000280.1 GCA_016209425.1 Candidatus Rokuibacteriota bacterium
AGATTCAGGATCTGCTCCGCCAGGCAGCCCATTAGCTTTTCCTCGCCAGAGGGCGAGGGTAAGGGGGCGGTCCCCCTCCGAGCATGATGCGGTGGCGCCGATCATCACGCTGACGACGGACTTCGGGACGCGGGACCCGTTCGTCGGCACGATGAAAGGAGTCATCCTCCAAATCGCGCGCGACGTCCAGCTGGGGGACCTCACCCATGACATCGCTCCTCACGACGTCATCGAGGGGGGCCTGGCCCTGGAAGCGGCGGTTCCGTTCTTTCCGCCGGAGACCATTCACCTGGCGGTGGTGGACCCTGGGGTGGGAAGCGCGCGGAGGCCCCTGGCCATCAGCGCGCGGCGCCAGCTCTTCGTCGGGCCGGACAACGGCCTCTTCAGCTTTCTCTTCGGCGCGGGAGAGTGGCGGGCCGTCCTGTTGGAGGCGGCGGCCTACCGCCTCCCCGCGGTGAGCCTGACGTTTCACGGCCGGGATGTCTTTGCCCCCGCGGCGGCATACCTGGCCGTCGGGACGCCGCTCCATCGGCTCGGCCCCCCGGTGACAGACCCGGTTGTGCTCCCGTGGCCCGCGGCGTACCGGGAGGGGGAGACTCTCCTGGGGGAAGTCATTCACGTCGACCGGTTCGGGAACCTCGTGACCTCGGTGCGGACCGGGGACCTCGGAGTCCTCGGGCCATCTCCGTCGCTGGTCGTGGAGGTCGAGGGGAAAGAGATCGGGGGGATCGTGGCGTGCTACGCGGATCTCCCCGTCGGGGAACTGGGAGCGCTGGTCGGCTCCAGCGATCGGCTGGAGATCTCGGCCCGGGAGGGGAGCGCGGAGCGGGCGACGGGGGCGACGCGGGGCTCGAGGGTTCGCGTCAGGAAGCGATAAAAGTTGGAGCTACGGCTTGGAGGAGCTAGACTCTGGCGAGGAGGGGGTGGGAGAAGCGGCTGTCGAAGACGAGGCCCCGGAGTCCGCGGTTGCCTTTTTCTCCTCGGTCAGCCCTTTTTTCCGCGACTCGGAGGGGTAATCGTTGACGTAGAAGCCGGAGCCTTTCAAAATGAAGGGGGCGGCAGCCAGGACGCGATGGACGCTGGCGCCGCAGTGGATGCAGTGCTCGAGGGCGGCGTCGGAGATCCGCTGGCGGACCTCAAAGAGCTGCCCGCACGCGGAGCACTCATACTCGTAAGTCGGCACGGTAGCTGAAAATGTACACGACGGGGTTCAGGTTGTCAAGGTTCGGAGCTGGCGCGGGACTCGTCCTGTGGCTCGGGGCGGCCCTCCTGGCGGGCTGCGCGACGGGGAAGGAGGCCGAGGTCAAGCGCCTCCGGGCGCGCTCGGCCTACGAACGGGGGCTGACGGACTTGGCCGAGGGGCGGACGTCGCTCGGGCTCGCGGCCCTTCAGGAGGCGGTATCCCTGGACCCGAAAACGCCGCTCTATCGGAACGAGCTTGGGAAAACGTATCTTCACTTGAAGGACCCTCAGCTCCTGGCGAAGGCGCTGGAGGAGTTCAAACGGGCCGTGGAACTGGACCCTCGCTACGGGGAAGCCCAGCACAACTTGGGGGTAGCCTACGCCGAGGGGGGGAAGTGGGAGGAGGCGATCCGGGCGTACCAGAAGGCGCTTTCCGTTCCGGGGTACCCGGACCCGGAGGTCGCCCACCATAACCTGGGCTGGGCGTTCTATAACCTGGACCGTCTCAAGGAGGCTGAGGAGTCCTTCCGGCTGGTCCTCCGCATGGATCCGAATATGGTCTCCGCCCACTACCAGCTCGGGCTCGTTCTGCTGAAGGCGGGGCGGCGGGAGGAGGCGAAAGCGGCCTTCCGCCGGGCCAAGGAGCTGGCTCCGGACACGCCGTTCGGCCTGGCGGCCACGGAGCACCTGAAGGCTCTGGGGGAGGGCGGGTAAGGGATTGCGATGAGTGAGCGACCGCTTCCCGCTGGAAAGCTGAGCTTCGAGGAGTTCCTGGCCTGGTGCGACGAGGACACGTGGGCGGAATGGGTGGACGGGAAAGTGGTCATGGTCTCTCCGGCATCTAACCGCCATCAAGACGTGAGAGACTTCCTGGCCTTTGTGATGCGCGTCTTCTCCGAGGCCAGAGGTCTCGGAATCGTTCGCACTGCCCCTTTCCTTATGCGCCTGCCTACCATCCCGAGCGGCCGAGAACCCGATCTTCTATTTCTAGCCGCCGTGCATCAGGATCGACTCAAGGAGACCTACCTCGACGGCCCGGCTGACCTGGTCGTTGAGATCGTATCGCCCGAGAGTCGGCTCAGGGACCGGGGCGAGAAGTTCGCGGAGTACGAGCTGGGCGGGGTGCAGGAATACTGGATTCTTGACCTGGATCTCCACCGGGCCGACTTTTACCGGCTGGACTCAGAGGGGCGCTACCGGTTGGCCGAACCTGAGGTGGGCGGCAGGTATCGGTCGATGGCGGTGCCCGGGTTCTGGCTCCGGCTGGAGTGGCTTTGGCAGGAGCCGCTCCCTTCTCCCGTGCGGGTGGTCGCCGAGATCGCGGGGGTGGCCCCGGCCGTGGCAGATGCCTTCGAGCGCGCCCTCAGAGGGGAGAAGCAAAATCCCCCGGCGAGCCAGGCATCCGGCGGCTGAGGCGATTTCGGCCTGGCGGCCACGAAGCACCTGAAGGCTCTGGGGGAGGGCGGGTAGCCCCCCCTATTTTTCGCTTGACGGCTTCCTGCTCCATGGGGTAAAAAGGGGCACCTTCATTTGGCAAAAGCGGCCTTTTTGGTCCCCAAGTTATGGGGCATTTTGGGAAGGGGGAGGTGGTGACCGGCCTCCGAAAACCGCGACACACGCAAATTCTTTTCGACCCTTTTGCGCGCGCAGAACGAACTGTTAGGATGCCAGGAGTCAAACCACACATGAGGAGGCGGTAATGAGACGGTACTGGGTGGTTGCTCTTGCTGTACTCACCCTCCTCGGGGTGCTCTCCCCGCCGGTCTTTGCCCAGGCCCCGAAGGTCACCATCACGGGGTTCATCGACAACGTCGTCAACTACAGCCGCAACATGAGCCAGTTCGACAATCCGGCGAGCATCGCGACGAACGTCCGGGGAGGCATCACGAACCCCAGCGATGACGAGATGGTCGCCCGGACCCGCGGCCGTTTCGACATCATCGGCGAGGTCGGCAAGGCCAAGGGGGTCCTGGGCCTCGAGATCGACCTGAACTACGGCCAGGTGGGGGGCGCCGACAACGCTGACGGTCATGCGATCCAGCGGTTCGGCACGAGTGGCGGCCTCGACGCCAACACCGACATCCGGAGCGTGATCGAGATCAAGTGGATGTACGTGGACTTCCCCTTCTCAGGCCCGGGCTCGCTCCTGCCCTTCATCCCCTTGCCGGGAAGCCTCACGGTCGGTGGCCAGCCCTACGGCCTGGGCCTCAAGCCCAGCATCCTGGCCGACTCGGACTTCGGGGGCGCCACGCTCAGAATGACGGTGAGCCCGACGCTCAAGGGAAGCTTCACCTTGGCTACGTTTGAGGAGGATAGCGTCGGCCACCAGAACTTCAATGGCACGGCGGTCCCGCCAGCCGGGACTCCGCCCTTCGGCCGCGGGGATGACTGGGGGCTTATCCTCAAGCCTGACTGGCAGGCTACGAAGGAGCTGAGGGTCAGCCCCATCTACGCCTTCCAGATGATCCAGGGCACCACGTCCGTCGTGCTCCGCCGGGCCATCGGCGGCTACGGCGTCGGCTCGGCCAACTTCTCTCCCGACCTGTCGGCGGCGAGCGTGGTGACGGCGTGCCGGGGGACCGCCGCCGCGAACGTCCCGTGCCAGACCCAAGAGGAGAACCGCCACTGGATCGGCTTTGACGCCCGCTGGGCTCAGGGGCCCTTGTACGTGGCCCCGACCTTCTTCTACCAGTGGGGCGACCGCGAGCGGTTCGAGAGCGCCGGGGAACCCGGAGCGAACTCGGCCGCCCTGAGGCGCAGGAGTGCGGACATCAACGCGTGGATCCTTGACGTGGAGGCCGGTTACCGGGTGGGCCCGCTCCTCCTCCAGGCGCGCGCCATGTACACCTCAGGGAACAAGGCCAGCGACAACCTGAACGAGGAGATTCACTACTACCAGCCGTTCCAGGTGGACAGCACTTACTACTTCGGCTGGGGCGAGACGGTCCCGCTGTCCTCCATCGATTACTTCCAGGGCCTCTACACCACGGTGGCCGGACTGTTCGAGGGTACCAACATCGGCTACGATCGCTACGGCCGGTCCCAGTTCTCGGTGAAGGGGACATACGACCTGACGCCCGCCTTCAGCGTGTACGGGATCATCACGCCGATGTGGACCGCCCGGGCGGTGCCCACCAACAACGGCGTCGTGACGACCGGCGGCATCCTCTGCATCGACAACCCCGGCACGGCGCCTGTGGCCCACACCTGCACCCGCCGGGATGATGGCGATGACAGCTACCTCGGGACTGACCTGGCACTCGGGTTTACCTGGAAATTTGCCCCCGGTTTGACGTTCGACTGGATCTACGGCTTGCTGGTTCCGGGCGGGGCCTACGACAACGTCAGGGACGTGTGCATCTCGAGCACGGCGACTGGGATTTGCGGAGGGATCGGGGTGCTCGACAAGCGTGAGGCCCAGAACGTCTATACGACGAGCGCCCGCGTGAGGTACAGCTGGTAGGAAAGAGCGCCTAGCGCATCAGTAACAGGGCACCGGGAAATTCCCGGTGCCCTTTTTTCATTCCACTGACCTCCCCCCTCACCCCACCCTCTCCCCCACGGGGGAGAGGACAAAGGTGAGGGGGGTTGTTGCTTCGCGTCGGACCCGGAGGGTATCATGGCCTCACCTCAGGAGGGGACGAATGACCCGGGGTTGGCGGTTGGCGCTGTGGGGCACCGTGGGGCTGCTGGCGGGTGCGGGACTCCCACTCCCCGCCTGGGCCGTGGAGTACCGGCTCCAGGTGGTGAGCCTTTACGCGGAGTCGTTCGCGTCCTTCCTCAAGCCGGGGGAGTTCGCTGACGGGGCCTCCGGTCCCGGGCTCAACCGTCTGGAGGCGAGCCTGGACCGTGGCGAGGTCCCGAAGGGCGCCCTGCTCTACGACCGTCACCTTCAGGGGGCCAGGGAGGGGATCGCCCGGGCCCACGGCGGTGTTTACGTTCGAGCCGAAGTGCGGCAGGGGGGCTGGGAGCAGGAGCTCTGGGACGAGGTGCGCTGGGAGGGGAAGCCGGGGGAGCAGAGCGTCTGGGTCGTGGCGGCCACCACGACGCGCACCCAGGAGCTCTCCCGTCTGGCCCTCAAGGGTGTGGGCCCGCTCCGCCAGTTCCAGCCCTACGCGATTTCGGCCAATTCGACGAAGCTCGGCGCCGTGAAGGTCCCGCTCAACTTCCTCTGGGCCGAGGAGGAGCGCGGCAGGGTCTGGCAGAAGTACGTCTCGCGCGTGCTGGATCTCGGCCGCGGCATCGGGGCCGTCGTGGGCGAGAACCACAATCCCCTCTTCGCGGACCATGTCTACCTCATCGTGAGCCAGGGCGCCGAGCCTACCACCTACAAAGCCGTCCTGGTCTGGCGCCGGCGGGAACACACGGACCGTGGCAACCTGGAATCGGGGCCCAGCTTTGAGCAGCGCTAACCGGTGGGTCGCCCTGGGCGTTGGCCTCCTGGCCCTCGCGGCCGGCTCGCTCGCGGGAGCTCAGACCACCCGGCCCCCCTTCGCCGCCCTGGTGGACCAGGTGCGGGCGCTCTTCCCCAAGGTGGAGGGGGAAGTGATCGAGGTCCGCGGCGGAGAGCTCACGCTGAGTCTCGGCCGGCGCGACGGGCTCCAGGCCGGGATCGAGCTCTCCCTCTTCCGCGAGGGGCGCGAGTTGAGGCATCCCAAGAGCGGCGAACTGCTCGGCCGCGTGGAGCAGCCCCTCGGGCGGGTGTCGGTGAGCCAGGTCTTCGAGGCGTACTCGGTGGCCACGCTCCTGCCGGGCGTCGAGGCGCGGCCTGCCGACAAGGTCAGGCTCTCGGCCGGGAAGATCAGGCTGACGCTCCTCCCCCTCTCCAGCGGCGAGAAGGAGGGCCAGGTGGAGGCGGCGGTCCAGGAGCTCAGCGAGGAGCTGGACCGGACCGGCCGCTTCCAGGTCATGATGGGTGACCAGGTCAATGTCTTCCTTGCCCAGGAGCGGATCAAGGCGGAGGAGGCCATCGAGGGGAAGGGCCTCGAGACCGCGGCCAAGCGCTTCAACGTTGAGCACCTTCTGATCCTCCTCTTCAAGCGGGTCGAGAAGAAACCCTACATGGAAGTGCGGCTCTTCTCCTATCCCGGAGCTGCGCCCCTTCTCAGCACGGCTCTCTTCGTCTCCCCCTCCGTGAAGCCCCAGCCCAAGGCGCAGTTCTCCGCTGACCCCCAGCCCCGCCCGGGGCCGCCGCCGAAGCAGCGCTCGCTCCTGGCCCGCCTCCTCGGCGGCGAGCTGGAGGCCGGCAGCTACTCGAGCGGCGAGGCCTCGATCCCCTTGAAGGAGGCGGCGCGCTTCGGCTTCCCCGTCCTCGGCATGGACGTGGCCGTGGCGCCCAGGGACAAGGTGGCGCGGCTCGTGGTCACGGACGGGGACCGGGTGTTCCTGTCCCGGATCGTGAACCGGGCCCTGGATCCTGAGTGGACCTATTCCCCCCGCCCGCTCGGCCGGATCGTGTCGGTCCAGCTCGCGGACCTGGACGGCGACGGCGTGCTCGAGGTCGTCGTCAACCGCTACGTGCAGCACGAGCAGGCCGGCGGGTTCACGTCCTTCATCCTCACCACGCGGGGCGGCAAGGCCGCGGTCGTCGTCGAGAACATCGGCGAGATCCTCCTGGCGGTGGACGCCAGCGGGGAAGGGATCAAGCAAACCCTCTGGGCCCAGCCCTTCACGCCGGATGGGTTCTTCCAGAAGGGACGGGCGGAGCGGGTCGTGCTGAAGAGCGGCGCCCTCGTCCGGAACGCGCCGGTGCGCGTGCCGCATGACTTCCGCGCGACGGGGGCGACCCTGTCCAACATCGCCGGCAAGGAGACCCGGGCCCTCGCCTACATCGACGAGGCGAACCGGCTGGTCATCGCTCTCGATGGCCAGGAGACCTGGCGGTCGGCCACTCGCGTCGGCGGCGGCGGGTACCTCAAGGTGGAGGTCGTCAAGCAGATGGGCCTCACCACCCGCAGCTACTTCTATACGCTGGAGCCGCTGCCGCTGGCCGTGGACCTCGACGGCGACGGGATCGAGGAGATCCTCATCCCGCAGAACCAGACGGAGGGCCATCTGGCCGCGGTCTTCCGGGGTCCGGCCGGCTACCGCCTCCAGTCCATCAACTCCGGCTTCGAGGGGGCGATCACGGGCCTCGGAGCGATCTCCGGCGACACCCCGCCGACGCTCATCGCGGCCGTGGTCCGCTTCAAGGGGCTCCTCAAGACCTCGGGGGAGACCCAGGTCATCATGACCAGCGGGGAGTGACCCGCGCAGATCATGCCCGACGAGAGCGAGCTGTCCAAGCGGATCGACGATGTTCACCGGCGCCTGGACGATCTGCGGGGCGACCTAAACACGCGCTTCGGTGAGCTACGGGGGGACCTGAACACCCGGATCGCGGAGCTGCGCGAGGACATGAACGCGCGCTTCGCCGAGCTACGGGGGGACATGGACACGCGCTTCGCCGAGCTACGGGGGGACATGAACGCCCGCTTCAGGACGCTGACGTGGCTCGTCATGGTGTGGTTCAGCTTCCTGACCCTCCTGACGGTCCTCTTCAAGTTTCTCCGCTTCTGAAGGAAGCCTCCGGGAGCCACGGACATGTCACTCGAGACCCCAGAGCAGCCACCCGCCGGGCGGATCGTCCTGACCTATGAGGACTACTGCGCCCTGCCGGACGACGGCCGCCGGTATGAGATTCTTGAAGGAGAGTTGGCCGTGGCCCCTTCTCCGAGCCGGGCTCATCAGCGATTCTCTCGGAATCTCCTTCTGATCCTGCACGCTCACATCCACGAACGGAACCTGGGTGAGGTGTTCTCCGCCCCGTTCGATGTGATCCTCGAGAAAACCTCGGTGGTCGTTCCCGACCTCGTCTTTGTGTCGCGGGATCGGCTCGAGGTTGTCACGGATCGAGGGGTGGAGGGCGCGCCGGATCTGATCGTCGAGATCCTGTCTCCCGCCACGGGCCGCCGGGATCGCGTCGAGAAGGCTCAACTCTATGCCCGCCACGGAGTGCGCCACTACTGGCTGGGGGACCCGGAGGGCCGGACCATCGAAACGTTTGAGCTCGGCGAAGGGCAATACCATCGGACCGCGCATCTGACGGGCGACACAACCTTCGCGCCGTCTCTGTTCCCCGGCCTGGCGATCTCTCTGCCGTCTCTTTGGGGGTGACATCGTTCCCACCCTCACCCCACCCTCTCCCTTCGAGGGAGAGGGAGCATATCGGGCGTCCTCGCATCTTCCGTCCCGCAAGGGTATACTGACGCGTCAGACCGTGTTCGAGGCGACCCATGGTGCGTGCGTATAACGGGGCGGTTCCGAGGATCCATCCCACCGCCTTCGTCGAGGCTTCCGCCCAGGTCATCGGGGATGTGGAGTTGGGCGAGGAGGCGAGCGTCTGGTTCAACGCGGTCATCCGCGGCGACGTCAACCACGTTCGGATCGGGCGCGGGACCAACATCCAGGACGGCAGCGTGATCCACGTCAACCGCCGCGGCCTTCCCGCCATCCTGGAGGAACTCGTCACCGTGGGGCATGGCGTGCGGCTCCACGGCTGCCACGTCAAATCGAACTGCCTGGTCGGGATTGGCGCCATCGTGCTGGACGGAGTGGTGCTGGAGGAGGAGTGCATGGTGGCCGCGGGCTCCCTCGTGGCGCCGGGAACCAAGGTCCCCCGGGGAAGCGTGCTCATGGGGGCGCCGGCGACGGTGAGGCGATCCGTCACCGCCGAGGACCTGGATCTGATCCACCGCTCGGCGCAGAACTACATGAAGCTCGGGGCCGAGTACAAGGCCATGGGGGCCTGAGCGTGGCCATCAAGGCCGTCCGGGGCGTCCACGACATCCTCCCGGCCGATGCCCCCAGGTGGCAGCGCGTCGAAGCCGTGGCCCGCGAAGTGTTCGAGGCGTATGGCTACAAAGAAATCCGTCCGCCCATCTTCGAGAGGACCGAGCTCTTCGCCCGCGGCATCGGTGAGGTCACGGACATCGTCCAGAAAGAGATGTACACCTTCGAGGATCGAACGGGGGAGAGCCTGACGCTGCGGCCGGAGGCCACGGCCTCCGTGCTCCGCGCCTACGTCGAGCACGGGCTCCACGTCCAACCGAAACCCGTCCGCCTCTACACCATCGGCCCCATGTTTCGGTACGAGCGCCCCCAGGCCGGGCGCTACCGCCAGTTCCACCAGCTCAACCTGGAGGCGCTCGGCGAGGTTCACCCGGCCCTGGATGCCGAAGTGATCGCGGTCCTGATGGAGTTGTTTGGACGCCTGGGCCTCGCCGACAGGCTCACCCTCTCCCTCAACTCGATCGGCGACGGCGCCTGCCGGCCTGCCTATCGAGAGAACCTCGTCGCGTACCTGCGCCAGAACGCGGGGGAGCTGTGCGGGGAGTGCCGCGCACGGACCGAGCGGAACCCGCTTCGCGTCCTGGACTGCAAGCAGCCCGGTTGCCAGCCGACGCTCGAGAAGGCCCCGTCGATCCTGGACTGGCTCTGCCAGGGGTGCGCTCAGCATTTCTCTCGCGTGCGAGATTACCTGGACGCCATGGATCTGGCTTATCGGGTGACTCCCCGGTTGGTGCGCGGCTTTGATTACTACGTGCGAACGACCTTCGAGCTGCTGACGGGGGAGCTGGGCGCCCAGAACGCCGTCGCCGGGGGCGGTCGCTACGACGGGCTCGTCCAGCTCCTCGAGGGTCCCCCGGACCCGGGAATCGGCTTTGCCGTGGGCATGGAGCGGGTCGTTCTTCTCCTTCCCGCGGCTCCTGCCGAAGCCGTCCCCCTCGCGCTGCTCATCCCGCTGGGGGAGGCCGCGCTGGTCCGCCTCCTCTCGGTGGCCCGGGGGGTCCGCAGCCGTGGCCTGGCCGTGGAGCTCGGCTATGGCGCCCGGAAGCTTCGGAACGAGCTGGATCGGGCGAACCGTCTCAAGGTGCCCTACGTCGTGATCGTGGGGGACGGCGAGCTCCAGAAGGGCGAGGCGTTGATCCGGGATATGGGTTCGGGGGCCCAGCGACCGGTGCCGCTTGACCGGCTGGAAGAGGCGCTCATGGCCATGAAGTCGGGGGAGCCCCGATGACGCAAACGCTGGGCGGCTGGCGCCGGAGCCACACGTGCGGCGAGCTGCGGGCGGGCCACGTGGGCCGGAGCGTGACCCTCATGGGGTGGGCCTTCCGACGGCGCGATCACGGCGGGCTCGTCTTTCTCGACCTGCGCGACCGGGAGGGATTGACCCAGTGCGTCTTCAACCCTGCGACGGCCGCGGCGGCCCACGCCACGGCCCAGGAGGTGCGAGCGGAGTTCGTGCTGGCGGTGGTCGGAACAGTTCAGCGCCGCCCCCCCGGCACGGAAAACTCGAAGCTTCCCACCGGCGAGGTCGAGGTCCAGGTCACCGACGTCAAGATCCTGAACGAGTCGAAGCCGCTCCCGTTTCCGCTGGAGGAGGAGACGGCGGTGGACGAGGCGGTGCGGCTCAAGTATCGCTACCTCGACCTGCGGCGCCCGCACGTGTTGAGGAACTTCGTGATCCGCGACCAGGTCTGCCGCGCGGTGCGGGACTACCTCCACGCCCAGGGGTTCCTCGAGGTGGAGACCCCGTTCCTGACGCGCTCGACGCCCGAGGGGGCGCGCGACTTCCTGGTCCCGAGCCGCCTGGCGCGCGGGAGCTGCTACGCGCTCCCCCAGTCGCCCCAGCTCTTCAAGCAGATCCTGATGGTGGCGGGGGTCGAGCGCTACTTTCAGATCGTGCGCTGCTTCCGTGATGAGGATCTCCGGAAGGACCGGCAGCCTGAGTTCAGCCAGATCGACATCGAGACCTCCTTCCTCGACCGCGACGAGTTCCTGCCGATCGTTGAGGGGATGATCGTGGAAATCTTCCGGCGGGTCAGGGGGATCGAGCTGCCGACCCCGTTCCCGCGGCTGGCCTACGACGAGGCGATCGCGCGCTTCGGCACCGACAAGCCCGACCTCCGCTTCGACCTGGAGTTGCGCGATTGCTCGGATCTGTTCCGGGGCGGGGAGTTCCAGGCGTTCGCTCAGGTCCTGGCGAGCGGGGGCGCTGTCAAGGGGCTCTGCATTCCCCGGGGGGGTGGGATGAGCCGAAAGGAGCTCGATGACCTGACGGGGGCGGCCAAGAACCTGGGAGCCAAGGGACTCGTCTGGGTCAGGGTGAACCCCGACGGCCTCCAGTCCCCGGTCGGGCGGGTTCTCGAGTCGGCGAAGCCGGCGCTTGTCGCCCGGTTCGCCGCCGCGCCGGGAGACCTGCTGCTCCTCGTGGGCGACGTCATGCCCCTGGCCGCGACGGTGCTGGGTCGCCTTCGCCAGGAGCTAGCCCATCGCCTAAACCTGATCCCGGCCGACCAGTTCAGGGTGGCGTGGGTGATCGACTTTCCCCTCGTGGAGTGGATCGAGGAAGAGCGGCGGTGGGACCCGGTTCACCACCCGTTCACCGCGCCCCGCGACGAAGACCTGCCGCTCCTCGACAGCGACCCGGGCCGCGCCAAGGCCAAGGCGTACGACCTCGTCGTCAACGGTCAGGAGGTCGCGGGCGGCTCCATCCGAATCCATCAGCAATCGCTCCAGGAGAAGATGTTCAAGCTGCTGGGAATTTCTGCTCAGGAAGCGCGGGCTCGCTTCGGGTTCCTCCTGGAGGCTCTGGAGTTCGGTGCCCCCCCCATGGGGGGGATCGCCGCAGGGCTGGACCGATTGGTCGCGATCCTGGCGGGTGAGGAGTCGATCCGGGAAGTGATTGCGTTCCCGAAGACCCAAAAGGGGACTTGTCCCCTCACGGATGCCCCCGCGCCCGTGGATCCGGCTCAGCTCCGCGACCTCGGGATCCGGCTGGTGGAGGGCTCTTAACCTGCCGTAGACATTGACACTATCGCCTCCACGACGTACTCTGGGCTCATGCGAGAAGGGTTCACTGCCTTTGACTGAAGCAACCGTCACCCGCCGCGTCCTTTTAGCTTCCGAAGCCGACCTGCTGCCGCTCTTGGGACGAAACGACGAAAACCTCCGGGCGCTGGAGTCGCTGCTTGGCCTCCGGATCGTGGCCCGCGGAAACGAGATCATCCTCAAGGGGGAGGAGCCCCAGGTGGCGCGGGCCGAGCGGCTCCTGACCCAGCTCTCCGACCTCGTCCACGCGGGAACCCCTATTCACGCCGCGGAGGTGCGGGCCGCGCTCCGGATTCTCGCCGACGACGAGGGCGCCGACCTCAGGGGGATCCTCCTGGACTCGATCGCCGTTCCCGCGCGCAAGAAGCAGATCAGCCCGAAGACGGTGAACCAGAAGCGCTACGTGGATGCGATCCGCACCCACGACGTGGTGATCGCGATCGGTCCGGCGGGGACGGGGAAGTCCTACCTGGGGGTCGCGATGGCGGTGTCCGCGCTGACGAAGCGGGAGGTGGCGCGCATCATCCTCACCCGCCCGGCCGTGGAAGCGGGGGAGCGGCTCGGCTTCCTCCCGGGCGACATGTACGAGAAGGTCCACCCCTACCTCCGCCCGCTCTACGACGCGCTCTATGACATGCTGGAGGCTGAAAAGGTCGCCTCCCTGGTGGAGAAGGGCGTCATCGAGATCGCCCCCCTGGCCTACATGCGGGGCCGCACGCTGAACGATTCCTTCATCATCCTGGACGAGGCCCAGAACACGACGTCCGAGCAGATGAAGATGTTCCTCACCCGCCTGGGGTTCAACTCCAAGATGGTGATCACGGGGGACATCACCCAGGTGGATCTGCCGGCGAGCCGCCCGTCGGGGTTGATCGAGATCCAGTCGGTCCTGAAGGGGATCGAAGGGATCCGATTCGTGTACTTCACGGAAAAAGACGTGGTCCGGCACGAGCTGGTCGCCGCGATTGTCAAAGCCTACGAGGAGCATATCACCCAGACCAGGGAGCCGGGGCCCGCCACTCAGGGAAAGTGATGACTGTCCAGCTCTCGAACCTCCAGCGGGGAGTTCCCCTCGCCGCCCGTCGCATCCGTCGGACGGCCGAGGGGGCGCTCCGGGCCCTGGGGCGGGTCGGATCCCTCGTGCAGCTGACCTTCGTCAACGATGCGCGGATTCGCCGCCTCAACGCCCGGTATCGCCGCACGGACGCATCGACCGATGTGCTGGCCTTTCCCCTCGAAGTGCCGGGGCCCTCGCCGCTCTGGGGGGAGATCGTCATCTCAGCCGAGACGGCGCGGCGCCAGGCACTGCGGCTGGGCGTCCCGGTGAGTGTCGAACTGAACCTTCTCGTGGTGCACGGCCTCCTCCACCTGGCCGGATACGACGACCGGGAGCCGCGGGAGGCCCGGCTCATGCATGAGCGGGAACGGGACATTCTTGGAAAAACCACGCGCGTACGGGGGGCCCGGCTCTGGGCCGGCCTCCTGGACTGATGGCACCGCCTTCTCCCGATGTCGAGGTTTCCGGGTCGTCACGCTTCCGCGCAGGGTTCGTCTGCCTGCTCGGGCGCCCCAACGTCGGGAAATCCACGCTCCTGAATCGGCTGGTGGGGGAGAAGCTCGCCATCGTTTCCGCCCGCCCCCAGACCACCCGCACGCGGATTACGGGCATCAAGAACTTGCCCGGCGCGCAGGTTGTCTTCGTGGACACTCCGGGACTCCACGAGCCCACGGGACCGCTCGGGCGACTCATGGTCAAGACGGTCCACCGCTCCCTCGATGAGGTGGACCTGGTCTGTCTCGTTGCGCCCGCCACGGAGAACCCGTCCGAGATCGACGAGGTCCTCCTGAAAGCGCTGGCGGCATTCCGGGGGCCGGTCTTCTGCTGCCTCAACAAGGCGGATCTGGTCCGACCCAAGACCCGGCTCCTCCCGACGATCGCGGCTTACCAGCACCGCTTTCCCTTCCGCGAGGTCGTGCCGATCTCGGCGGCGGACGGCACCAACTGCTCCCGCCTTCTGGAGCTGATTGCGGCCGTGCTTCCCGAGCACCCTCCCTACTTTCCGCCCGATGCGCTCACCGACCAGCCCGAAACGTTCTTCGTGGCCGAGACCATCCGGGAGAAGATTTTCCGCTTTACCCGCGCGGAAGTTCCCTACGCCTGCGCGGTCCGGGTGGAGGAGCTGACCGAGCGGCGGGAGCCGGAGCGGCTCTACATCCGGGCGTCGATCTTCGTGGAGCACGCCTCTCAGCGGGGAATCCTGATCGGCCGGGGCGGCGCCATGCTCAAGAAGATCGGGAGCGCCGCGCGCGGGGAACTCGAGGCGTTCTTCGGCATCCCTGTCTACCTGGACCTCAGGGTCGAGGTGCGACGCAACTGGCGCCGGGACGAGCGGGCGCTGCGGGAACTCGGCTTCATGTTCACCTCCTAGGGGGGAGGCGTGCCCCTTCGAAAGACTCAAGCAGTCGTGATCGGCAGGATGGCGCTCGGGGAGAGCGATCGTCTCGCCACCTTCTACACACGTGAGTTCGGGAAGGTGCGCGGGGTGGCCAAGTCGGCGCGGCGTCCGCGCTCGCGCTTCGGCGGCGGCCTGGAGCTTTTCACCCAGGGGCAGCTCCTGTTCTTCGAGACCGAGCGGAGCGACCTCGCCCGGGTGGATTCCTTCGACATCGTCCATCCCTTTCAGGCGGCGAGGGAGGACCTGGAGCGGTTGATGCACGGATCATGGGTCGTCGAATGCCTCGGCAGGCTCTCCGCCGATCGCGATCCGAGCCCGGCGCTCTACGGTCTCCTGCTGAGGACCCTCAGGGCTCTCGAGGGGCCCGGCCCGCCGTCGCGCGCGGCATTCTGCTTTGCACTCCGGGCGGTGGACCTCCTCGGCCACCGCCTCCGCCTGGATCGTTGCATGGAGTGCGGGAAGCCTTCCCCACCCCCCGCGCGTGCCGCGCGGCTGGACTTCGCGGCAGGCGGGCTTGTGTGTGAGCCGTGCGCGCGGTACGGGAGCGACGGGGTGGATCTTTCGGGGGGTGCCGTCGCGGGGCTCCGCAGGCTCCGGACCGTCTCCTGGGAGGAGGCGCTGGGGGCTTCCCTGTCGCCATCGCTCGAGGCCGAGATGGCCGGGGCGCTGGAGGCGCAGATGGCCCGGCTGATCGGCCAGGTCCCCCGGACGACCCGCTTTCGCACCCAGGCCGGCCGTCCCCTCGGAGCGTCGCGATGAACATGGACACACTCGTCTCCCTCTGCAAGCGCCGTGGCTTCGTCTTCCAGTCCAGCGAGATCTACGGCGGGACCGGCTCGTGCTGGGACTACGGGCCGCTGGGGGTCGAGCTGAAGAACAACATCAGGCGGGTCTGGTGGCGGGACAACGTCCAGCTGCGCCCCGACATGGTCGGGCTCGACGCCTCAATCCTCATGCATCCGACGGTGTGGAAGGCCAGCGGCCATGTGGATCACTTCACCGATCCGATGGTGGACTGTCGGGCCTGCAAGCGCCGCTTCCGCGCCGACCAGCTTGACGCAGTGGCATGGGTTCATTACTGCCCCGCCAAGGCCAACAACAAGTTCGAAGTCCCGGGAGGCGAACCCTGCAAGCACTGCGGCAGCCGCCGCACCCTCTGCCCGGAGTGCGGCAAGGGGGAGCTCACGGCGCCGCGGCAGATCAACCTGATGTTCAAGACCTTCATGTGCCCGGTGGAGGAGGACGCGGCACTCACCTACCTCCGCC
>JACQWA010000287.1 GCA_016209425.1 Candidatus Rokuibacteriota bacterium
GCCCAGTAGGATCTCCCGATTGGAAGCGCGTCGCTGCGGCCGAAGAGGCTCCCGGTCATGCCCCGGAGGCTCCCCGGGCCGTAGCCGAAGCGCGGCAGCGGCAGCCCCACCGCGGCGGCGTCGCCGTCACCCATGGACGGGTCGGCGGGGATCCAGAAGCCCCCAATCAGAGTTCCGCCAAGGGGTGCCATTTCCCCACGAAGAAATCCCACTGGGCGTCCTCACCCTGCCCGGTCCGTCGCCTCAATCCCGCCCCGATTCTCCTGAGGCGCCAGTCCGTCTCGCTTTCCAGTCCTTCGTAGACCCAGCGGAAAGCCGGCCGTGCAGGGAACACTTCCATTCGCGCTACGTTCCCGGCCGCGCAATATCGGGCCGGAATGCCACCGGACCGGGCGAGCGCGACGAACAGATTGAGCTTGTCCAGGCACACCCCGAAGCCTGCCTGGAGGGTGCCGACGACGCCGCGGCGGGGAACCGGTTCGAAGGCAGAGGCGATCTCGTTTCTCACGAAATCGTAGGCCGCCTGGGCGTATTGCCAGTCGCTCCCGGTCCGGCCCCAGAGCTCGTCTGCCAGGGCGACGACCTCGGCGGCGTGGCAGTCCGCATGCGGGGTGGGGCGGAGATAGAGCTCGCGCGAGAGGGGGCGGCCGTCCAAGGAAGCCCGCCGGAGAGAGCGGCGGCAGTCGTAGAGCGTCGGCGAAAGCAGGCTCCGTCCTTGTCGGAGTCGGGACCAGTACGCCCCGGGCGTGAGAAGGACGCCGAGGCCGAAGGCCGGAGCCAGCGTGAAGAGAATCTCCGCCATTCCGGCGGGGCTCGGCAGGCGTGACGTCCTCTGGTCGCTCATCAGGAGCCCGCTAGCCGCTCGGCGAGGATCTGCCGGACGATGTTCGCGCAGCCTCGATCCTCGGCCCCCTGGATACGGGTGATCTCCGGGTCATGGTTCTCTCCCCTCGCTTAGCATAGCCCGACCCGCAGGTCCGGGCTACCAGCCGCGACACGTCACACACAGCAGCCCACCGTAAAGGGCGATTTGTTCAGACCGTTGCGCTTTTCCAGAGCACATTGTAGGCTATCACGGATCGCAGCCCGCAAGAGTCAACGGAGGGCGAGGGTATCGGACCGGGATGTTTACGGCAATCAAGGATCGAGCAGCCGATGGATTTTTCAGATTGCTGGGTGAGATTTATCTCCTGTTCATGCAAACCCTGGCCTCGAATATCCAACTCGAGGTGAAAGACAAGGAGAAGCTCCCGCGGTCGGGATACATCTTGTGCCCCAATCACAATGGACACCTGGACGGTATTTTTCTCTATCGGGTGCTGGGAAGAGGGTTCCCCCGAGACAAGCGATGCAGCGGGCTGGCGCGAACGCGGCCGGATGTTTCCCCCCTCGTGAAGAGGATATGGTTGAGCGGAAGGGTCCTCCTTCTCTTTGAGGGAAAGAGTAATATCAAGGCCATCCGCGAGGCCGTTCGGTCTCTTCGGGAAGATAAGTCCTTAGTCTTCTTCCCCGACCGGAGAAAGGGTGGTGTGTATCGGGGGGCGGCGTTCTTGGCGTGTCAGAGCAACCTCCCCATCGTCCCGCTGAGGATCGCGGGCGGCGGCTTCGTCGACCGCCAGATACCTCCCTATGCGTTTCCCTTCGCCGCCCTTCGCGAATACAGGAAAAGGGGCGGAAAGGTCACGTTGACCTTCATGGACCCGATCGCTCCAGATCCGGTGCGATACAGAACGGAACGCAAGAGATACCTCGACGCGCTCACGCGAGAGTTGGGAGAGAAGCTAGGCCTCGGCGAGGTGAATGATCGATGAACCCCCGCCCTCCGGCGCGGGACACAGCCGGGTCTCCTTCTATGCGGCGAAGGCTCGTCATCATGGGCATCGATGGGGGGACCTTGGATCTCATCCGACCGTGGGCGGCGGCCGGAAAACTTCCGACGCTGGGTCGGCTGCTCCAGCAGGGCGTGTCGGGGAAGCTACTCAGTACCACTCCTCCCCTCACCCCCCCCGCCTGGACTTCCTTTCAGACCGGGGTAAACCCGGGCAAGCACGGGATCTTCGACTGGTATATCCGCTCTGAGGGAAGCTATCGCACTCGGGTGATCGATTCCCGCGCGATCCGCTGCCCGACCCTCTGGGAGGTTATCAGCGCCCAGGGGAAGAGAGTGGGCGTGATGCACCTACCGGTCTCCTACCCAGCCCGACCCGTTAACGGCTTCTGGATCTCCGGGATGCTGACCCCTCCGAACCGGGAAGACTTCGCGTTTCCCCAGGAAGTAGGCGAGGAGCTGAGGAACGTGGCCGTCTACCCCCTTGCCCCCCTGATCTGGACCCCGGGGTGCAGCGTCAGTCAATGGATCGTTGAGCTCAAGAACGTCATCCAGGCGCGTAAGCGGGCACTGCTCCATTTCATGGAGAAATATGCCTGGGATGCCCTGATGGTCCATTTCATCGAGAGCGACATTGTCCAGCACTCCCTGTGGCATACCCTGGCAGCGGACTTCTACCGGAATCCGATCGTGGACGTATATCAAGAATTGGACAACGCGCTCGGGGAAGTCGCCGTCAGGCTGGATCAGGACACCGCGATCATGGTGGTGTCCGACCACGGCGCGGGACCGAGCAGCGGTTCGTGTTTTCACATCAGCCAGTGGTTGCGCCGCGAAGGATATCTGGTCCTCAAGAGCGACTTTGCAACCTCTGTCAAGAAGGCGGCCTATCGAATGGGCCTGACGCCCGAGCATCTCTACCCACTGGGAGCCGGGCTCTATGCCGTGGCGACGAGGCTGGGGATCCGAAAAATCCCCTGGGATCCCGTCATCGCCGATTCGCGGCAAACGTTCTTTGACACATTCGTCCTCTCCCCCGAGAACGTTGATTGGACACGGACGAGGGCCTACTGTTACGGAGATTGGGGCAAGGTCAACCTGAACCTGAGGGGACGAGAGCCCCGAGGATGCGTCGAACTCAGCGAGAAGGAAGCCCTCCAGGAGGAGCTGATCGAGCGCTTGAACCGCCTGGTCAGCCCCCGGACTGGTAAACGCGTGGGCCGGGCATTCCGACGGGAAGAAATCTATTGGGGGGGACAACTCGATCAAGCCCCCGACCTTCTCTTCGTCCCCGAGGACATGGGGGCTGATACCATCGTCGGCTCGGAACGATTCGTCTCCAACAAGGTGTTCGGGCCGGACATGCTCCGTCTCTCCGGCAGACATCGGTTCGAAGGGGTCTTAGCGGCTGGGGGAAAAGGCTTCAAGGAAGGTGCCGAGATCACGCGGGCGAGCCTCGTCGATCTTGCCCCCACGATCCTCTTCTACCTGGGGCTGTCCATCCCCACGTACATGGATGGAGCGGTTCTCAAGGAACTCTTCACCGAGGAGTTCCTCAGACACAATGCCGCGAAGTTCGGGGAGGGTCCTTCCTATGCGCCGTACTCAGCCCGAGGAACCGATCTCACGGAGGCGGAAGACGCGGTCGTCAGGAAACGGTTGGAGGAGTTGGGGTATCTGGGGTAAGAGGATTGCGCGCCGGCTAAAGGTCTTTGAGCCCGCGGAGCACTAGAACCTTGCCAGTCTTGCCCAAACCTATGTACGAGACCAAGCTGGGCAGAGCATACGTCGGAGATGCCCACCACCTTCTTTCACAACTCAATGACGAGACGGTAGACCTCGTCCTCACCTCTCCCGCATTTGCGCCCGCACGAGAGAAGGCCCGCGGCAACGAAGACCAGACCACCTACGTTGACTGGTTACTGGGTTTTTGCCAGGGTGTGCAGCGGGTTCTCCGATCCACGGGAAGTCTTGTCCTGGATCTCGGCGGCTCGTATTCTAAAAGCCGACCGGTCCGGTTGCTCATGAACTACCGGGTGCTCTCCAGGCTCTGTCACGAGCTGGACTTTCGGCTGGCTAAAGAATTCTTCTGGGACAACCGAGCCAGGCTGCCGTTACCCATCGAGTGGGTGAACAACCGTCAGGTCCGATCAAAGGATTCCCTCAACACCGTCACCTTCTGGGCAAACGTCATAATCTTCTTGGCCTCCTTCTCTACGAAAAGGTTCCCCTCCATCTGGTGGCTCTCAAAGCACGATTGTCCCAAGGCGGACGCGCAGCCTGTTCTGAAGCGTCCGTCGGACCACGATATCAGCGGGTGCTTCGCCGACACGAAGAGCGGAGCGATCCCCACGTACCCGCTGGAGATCCCGAACACGGGGAGCAGCTTACTCTACCGCCACTTCTGCAAGCTCGCCCAGATAGAGGGTCATCCCGCCAGATTTCCCGAGGAACTGCCAGCTTTCTTCATCGCTTTCCTCACAGACCCCGGAGACCTGGTTCTTGACTTCTTCGCAGGCTCCAACACCACGGGCGCTGCGGCAGAGGCTGCCGGGCGCCAGTGGATAGCCTTTGAATCAGACAGTGACTACTTAGCGGCCTCGGTCTTCCGTTTCGCGGCCGGTATGCCGGAGGTTGAGGTGCTGGCCATGTATGAGCGTTTGCGCAACAATCCTGAGGCCGCCGTGCGGGTTCCAACGTGATCGCCAACCAGCGTTCAACCATCGTCCTAACCGCCAGAATAGTCGTTTTGTAAAATGTTGAGCATCATCATTCCGGCGCTGAACGAGGAGCGCTATCTCCCCCGTCTGCTTGCCTCGATCCACCGCCAACGGTTTGTCGACTACGAGGTCATCGTATCCGATGGGGGGTCTGGAGACCGGACGCTGAAGATCGCGCGAGAGTTCGGCTGCCGGCTCGTGTTGGGACCAGCGAAGGGCCCGGGTTATCAGCGAAATCGGGGGGCGGAGGTCGCTCGGGGGGATAACTTCCTGTTCCTGGATGCAGACACTGCCCTACCCGACGAGGAATTCCTGACAAAAGCCCTGGAAGAGTTCACCCGGCAAGGGGTTGCCGTGGCGAGCTGCTCCGCCAGGCCCATCGAGGGAGCCATTCGCTATCATGCGCTTCTTGCCTGCTCGAACCTCTTCCTCCGGCTGATGGAAAGGTTCGATCCCTACGTGTACGGGGGGGTGATTCTGGCAAGGAGAGAGCATCACGAAAGCGTCGGCGGCTTCGACGAGGCTCCGGTCATCGGTGAGGACGGCGACTACGTGAGGCGTCTCGGCAAGCTCGGCCGGTTCCGGCTCCTGAAGGGGGTGCATATCCTCGTTTCCATGAGGCGCTTCGAGCACCACGGAATCCCGCAGATGTTGGCGATCAACGCCGTCGCGACACTGATTCGATCCCTGGGTGGAAGCCCGCGCTATGACCGATTCGGGTATCGGTTCGGCCACTACCACTCTGCACGCGACAGCGAGGACGGACCACAGCAGTAAATAGCTCGTGGTACTCCGAGTCCGAGATTATTTTGTCGTGGGAGATTCCGGACCCCGCATTGGGGGCATGAGCCCGTCAAGCAGAGTCAGGACGGCGGAAGCTCCGACCCTTCGTAAGCTCCTACCCAGCCTGGCGCTGCCCCTGGCGGTGTGGGCGGTTCTCCACGCCCCGGCCACGCTGCACGCAGGGAATTACACTGATACCGATCCTCCAGCGCACGAAGACTCGGGTCCAAACAATTTGGTGCGTCTCCCCATCTTCACTTCGGCCAGCGCGAGTGACCTGGCGAAACAGATTGACTACTTCGCATTGGGCGATTCCGTTGCTTCGGGGCTCGGCCTCTTCGACGATGGCACTCCGTGTAGGCGATCGGCGGAATCCTACCCCTGGCTTGTCTTGCAAGGGCTGGAAACGCAATACGAAGTTCAGAACTTCGGGTTCTTCGCTTGCTCGGGAACGACGAGTGAGAGTCTGGGCGAACAGGTGACCCAAGTCCTGAAGAACTTGTCGGACCGGCCTACCCTCGTGTCGCTCACGGTCGGCGCTAATGACTTAGGGTGGGCACGGCTCCTTCTCCAACCGTTTGCCCGAAAGTTATGCAATCCGAATGAGGACGAATTCCTCAGGTGGGTTGACCAGATAACTCGCTGGATTGACGACAACCTGGTCCACTGGTTGCGGCAATTTCTGGGACACCACAACATAGAGATCGTGCTAACGGACTACTACAATCCGACCAACAGCTCAGGTGTATTTTGGGTTGTGATGGACCGGTCAGGCACATGCGCTGGACTTGCGTCGTTGGGCGGCGCCGGCGCCATATACGAGAGAACCGAGCATGTCGTTCACTCTCTCAACTTCGCCCTCACCAGGGCGTGGATACGCCTTGGCCGTCCCGAGCGCGTTCATCTCGCCTCCATCCACAGTAGCTTTCACGGTCACGAGTCACCGCATCCTACGTGCGGGACCGCTCCGCCTGACTTCTCTCAGACGTGGATACAGTACATCGGTGACCCCGACTCTAACGCGACGTTCGGGACCGGAGACTGTTTCCACCCTAACCGAACCGGCGCACATGCGTATGCGGACGCGGTGATTGCCATCGTACTGCCCGTGGGGCGGTAACCGACTCGCTGAACGGCTCGTTGGAGTCCAGCGTTGTCTCCTGTTTCGCCCGTCGGCCTTAACAAGGTTTCCCGCGCAATCTTCCGAGCAGTGGGCGACTCCTACAGGAGGCGGGACGCGTTCAGTTCGGCCATCCCCGGCACCGGCACATAGTACCGCCGCATTCGACCGATGTACTCCCGTTGGCCGACCTCCGCCAAGATCTTTCGCCCTCGCGCGCGGACCTCTTCAAAGCGTCGGTTCAGATAGTCCAGGGTGCCACGGCCGAGGCAGCCTCCGAGCCGGCGCAGGATCCTATCCCAGGATCCCACCGGGTTCTTCTCGCTCCGCTTCATCACATTCCCCGTAAGGCCCTGCAGCATCAACGGGTCGTAGCCCAGCCGCGGAAGCGGTATGTCTAACCCGGCCGCCTCGGCGTCCCCCCACGTGGGATCGGCTGGAATCCAGAATCCGCCAATCTGCAGCTCGGCGTGGGGATGTAACTCTATCCGGGACTTGGGAATTGCTTCGGCGTCGAGCTGGATCTTGCAGAATTGCTCTAACTGCATGCCGACAATCCTGACACGCCGGTCCGTATCATCTTCCAACCCCTGGATGAGCTGGCGACGGATGTCTGGGGGTTGAACGTCGCTCGGTCTTGTCTCACCCGAGGCAAGTGAGAGCCTACCGACCAGAGCGTAGCGGGCTGGGATGCCGCCGGCCCGGGCGAGGGCGACCAGCACATCGAGCTTCTCCACGCAGACCCCGCAGCGTTTCTCCAGGGTCCCTACAACCCCCCGGGATGATGGCGGTTCGTCGGCAAACACGATTTCGTTTCTGACGAAATCATAGATGGTCTCGGCGTAACCCCAGTCGCTCCCCGATCGGCGGCGAAGCTCGTCGGCCAACGCGATCACCTCTGGTGCATGCGAGTCGCAATAGGCGGTGGGACGGAGATACGGCTTCCAGGAGAGCACGCGGCCTTCGAGGGAGGTTCTGGGGAGGGTGCGTCGTCGTTCATAGAGCGTAGGGGTGAAGGGACTCCGCCCTGCCCGGAGCCTTCCCCAGTACGCCTTGGGCGTCAGCAAGAAGAGCCCCAGGCCAACCCTCACAACCAGCACGAGCGGTCGGCGCCCGGAAAGGCTACGCATCTGCGAGCGGGATGGGCTCCCGCGTGCCATCAGGAGCGCCCGTTCAAGCGCTGAACCGCTCGGCGAGGATCTGCCGGACGATGTTCGCGCAGCCTCGATCCTCGGCCCCCTGGATCCTGGTGATCTCCGGCTCGAGGACCGGGCCGGTCCGATCGCAGGCGGGACAACGGCTCAACAGCCGCACACGGTCTCCGGTGACGATGAAGCCGGGATAGGCCTGGGTCAGGGGGTTCAGGAAGGCGAAGCGACCCCATTCGCGGTCGCCCACCGGCTCCATCCTCTCGTCGAGGACCAGGGGATGGAGCACCGAGTGAGGAACGTGTTTATAGCCGCTCTCACACGAGAGGCCGCACAACCCGAGACATTCGGTCGAACCGTACATGTCGTGGATCTGACCGGACGGGATGCCCAGCACCTGAACCGCGAACATTCGTAGCTCGGGCTCGGACAAGGGCCGTTCGTGGAGGAGCTTCCACCCGCCGCCCAGCTCGATCCGCCAGCGCCCGTCTAACCCGAGCCTGAGCCCTCGTTCTTGAACGAAACGAGCCAGGGCGTACAGGAGGAAGGGAGGAGTCCAGAGGATGCCGGGGGCTCCGGAGCCAGCCAGCTCGCTGAGCCGTGCCGCGACATCCTCCAGGAGCCCCATCCCCTTTCCCCTGCCCTTCCGCCCAAGAAGGCGGTCGAGGATCCCCCGCGGCTCGTTCGTCGTCATGGCTCGGACGACCGCTTCAAGGCCCAGCCGTTTATCGAGAAGGGCATACACCCGCTCTCGGGCCACGATCAGATCGGCCCAACTGAACTCCAGCGGCCAGAGGGTGACTGAGAGGAGGTCCGGAAGGTCGAGGACCTCCGGGTACATGGCGAAGTAGGTGAGGATCTTCCAGTGAGCGCTTCGCCTTCGCGTGACCGCATCTCGGGGGAGGAACGACGGGACTCCGCTCGAGCCGCTCGTCGACCGCACCTGGATTCCATAGTCATGGCGGAGGGCGGCGATCTGCTCGTCGTACGAGCCGCCGAGGAATCCAGGCGCCGGCCATCCGATCTCGTCCGAGGTGATGCTGGCGAGCCAGGCGACGAACTGCTCGGGGCCGGCGCATCCCTTGAAGAAGTGCTCCGGGACGAGCGGAATGCGCGGGAGGTCATCGGGCCCACGCAGATCCGCCGGCATGAAGCCCGCGGTTTCGCAGTAGCGGCGGTAGAAGGCGTTGTGCGCCAGATGGTACGTGAAACTGGCCCTGATGGCGGTGAAGCGAAGGGCGGTTGCCTCGGCTGGGTTCAAGGAAAAGGGAGAGGGGGTGTACAGCGCCGCCTCGATCGAGTCCCAATCCGCTTCCGCCGGAACCTCTCCGTGAAGGGCGAGGCACGCCTGGATCCTCGGATGGGTCGGCATGATCTCCTCTCGCTCTCCTTCGCGCCCGCAGGTGGGCCAAGAATAGCACGAATGATGCCGTTCATAGGGAGAGCGCCAATCAGACTATCCCTGGTTGCCATCCTCGCGGGGCTGTTTGTCGCCGTGGCGAGCCCGCCGGCCGCGCTCGCCCAGCCATCCCTCAGGCAATCCCCCTTCTTCCCGGGGACTTGATCTTCACAAGGAAGCCATCCCTCCACAATCGCGACCGCCTGAACCGTCTTTTCGAACCGTATTGGTGGAATTTTCGCTTGACAGAACGGCCAATTTTTACGCTAGAATAGCTTTTTGCATGACGAAGTTCAGTTTCGAGCGGGGAGATTGTCGACCATCCGGTTCATGGCCAGTGGGCGCTGACCGCCCTCAGAGAGCCTGCGCGCGGAGATACGGTCGGAACCGCCCACGAAAGCCCCAGATGTGGGTGGTGGTTATGAACTGATGCACCAAAAGTAGCGAGAGAGGAGCGGACCTGATGATCTATCAACGGATCGGGGCTCGAGTGGCTGCGACGGGCTCCTACTCGCCCCCCCGAATTGTCACAAACGAAGAGCTGAGCGACGGCGCGGGAAAGAAACTGAGACGACTCCTGGGAATATCCGAACGAAGGGTGGCAGCCGCGCACGAGGCCTGTTCGGACCTCATCGCAGAAGCAGGCAAGCGAGCCTTAGAGACAGCGCACATCTCGCCGTTGGATCTGGACCGCATCATCGTGAGTGCGACTCCGGGGGATTTTGTTGAGCCGCCGACCGCGAGCGTCGTCCAGTACAAGCTCGGGGCTCGGTGCCCTGCCGTCGACGTGAAGATGTCCTGTGTGGGGTGGCTGGCTGGGGTCGACTACGCGCTGCGTTGTATCGCAACGGGCGAGCGTGCGATCTTGGTGCTCGCCGGCACGATCATTTCCAAAGGGGATCCTTTTAAGAGCATCACCCACCAGGCCATCTTCGGCGATGGCGCAGGGGCGACGCTGATCGAGGCCAACGGGGGAGCGGGACACTTCCTGGCGGGCACCCTCTGGACCGACGGGCAGCACTACACGAAAATCAATCTCCCCCATCCGGCTTCGGTGCATCCGCCGGAGATTCCCGAAGAGTTCAGAGGGAAGTTTTATATGGGATCGCAGCGGACGTTCTTTCAGCACATGCGGGAGGTGGGACCACCCTTGCTGGAGGGCATGCTGAAGGAGGCTGGGCTCACGAAAGAGGAGATCGATGTCGTGATCCTCCACCAGCCGAGCAAGCCCCTGTTCGAGGTTGCCCTCAAGGCGTTGGAATTCCCGCGCGAGAAGGTCGTGAACAACCTCCGCACCCACGGCAATACCATCTCGGCTGAGCTGCCGATCGCTCTGGATCAGAGCATTCGGAGCGGGAGGATCAAGCGAGGAGACAAGGTGCTCCTCGTGACGTTCGGCGCCGGGTTCAACGCCGGCGCTACTGTCATGATCTATTGAGAGTGCCGGGAAGTTATCCAGTCGTGCAAAGACTGGCTTCGGTCATTTCCTGACAAAGACAAGGCTGGCACGTTCGGGAGTCTCGTCTTCTTCCTTCTTGCGCGTGACGTCCACTGTGAGAATTTTCCCTTGTTCTGAGAGGGAGAAGACTTCCCTCCACGCTCTCAGGAGCTTCTTCCCTTCGCTCTCGACGGTGGACCTGTTTTCGATGACCAGCGCGTCTCCCTCCCAGTTGGCTCGGGAGAGGATCGGCCTTCCGCGCACGGTCAGATTTGAGACTTCCCGACCGTCCGTGTAATAGACCGACGTGTTGGACCGCTCGTTGGTCATGATCTTCACTCGTCGTTCGACCTTCAGCGTTGTCCCCTGGTGGTCAATGACGAGCACCAGATCGCTCCTCGCCAGCATCCGATCTTCACTCCCATCTCCCGCCTGGACAACGCTCCGAGTCTTATCGAGCGCCCACGTGCCCGAAAAGTTAAGTGGGGGTTCCGCCGCGCCAAGAGCCACCCCCCACACGAGCACCGACAAGGGTACCGCGATGAGCTGCGCGATTTTCACGCCAAACCTCCCGTAGTCTGGTCCTCGGAGGCCGACCGCGATAGATCTTCGAACGAAAGATACCCGAGCTCCACCAGCCTCCCGACAATCCTCTGGAGGCTTTCCTCCGGACTCTCCACGTCGCTCTTGACGAGCAGATCCGGTTGCAGGGGAGGCTCGTAGGGATCCGAGACACCCGTGAAGTGCGGAATTTCACCCCGGAGCGCCCTGGCATACTGCCCCTTCACATCGCGGCGGATACACTCTTCAAGCGGACAGTCCAGGTAGACCTCAACGAAGTCGCCGATCTCGGCCCGGGCGTGATCCCGGGCCTGGCGGTAGGGCGAGATTGCCGCGATGATCGCCACGGCGCCCGCATGGGTCAGAAGCCGTGCGACGTAGGCGATCCGGGAGATGTTCTCATCCCGATCCTCCTTCGAAAAACCCAGCCCCCGTGTCAACCGCTGCCTGACCTCATCGCCGTCCAGGAGCTCGACCGAAAGCCCCAGCCGCTGGAGCCGTTGGTGCAGCAGCCGGGCCAGCGTGCTCTTGCCGGAACACGGGAGACCCGTGAACCAGACGGTGAACCCTCTGGGTCTCAGCATGAAATCTCCTTTTCGCCTGGAAGATGGGATCGCATCCCCTCTCTGCTTCGCTGGAAACAGAATAGCATTGACCCGGAAGATTGAGTGAGATTTCCACCACCACTCCCCGTCGCCCGTGCCGCGCGTGGACGACCAAGGGGCTGGATGTTCTTCCCCGCTAATCCGTGAAAATGCTCTATACTCTCCCCTGGAGGAGGTGCCGCATGAGACCACCGGGGAGTCCTGTCGCGTCATCGGGTTCTCTCGCCGGCCACATTTACCCAGGCCGGACCCCTGATCTCTGGTAGGTGGCTGGTATGGAATTCGGGTTCAGCGACGAGCAACTCCTCCTCCAGAAGACGCTCCGTCAGTACGCCAAGTCCGAGCTTCTCCCCAACTATCACCGGTGGGACCGCGGCGAGAAGTTTCCGCGCGAGAAGATCTTGGAGCTCGGACAGTTGGGAATCCTCGGCCTGCGGGCGCCGGAGCGCTTCGGGGGGCAAGATGCCTCCTTCGTCGCGGGTGGGATCGCCTCAGAGGAACTCTCCCGCGGGGACTTCAACTACAGCCAGTTCATCCAGCTCTCCGCCATCGCGGCGGAACTCCTCCGCGAGAATGCGAGCCCGGAGGTCCAGGCCGAGTGGCTCCCGCGGCTGGCCAGCGGCGAGGCGCTCTTCGCCTTCGCCCTCACCGAACCGGCTGTCGGTTCCGACGCCGCCAACCTCACGACCCGCGCGGTCAAGCAGGGGGACGAGTACGTCATCACCGGCGAAAAAGCCTCCATCACTCTCGGCGGCTTCGCCGATGTCGCAATCGTGTTCGCGCGGACGGGGGAAGCGGGGGCGCGGGGAATCTCGGCGTTCCTGGTGCCGCTGGACCGACCCGGGATCACGCGCCAGGTGTACCAGAGCCCGGGGGAGCGCCTCTCCGCCCGCGGGTCCCTCTTCTTCGACGGAACGCGAATCCCCGCGCGCTTCAGGCTCGGCGAGGAGCGGGAAGGGTTCCACAGCGCGATGGTCTCCTTCGACTTCAACCGGGCCTTCATCGCGCTGGCCTGCGTGGGGGCCGCGCTCCAATCCCTTGACGAGACGGTGGAGTACACGAAGACCCGGCAGGCCTTCGGACGGCCGCTGGCGAAGTTCGAGGGGGTCTCGTTCCAGGTGGCGGAGCAGCTGACCGTTCTCGAGGGGGCGCGCCTGATCGCCTACAAGTGTCTCTGGCTGAAGGACCAGGGCCTTCCCCACACCAAGGAATCGGCGATGTCCAAGTGGCTCGGCCCCAAGGTCTCGGTCGAGGCGATCCACGCCTGCATCCTCCTCCATGGCCACTACGGCTACAACCAGGAGTCGCCGCTGGAGCAGCGTCTCAGGGACGTCATCGGGCTGGAGATCGGCGACGGCACCCCCGAGATCATGAAGGGGATTGTCGCGCGCGAGGTCTACGGCCGCGAGTATATGTCCTACCGCTAGGAGACTCGGAGGGGGGCTCCGCCCCCCTTCCGAAACCTCCCCCCAGGAATCGATTGCGCCGGCCGGGAACCCGCGCCGAAGGCGTGGGTGGACGCTCGAACGTCCATCATGTCGCGCACGCTCTTCTCCGACAGGCCGCTAGCTGAACTTCGGCTTCCGCTTCTCCAGAAAGGCTGAGAGCCCTTCGCGGCAATCGGCCGAACGCATGTGCTCTTCCACGGCTCGGATCTCCAACTCGAGGCCGTCGCCCAGCGCGAGGTCCATCCCCCGGTTCGCCAGCATTTTGACCGTCCGGTTGGCTGATCCGCTCAAGGTGGCCAGTTGGCCGGCCATCTCTCTCACGCTTTCCCTCAACCGGCCAGTCGAAACCACTCGATTGATCAGACCCCATTCAAGGGCCTCTCGAGCCGAAAGCCACTGCCCCCTGAGCATCAGCTCCTTGGCGCGCCGGAGCCCGATCAGGCGAGGCAGGCGCTGGGTCCCGCCGCCCCCGGCCACCAGACCGAAGTTGGCGTGCTGATCGCCCAGCTTGGCGTCCTCGTCGGCGATGACGAGGTCGGCGACCATGGTCAGCTCGAGCCCCCCCGCCAGCGCCATGCCGTGAACCCCGGCGATGACCGGGATGGGCAGGGCCTCGATCCGATTGAAGACGCGGTGCCAGAGGCGGATGAACTCCTCCCACTTCTGGGGATCGGTGGCCACCTCCCGCACCGTGCGCAGGTCAGCCCCGGCGCAGAAGGCCCGCCCCTCCCCCGTCAGCGTGACCACCTTGAGGGACGCATCCCGCTCGACGGTGTCGCAGACGGCGGCGAGGTCCAGGAGCATCTGCCGGTTGATCGCGTTGAGCTGGGCCGGCCGGTTCAGCACCAGGTCGAAGATCGACCCGTCCCGTTCCCACCTGAGCGCTTCGAGTTCAGCCATGGCGGATCTCCCCCGGACGCGCCTCAGGCGAGGTCAACCCAGACGCTCTTCACCTCGGTGTAGAGGTCGAGGCCCTGCTGCCCCAGCTCGCGGCCGAATCCCGATTCCTTGAAGCCGCCGAACGGCAGCGCCGCATCGTAGAGGTTGTAGGCGTTGACCCACACCGTCCCCGCACGGATGGCGCGCGCCGCCCGAAGCGCCTTGGCGACGTCCCGGGTCCACACCGCTGCGGCCAGGCCGTAGAAAGTTTCGTTGCCCTGAGCCACCCCGGCCTCGAAATCGCTGAAGGGGATGACGGCCAGCACGGGGCCGAAGATCTCCTCGCGGGCGATCTTCATGGAGTTCTTGACCCCGGCGAAGATCGTCGGCTCGATGAAGTAGCCCTTCCCATCGCCGACCTTGGCGCGGTCGCCGCCGGCCACCAGCCGGGCCCCCTCCTCCTGGCCCGACCGGATGTAGGAGAGAACCGTCTCCATCTGCTGGGCGGAAACCACGGGCCCCATGCGCGTGGCCTTGTCCAGGGGGTCCCCCACTTTCAGCCCCTGGGCACGCTCGGTGAGCCGGGACAAGAACTCGTCGTGAACCTTCTCCTCAAGAAACAGGCGAGATCCCGCCGCGCACACCTCGCCCTTGTTGTAGAAGATCCCGGTCAGAGCCCCGCGCACTGCGGCATCCATGTCCGCATCGGCGAAGACGATGTTCGGCGACTTGCCCCCAAGCTCCAGGGAGATCCGCTTCAGCGATCCTGCCGCCTCCCGCATGATCTGCTTGCCCACCTCGGTGCTCCCGGTGAAGGCGATCTTGTCCACCCCCGGGTGGCGCACCAGCGCCATCCCTACCTTCGCCCCGGGGCCGGTCACCACGTTGAAGACCCCCTCAGGCACCCCGGCCTCCTGGCACAGGTCGGCGAAGCGCAGGGCCGTCAGCGGCGTCAGGGATGCCGGCTTCAGGACGACCGTATTGCCCGCCGCGAGGGCGGGCGCGATCTTCCAGGAGGCAAGGAGGAAGGGGAAGTTCCAGGGCACGATCGCGCCCACGACCCCGATGGGATGGCGCAGCGTGAAGGTGAAGGCGTTATCCCGCAGCGCCAGCGTTTCGCCGTGGATCTTCGTGGCCCAGCCGGCGTAGTAACGGAACACCTCGGCCGCGAAGGGGATTTCGACCTTCCCCGAGTCGAAGAGCGTCTTGCCGGTGTTGAGGGTCTCCAGGCGAGCCATCTCGTCGAGGTTCGCAGTGAGCAAGTCGGCCAGCTTCCACACCATCCGCGCGCGCTCGGCCGCGGGCAGCTTCGGCCAGGGGCCCGCGTCGAAGGCCCTGCGGGCCGCCCGCACGGCCAGGTCGATGTCCCGCTCGTCGCCCTTGGCGATAAGGGCGCTCTCTGCCTCGGTCGCCGGATTGATGGTGGCGTAGCTCTCGCCGGAGACCGGCGCCTGCCACCGGCCGCCGATGAAAATCTGTCCGGATTGCATCGGGTGATCCTCCTCGCCGCCGGGCTCGCGTGTAGCGGCGGCAACCGTGCTCAGCCCGGGCTCAGCGCGCGACGACGGCGCGGCACGCCTCGAGCCGGGCCAGGTGTGGAATCGGAGGGGACCGGGCCCCACGCGGAAGCGTGGGTGGAGGCCCCCTCCGACTAAACGAGCGGATCGTAGCTGAAGTACTGGCCCGACGTCTCCAATGGGGTCAGGTGGTGCTGGAGCGTGCCTGGGACTATCTCCGCCAGCCGCTCGGGCGTCCACCCGTCCGCGTGATGAATCGTCCGAATCGGGCGCATGTGATTGAAGAGCATGATCTCCTTGCCCCGGACGCCAAAGACCTGCCCCGAGATCTCCTTCGCCTCCTCCGTGGCCAGGAAGACCGCCATGGGGGCGATGTGAGCGGGCGAGAGCTTCTTGAGCTTCTCCACGCGGGCCTTCTGGGCTTCGGTCTCCGTGGGGATGGTGCCGATCATCCGGGTCCAGGCAAAGGGAGAGATGCAATTGGCCGTGACGTTGTACCGCGCCATGTCCAACGCCACCACCTTCGTCAGGCCGACGATGCCCAGCTTGGCCGCGGCATAATTGGCCTGCCCGACGTTCCCTACCAGGCCCGAGGTCGAAGTCATGTTGATGAAGCGCCCCCACTTCTGCTCGCGCATGAGCGGGACTGCGGCGCGGGTCACGGCGAAGGTCCCCTTCAGATGGGTGTCCAGCACGGCGTCCCACTCCTCCTCGGTCATGTTGAAGATCATCCGGTCGCGGAGGATGCCGGCGTTGTTCACCACGATGTCCACCCGGCCGAAATGGTCGAGGCCCGTCTGGATGATGCTCTTGCCTCCCGCCATGGAGGCGACGGAGTCGTAGTTGGCCGCCGCCTGACCTCCCTGGCCTTTGATCTCGCTCACCACCTCGTCCGCGGGGGATGCGGAGCCTCCAGTCCCGTCCTCCTTGCCGCCGTAGTCGTTGACGACAACCTTGGCGCCCTCGCTGGCCATGAGGAGGGCAATCTCCCGGCCGATCCCGCGTCCCGCCCCCGTCACCACCGCCACCTTGTCCTTGAGCATCATCGGCCCTCTCTCCCTTTCTCCCCTCTGTTCCTCAGATCACGCCGCGTTCGCGGAGGCTCCGGATCTCATCGTCCCCGTACCCGGCCCCCCGGAGGACTTCCTCGGTGTGCTGGCCCAAGGTCGGCGACGGGGTGCGGATCCCGCCTGGGCTTTTTTCAAGCTTGACGGGAATCCCGATCGTCTGGAAGCGCCCGGCCTTCGGGTGATCCTGCTCGACGAGCATGCCGCTGGCGATCACTTGCGCATCCTTGACCATGTCGGAATAGCTGTGTACCGGCGCGCACAGCACGTCGGCCGCTTCGAGAATCTCCATCCATTCCCCGACGGTCCGCGCGGAAAAAACCGCCTCCAGGAGCGTCACAAGTTCTTTCCGGTGAGCGAGACGCGCATTCTTGGTGGCGAATCGCCGGTCCTGGACCAGCCCGGACCGGTCGATCGCCCGGCAGAAGGATCGCCAGAGCTTGTCGGTCCTCACGGCCACAAAAATCCAGCCATCTCGAGCGCGGAATGCCTGGTACGGCACCAGCTCCGGATGGGCGTTCCCCCAGCGCGGCAGGTCTTCTCCGGTCACGTGGAAGACGCACAGGCGGGCGGCGCTGGCGAGGAGCGCGCCGTCGAGAAGCGAGACATCGACCTTCTGCCCCTCGCCCGTCTTCTCCCGATGCAGCAGCGCGGTCAGAATCCCCTGCACGGCCAGCAGTGAACCGATCGTGTCAACCACCGGGGCCCCGCAGAGCACCGGCCCGCCGTCCGGCTCGCCCGTGACGGCCATGAGGCCGCTCATCGCCTGCACCAGCGCATCGAGCCCCGGTTTCTCCCGCCACGGCCCCGTCGGGCCGAAGGCGGAGAGCGAGCAGTAGATCAGCCGCGGATTGAGACGCGAAAGTCGCCCGTAATCGATCTCGAGCCGCTCGGCCACGCCCCCGCGAAACGCCTCGATGACGACGTCCGCCCCCTCCGCGAGCCGATAGAAGATCTGCCGTCCATCCGGGGAGGAGAGGTTCAGCGCGATTCCGCGCTTGTTGCGGTTCACCGTCACGTAGAGGGGCCCTTCGCCGTTGAGGGTGACATGATACACGGAGCGGGAGGCGTCTCCGGCCCCGGGTTCCTCCACCTTGATGACGTCCGCGCCCATGTCAGCCAGGTACATGCCGCAGACCGGCCCGGCGATCAGGTGGGCGAGCTCGAGGACCCGGTATCCCTCGAAGGGCAGCGGCCGGCTCGACGACACGGCGTTCATGACCCGCTGAACAATACCATACCTCCACGATCCGGGCTACCCGGGACAGCGGGTGGCTCGAGGGTGTTGAACCAGCCGAACGGCGTCCGGGTCACGGCAAAACCCGCGGGTCGTGGTTTCCCCTCAGCGGCGCGCGAAGCGCCCGTGCTCGAGGGCGCCGACGTACTCGGCGCCGAGGACGAAGACAATCGCCGAATAGTAGACGAACATCACGAAGGCCACCAGCACGCCCAGCGGACCGTAGATCTGATCGTAGACGCCCGCCGTGACGATGTAAAGGCGGAAGAGCTGCTTGGCGGCTTCCCAGAGGACGCTGGCGAGAAGCGCCCCCGCCAGCGCCGCCCCGCGGGGGATCCTCCGATGCGGCAGGTAGTGGTAGAGCAGATAGAACATGGCGGTGGCCAGTCCGATGCCCAGGGTGATGCTCATGTACTGGACCCACTCGGGAGGGACCTTCGCCGGACGAAAAACGAAGACCTTCAACCAGGTGAAGAGATCCGTGACGCCGAGGGCCGCCAGGCACAGGATCCCGATCACGAAGATCATCAGCGTGTCGACGAGCATGCCCTTGAAAAAGCCGCGTCCGCGCTTGACGCCGAGGATCCGGTCAAGCACGAGCCGGGTGGCCGCGAAGAGCTGGGTGGAAAACACGATCAGGATGACCGTCCCGAGGATCCCCGACACGGTGCGCGTGTCCGCGATCCTGAGGAGGGTTCGGGTGACCTCTTTTTGATAGACCGGCACGATGGGCGTCAGCTGGTTGACGACCTGACGGGTGGCGGTCTCGCTCGAGAGGATGAACCCCGCCAGCGAGACGATCAGGAACAGGAGGGGAATCAGGCAGATCAGGAAGTAGAAGGAGAGCCCCGCCGCCAGGAAGAACCCCTGGTGGGCGAAAAACCCCGAGAAGGCGTTGCGGAATCCCCTGATCACTTCCCGCCGGCAGAACGCATCCAGCCGAACAAGGCCTCGGGGGGGAGGTGGCCCGCCGTGCGAGGCACGAGGAAGGCGCCGCCGCCGCTAGCCGTGGAGCTGCCGGGCCGCGTCGTCGAGTTCCAGGCCCTCGAGCGTCTCGCGCGTCGGCACCCCGTCGCGGGTCCACCCGCGGCGGTCGTAGTATGCATCCAGGGCGCGGGCGAACGCCTGCGGGTCAATGGCTTTCCCCTGGGTCGTCCCGCTCGGCAACGGTTTGGTGAAGCGCAGCGGAACCGCGTCGTCGGTTCGGCGGCATCCCTCTCGGACCGAAAACGAGCGGGCGAGGTTCCAGTTCCGCTCACCGATTTTCAGGAACTCTTCGAGGGCGAAGTCGCCCCACCCCGTCGCCGCGCCGGTGATCGCCACGATGTGGTGGACATTCCGCTCTCCGCCCACCTCCTTCACCAGGAACACGCAGAGACAGAGGGAGTTGACCGCCGAGCGGAAGTCCTCGCTCCGCTTGACGTAGGCCACCTTCTCGTCGGGGAGCTCGAAGCGATCGAACGCCTTGACGAACCCCAGCTCCGGGCCGGCGTTCTGGCGCATGTACGCGGGATCGTGGAGGGCCTCCATGTGGGTCGCCCCCCGCGGCGAGGCGGCGTAAGAGAGCATGAGCCCCACCTTGCCCCGCGGCTCGTGCATGGCCACCTCGAGCCCCTTGACGTGGACCGCCAGCTCGGCCGCCGCGGGACCGAGGCGCTCCGCCATCCGCCTGGTCCCGCGCGCCAGCAGGTCCCCGATCCCCTCGCGCCGGGCGATCATCGGAATGAGCCGGAGCACGGCGGGCGCGTCTCCCCACCGGAGGGGAAAGCCGATGTCGGACTCCTTCAGGAGCCCGGTCTCCAGCGCCTCCATGGCGAAGGCGATCACGCTTCCCGTGGAGATCGTGTCCATCCCCCAGGCGTTGCAGAGCTGGTTGGCGTGCGCGATCGCCACCGGGTCGCCGATCCCCAGCTGCGAGCCGAACCCGGCAACGGATTCGTACTCCGGGCCGCCGTAGGCGGGGTTGACCCGGCCGTACGCGCTCGTGGGAAGGTTGATGACATTGGTGCAGGCCAGGGTGCACGCCATGCAGGCGCGCTTCCGGTCGATCAGGCCCTTTTCCAGGAAGGCGTCGCCCACAATGGCGGGCGCCAGGTCGAACGTCCCATCGCGCCAGTTCAGCGCGGGCAGGATGCCCATCTTGTTGAGCCCCACGACGCCGCCCGAGGTCCCCACGCGGTGCAGACTCTTCCCCCAGGGGTCGTTCCGGGCAATCCGCGACATCTCGGAGATCTGGGCCATCATCCCGGCGGGGTCGAAGACCTTGACAGGCTGGGTCCCGCGGACCGCGATGGCCTTGACCCGCTTGGCCCCCATCACGGTCCCCACGCCCGTCCGTGCTGCCGCGCGGTCGGTGTCGTTCATCACCGCGGCGAAGAGGACCCCCCTCTCGCCCGCCGGACCGATGGATGCCACCCGATAGTCAGCGCCGAGCGCCGATTTCAGCGCCTCCTCGGTCTCGAGGACGGTCTTGCCCCAGAGGTGGCCGGCGTCCTGGATCTCCACGGTCTCATCGGTGATCACGAGGGAGACGGGACGTTCCGCTGCCCCCTCGAGGACCAGGCCGTCATAGCCCGCGTACTTGAGGGCATGCCAGAAGCGACCGCCGGAGAGCGCCTCGCCGTAGTAGCCGGTGGCCGGCGACTTGGTGATCACGGCGGACCGGCCCGACCCCGGCGTCGGCCCTCCCACGAGAGGACCGGTCATGAAGATGAGGCGGTTGTCGGGGCCGAGGGGGTCGGCCCCCCGCGGGACGTCACGCATCAGGAGGTGGGCTCCGAAACCCCGCGAGCCCAGATGCTTGCGCGCCAACATCTCTGAGAGGGGCTCGGTCCAATGCCGCCCCGTCGAGAGATCCACGAACAGGAGCTTGCCGGCGTACGCGAACATCTCGCCCCAGCCCGGATTATTCTCGTGAGCCGGGCTAGACAATGCCGCGGACGAGGCCGCCATCCACCTGGATCGTGGCCCCGGTGACATACGAGGCGCGTTCGGACGCGAGGAAGACGACCATGTTGGCGAATTCCTCGGGGCTCCCGATGCGGCCGAGGGGGATGTCGGCGGTCACGTTGGGCAGGAACTCCTCGAACGTCTTCCCCATGGCCTTGGCCCGTCCCCCCATGTGGGACCGGAGACGGTCGGTGAGGATCCGTCCGGGGCAGACGGTGTTGATCAGGATGTTGTCTCTCCCCACTTCGACGGCGAGGGTTTTCGACAGCCCCACGACCCCGGGGCGGATCCCGTTCGACAGGATCAGCCCGTCGATCGGCTGTTTGACCGAGCTCGACTGGATGTTGAGGATCCGCCCCCAGCGCTTCTTCCTCATATAGGGCAGCACCTCGCGAATGAACCGGATCGTGGACAACAAGTTCAGCTCGAACGCGGCTTGCCACTGCTCGTCCGACATCTGATCGAAGCCGCCAGGAGGGGGGCCCCCGGCGTTGGCAACCAGGATGTCCACCCCGCCGAAGGCCTCCACGGTCTTCGCGACCACCCGCTTGATGTCGGCGGGCCGCGTCACGTCGGCGGGCACCGCCAGCACCTCGGCCTTGGTCTTCTCCCGGATCTCGATGGCCGCGGCAGCCAGGTCGGCCTCGGTCCGGGCGCACATCGTCACCCGCGCGCCCTCCGCAGCCAGCCCCCAGGCGCAGGCCTTCCCCATCCCCTTGCTCGCGGCCGCCACGATCGCGACCTTTCCCGTCAGCCCCAGATCCATGCTGCCTCCCCTCACCGTTGCTTGTAGAAGTCGGCCCGGTCCCCGCCCGTGATCTCCATGCGTTTCAGCTTGTTTTCACGCATGACCTCCAGGTCGATCTTCTCCCCGGGACCGTGCCGCCAGAGAGAGAGGTAGAGGGCCTTTCGCGTGGGAATTTCCTCGGCGTCGAGCGAGACGATGAGGTCGCCCTCACTGAGCCCCGCCCGTTCGGCGGGGCCGTGGGGCACCAGCCCCGCCACCACGACGCCGTCCTCCAACGCATAGGCGAACAGGCCGAGCCAGGCCCGCTTGGGACGGCTGACCAGCTTCCCGTAGCGGAGGAACTCCTCCGCGTGCTCCTGATAGTGCTCGATGGGGATGGCCAGGGAGTTCCGCGCGACCTCGTTCAGGTTCAGGGAAACCACGCCGATCATTTGGCCGCTCAGGGTGAAGAGCGGCCCGCCGCCAAAACCCGGGTTGAGGGCGTTCGAGACGATCCCTCTGTCCAGCAGGTACTCCCAGTCCGCCTCGAACTCTCCCAGGTAGGTGACGATGCCGCCGGAGACCCGTCGCTCGTGAGGCCCCGTCGTGGCCAGCACGAAGACCGGGGCGCCCCGATCCACCTCTTCGGAAGACCCCAGCGGGGCGGCCGGGAGCCCCTGGCGCTTCACCTTGAGGAGCGCCAAGCCCACGTCGAAGTCCTGGGCCACGATCTCGGCCCTGACCCGTCGCCCCTGGGTGAAGGCGACCTGGATGGTCGTCCCGCCCATCACGACGTAGTTGACGGTCAGGATCAGCCCCGAGGGGTCGATCACGGTGCCCGACCCCATCCGCTCGTCTCCCAGGATCCGGGCCGAGGGGTGCTCGGCGGGCACCTGCGTGTGGATGTTCGCCACCGTGGAACGCAGATGTTTAACCAGTTCGATGGACGCGTCCACCGGCGGTTCTCACCTGGTCCCGTCAGAGCGAAGGGGCCCAAGCACCGGGATGACGGCGATTTGTTCCTCGGACAGACACTCCCAGTAGATGCCGCGGGGCTTGGGGTGGCTGGCTCCGCACCGGAGCGGGCCGTCCGGAGTCACGATCCAGTCCACGGAAATGTCGTGCGGCAGCATCTCGATCGGCTGGGGGACAATCTGGAGTGGATGGACCGTGGTCAGGATCGGCGTGCGCCCGCTCACGGCCCCGACCTCCCGGAGGAGGCCGAACTCCAGGTCGGAATACCCGCCGCCTTTGCCCACGCGGGCTCCCTGACCGTTGACCGCCACGGAGCCGCAGACGATCAGATCGAGCGGCTTGACCTCGTCCACCCGCACGGGCGTCCCGAAGCGATCGGCCCCCCCGATCGTCGACGCCCTGGCGAGGTTCTTCCCGAGGCGTGACGGATCGAGCTCGATGAAGCATTCCTCGACACGGAGCCTGGGAACCGCCATGTACACAATCTTCCCCTCCCGCAGCGCCATCCGGCGCACGGGAATCTGCGGAGCATCGGGGTTGACCTTGATGACGCGGGCGCGCTTCCACACGGAGAGGGCGGCCAGGGCCAGCGCGGCGCGCTCGGCCCCCACGAAGTTCGGGATGCGCCCTTTGGCGCCTGGAAAGCGGGCAGCCTGGTAGACCTCAAGGAGCCGCCACGTGGCCTCCCTCAGATCTTGCTTCGACATCATCTCGCGGGCGATTCCTCTGCGCGGGGGTGCGGAACGGCTCACCCTAGCATGACCGGGCGATGCGCGCAACCCCGACCTCAACGTCGCGGCGACCGCGGGGCCGAAAAGAAACCGAGATGACCGGCCAGAAACGCCTCCACCTCCGCGAAGGCGGCAGCGGCCGCTCCGGGCTGGTGGCTTACCGTCGCCCCGCAGCAGCCTCCCGGCTTGTAACGGTTCTCCACGTCCGGCAGCACCTGGAGCGGATAGTCCACGTTGTCGAAATAGTGGTAGGCCCCGGGGTAGATCGTGATCCTGGCCTCCGCCCCCTTCGCCCGCATGGCGTTGACCATCTCCGCGCAGATGCGCGCGGGCGTCCAGTCGTCGGCTTCGCCGATCAGCACCAGGAGGGGAGCGACCACCAGCTCCTCGACGAGCGAGAAGCACCCGCCGGGATAGATTCCGACTCCGAGGCGAAACCCGACCGGGGGAAGCATCACCCCGCGCTTCCGAGCGCGGTCGAGGCTGGGGCCGTTGATGACGGCCATGGCAAACACCCCGCCGTTGGACCACCCCATGGCCCCGATGCGGTGCGGGTCCACAAATGGACGGGACTGGAGGTAGCGGAGCGCGCCGAAGGCATCGTCGAAGCGCTCGGTCCGCTCCGGGTCCGGCGTGTCCTTGGAACAGTTCTCGACGATGCCGCGGGGCGTCCAGCTGTCCACCACGAGCGCCACGTACCCGCGCTCGATCAGCCACCGCGCCCAGCGCCCGTGGAGCGCTTCGACCCCACCACACCCGTGGAGGAGCACCATTGCGGGAAATGGACCGGGGCCCTCGGGCCGATAGAGCTCGCCGGTAATCGTCAGCGGCCTGCCCGGCGTGAGGTTGGAGAAGCTCACGCCGCCGGCGCAGCCCGCGAGAAGGGTCGCCGGGAGCAGAGCGGCAATCAGCGTGACGCGCACGGGATTAAGGATACCCGAACCCGCGGTCCTGGCAAGCGTGGCAAGCGGCCATCCGTTGACCCCTTCTCCTCCGCGGGGTAGAATCCCTACAGGAGGCGCGCTCATGGAGGATCTCGTTCAGATCACGGAGTTCTCCGACTACCTCTGACCCTGGTGTTACCCGGCGGCCGTGCGCCTCCAGCGGATCCAGGAAGAGATGGGGCCTCGGCTGACCATCGTGTGGAAGGCGTTTCCGCTGCGCCCCGTCCCGGATCCGTCCGCGAGCTTCAAGGGCACCTACCGGGAAGAGGCGTGGAAGCGCTGCGCGGCGATGGCGGCGTCCGATAGGGTCGTCTTCACCATGTGGTCCCGGGAGGACTATCCGACCTGGAGCCTGCCGGCGCTGGAAGCCGCCAAGTGCGTCGCGCTTCAGGGAGAAGAGGCATTCCGGCGGGTTCACCTCCGGCTCTACGAGGCTCTCTTTACCCGCGGAAAGAATATCGCCATCCAGGAGGAAGTCGTGGAGGTCGTCAGGGAATCGGGCGTCGACATGACCCGGTTCCTCGCCGACTACGAAAGCGGTAAGGCGCGGGAGTGGGTGCTGCGCGACTACGAGGACGCCGTGACCCAGCACGGCGTGAGGGCCATCCCCACCGTCATCGTCAACGGCGGCCAGCGGCTCGTCGGCTTGGTGTCGGGGGGCGAATACCGGAGAACGCTCGGGGCCACATCAGGCGGGTGAGCAGGCGTGGGCGCAGAGAGGGGCCCGGAAGCGGCCCAGCAGTTCTTCCAGAAGGGCTACGAGGCCCAGACGAAGGGCGACCTCGACGCGGCCATTGACCATTACACCCGGTCCATCGAGATCATGCCGACCGCCGAGGCCTACACGTTCCGCGGCTGGGCCTACAGCTTCAAGGGCGACTACGAACGGGCCATCCTCGAATGCAAGCGCGCCATCGAGGTAGATCCCGACTTCGGCAACCCCTACAACGACATCGGCGCTTACCTCATCGAGCTGGGGCGCCACGACGAGGCGATTCCCTGGCTGAAAAAGGCCATGACCGCCAAGCGCTATGAGCCCCGCCACTACCCCTACTTCAACCTGAGTCGGATCTACGTCAAACAGGGTAAGATCCACGAGGCGATCCGGGAGATCAAAACGGCGCTGGAGCTCGAGCCGGGGTATGTCCTCGCCCGCAAGGAACTGCATCGCCTCCTCGGCATGTTAAATTAGTGGCGCTCCCTCCTCTCCCCTTCCACGAAAACACCCTCCTCTTCGGCCACGACCAGACCCTCGGCCTCCTGGCCTTCGAGCTCGAAGGCTCGGATAAGATCCGCGTGTTCCGACGACAGGACGGCCGCGTGGTTTCGGACCTCGAGCCCTTCTCCCCGTTCCTCCTCCTCGCCGACGCCGACCTCCTCAAGACCTGGAAGGGCGAGGCCCAGGTCACGCCCTTGGACGGCCCGGGAACCTACCGCTGGCTGGCCCGCTTCCCCTCCTGGGCGCTCGCCGCCAAGGCTCGGGACCACTGCCAGAAAGCCTCAGGGAAGACCCCCACGGCCCCCGATGCGCCCTACCGGTTTCTCAACGACGCGGTCCTCCAGTTCCTCCTGCTCACGGGAAAGACCTCCTTCCTCGGCCTGGTGTTTGCCGATCTCCGCCGCCTGGCCTTGGACATCGAGGTATTCACCGCCGAGGGCTTCGAGTTCCCCCATGCCGCGCGTCTATCCGACCGCATCATCGCCATCGCGATGGCCGATTCCACGGGGTGGGAACGCGTGATCTCCGGGCGCGAGACGGCCGAAGGCGAGATGCTGGAGGAGTGCTCCCGGCTGATCCGCGAGCGCGATCCGGACGTCATCGAGGGGCACAACATCTTCCGCTTCGACCTCGAGTACCTGGAGGCGCGCGCGAAGCGATTCGGCATCGAACTCAGGTGGGGGCGGGACGGCTCGCCGCTCAGGGGGCATCCGTCCCGGATGCAGGTGGCCGAGCGCGCCATCTCCTACCGCCGCTACCAGATCACGGGCCGCCACATCGTGGACACCTGGATCCTGGTCCAGCACTACGACGTCGGCGCCCGGGACCTCGAGTCCTACGGGCTGAAAGAAGTGGCCCGGCATTTTGGCCTGGCCGCACCCGACAGGACCTACCTCCCGCCCCAGGAGATTCCGCGCATCTTCAACGAGGACCCCGAGCGCCTCATGGCCTACGCGCTCGACGACGTGCGGGAGACGCTCGGGGTCGGACGGGTTCTTTCTCAGTCGTATTTTGTCCAGGCCCAGATGTTCCCCTTCGACTACCAGGACGTGATCCTCAAAGGTAACGCCACCAAGATCGACGCCCTGCTCCTGCGGGAGCACCTTCACCGGCGGCGCGCGGTCCCCGCGCCCTCCGCCGGCTCGGCGGTCGCCGGCGGATACACGGCGGTCTTCTACCAGGGGGTGACCCAGCGGGTGCTCCACGTGGACGTGGCCTCCCTCTATCCGTCGCTCATGCTGACGTTCGGCATCTTCCCGGAGAAGGACGCCCTGGGCATCCTCCCGCTGCTGCTGCGCGACCTCAGGGAGTTCAGGCTCGCCGCGAAGGCCCTCGCGCGGGAGGCGCCCACGGAGGAGGAGCGGGCGTACGCGGGCGCCCTCCAGCAGACGTTCAAGATCCTCATCAACTCCTTCTACGGCTACCTCGGCTTCTCGATGGGGCGCTGGAACGACTTCGGAGCCGCCAACCGCGTGACGGCCGAGGGGCGCACACTGATCAGACAGGTCGTGGCCGCGCTCAAGGACCGGGGCGCCACGGTGATCGAGATCGATACCGACGGGATCTACTTCGTCGCTCCGCCCGACGTGACGGACGCGTCCCGGGAGGAAGCGCTGGTGGCAGAGATCTCCCGGGGATTGCCGCCCGGGATCAGCCTCGAGCTGGACGGGCGCTACCCCGCGATGTTCAGCTACAAGATGAAGAATTACGTCCTCCTCAACGACCGCGACCGGCTCACGATCAAGGGCTCCGCCCTCCGCTCCCGCGGGATCGAGCTCTTCCAGCGCACCTGGATGGAGGAGATGTTCCGCCTGCTCTTGACCGGACGGCGCGCCGAGATCCCCGCGCTGGTCCAGCGCTACCTCGACGACTTCGCCGCCCACCGGATCCCGGTCAAGCAGTTCATGAAGACCGAGACGCTCCAGGACTCGCTCGAGACCTACCGCGACAAGGTGCGCGAGGGAAAGCGGAACCCGTCAGCCCCCTACGAGCTGGCGCTCCAGTCCGAGCGGCCGTATCAGCCCGGAGACCAGGTCTCCTACTACGTCACGGGCCAGGGGCTCAAGGTGAAGGTCAACGAGGCCGCCAAGCTCGCCACCCAGTGGGACCCCACCGCCCCCGACGAGAACGTCGAGTTCTACCAGGCCAAGTTGCGCGAGCTGTGGGAGCGCTTCCGCCCGCTCGTCGAGCCCGAGGGCCTGGTGCCCATCCGGGAGGAGGCCGAGGAGCGCGCCCCCGCCCAGCTCACCCTGGGCGACGACTAACCGACCCAGTGACAGAGTCACAGGACAAAGAGGTCGAGCAGGTCTCTGTCCAGTGACACCATACTAATGCCGAAGACAAATCTGGCAGGTGCATTGCCGACGACCCGTATAATGCCGGACCCCGACCAAGCGGGTTCCGGCCTGATGGAACCTGGGAAAAATCAAGTTGAACAGCTCGGCCTCCCCCTTCTCGCAGAATCGCCTGGCGGCATAGGCGCACACATCGGCGACCTGGACCAGGCTGGTCAATTGACTGTCCGCAAACAATGGCGTCTCCACCAGAAACCGAATCTGGTCTGTCCACCGCGTCCCCCGTTCATGGAAGACGCGCATCAGATCTGTGAGGCGCCGGGCCATAGTATCGTTATCGTCCTGAACCAGAAGTCCGTGCTCAGACGGGTTCAGACTTTCAAGAAACCGGTGAAACCGATCCACAACTTGAGTGAACCCTTCTTCAAAGGGCGGTGTTCTGGGGGGTTGTCCCCCAAAACTCCGCTTGTCCGTACACTCAGCGAAGAGTCGGCAATCATCCCAACGACCGACGGTCTCTGCGATTTGCCGGAGAAGCTCATAGCGTTCGGCGAATGTCAGATGGGGTCGTGTCCCGATTTGTGTGGAAAAAGCAAGATGGCGCATTCTTCCGGTGAGATGGTCAACCACGAACCGGCCACCTGCGAGGGCGGCCACTGGAGGAACGCGCCATGGACAAGCATAGCAGGAAGCGGGAGCGGGGGCAGGAGAATCAGGCGGGCAGCCTGGGCGAACTGATCCACGAGCGCGTTCGCCGGGCCATCGAGGTGGCCGTGCACGAGGAGCTGCTGGTGGCGCTCGTGGCAGCGCCCTGGGAGCGCAACGGGAACCGGCGGGGCTACCGCAACGGCACGAAGGCACGCACCCTGACCGGGCCGACGGGCCCGCTGCCCCTCACGCTGCCCCGGGGAGTGCTCTTCACGTCGGCGGGCGGGAAGGAATGGAGCTCCACGCTCATCCCCCGCTACCAGCGGCGGCTCCGGGAGGTCAACGAGGCGGTCCTCGCCACCTACCTGGCGGGGGGCAACACGCGGCGGATCCGCGGGGCGCTGGCCCCGCTCCTCAAGGGGGCGCCCCTCTCGAAGAGCGCCATGTCCCGGATCGTGGCCACGCTCCGGGGGAGCCTGGAGGCCTGGCAGAGCAGCTCGCTCGCCGACCTCGACGTGGTCTACCTCTACCTGGACGCCCTGGCGCTCAGGGTCCGGAGCGCGGGCAAGGTCGTGAGCGTCCCCGTCCTCGGCGTCGTCGGGGTCCTCGCCGACGGGCGCAAGCACCTGCTGACCCTGGAGC
>JACQWA010000288.1 GCA_016209425.1 Candidatus Rokuibacteriota bacterium
GCGACATCCCGAGGCGGGCCAGACCCCCGAGTCCCACCGGGACATGCGGCAGATGATGATGTACATGTGGGGGCGCCGCTGGGCTCTCTCCCCGGAGGAGGTGGCCCCTCCGGCGATCAAGGACCGAAAGTTCTGGGAGGGAAGCCTCTTCGGCGTGGCCATCGGGGCGCGGAGCTTTCCCGGGATCATCGCGGTCCACGCCGACGCCGACTACGTCCTCAACTTCAGGAAGGAGATCGGGGTCGAACGCCAGATCGAGGAGCTGGGCCGCCAGCCGGGGATCGTGTCCGTCGCCCTCCTCGACCGGGAACTGACCGTGATGGCGCACACGGACCCTCGGAAGGTGGCCCAGCGGGACGCCGACGATGTTCTCAAACAGGTCCAGGGAAGGCGCGAGCCTCTCGGCCGGATCGTCGGGTTGGAAGGCAGCGGGCGCGTGTACGAGGTGGTCAAGCCCGTCCTCCTGCGCGACTCCCCCCTCGGGGTGCTGAAGATCGGGCTCTCCCTGACCCCCATGGAGGAGATCTGGCGCCGGGATCTCCGCTCGATCGTCGTTCTCGGGCTGACCGCGATCGCCATCGGCATCCTGGGGATGGCGGTGATCTTCTATACCCAGCACTCCCATCTTCGCGAGCGGCAAGCCCTGGAAGCGGACATGGCGCGCCGGGAGCGCCTCTCCGCGCTCGGGGACATGGCCGCCGCCCTGGCCCACGAGATCAGAAATCCTCTCAACGCCGTTTCCATGGGCCTCCAGCGCCTCCGGGCCGAGTTCAGGCCGGCCGAGGCTGACGAGTTCAGGCACTTCGTGGAGCTCATGCACGAGGAGGTCCGGCGCCTGAACGCCATCGTGGAGCAGTTCCTCTCGCTGGCCCGGCCGGTGGCCCTCGAGCCCGACCGCTTCAACGCGAGCGGGTTCCTCACCGAGGTCGCCACGCTCGTGGAGGCCGACGCCACGTCAGCGGGCGTCCGGGTGGTCCTGTCGGTTCCCGGGGACCTGCCGGCCATTGTGGCCGACCGGGACCACCTGAAGCAGGTGGTGCTGAATCTTGTCCTCAACGCGCTCCAGGCCATGCCCGAGGGCGGGACCCTGACGCTCGAGGCAGGAACCGCGCGCGAGGCGCTCGTCCTCACGGTGGCCGACACCGGCAACGGGATCCCGCCGGAGGCGCTTCCCCGGGTCTTCGACCCGTACTTCACCACCAAGGCCAAAGGGCTCGGGCTCGGCCTGGCGATCGCCCGCCGGATTGTGGAGGCTCACGGAGGGAGGATCGAGGTGGAGAGCCAGCCGGGCCAGGGAAGCCGCTTCCGCGTCGTCCTCCCCGTGAGGAGACAGGGTGGCTGAGCCATTCAGGGTTCTCGTGGTGGATGACGAGCCGGCCCAGCTGGAGCTGGTGGGGGGCTTTCTTCGAAAGCAAGGCTTCGAGGTGGCGGAGGCCGCCGAGGGTCGGGCCGCGCTCGAGCGCTTCAGGAAAGAGCCGTTCGACCTGATCCTCACCGACCAGAAGCTGCCGGGCTTTTCGGGCCCGGAACTCCTGGAGGCGGCCCGCGCCATCACCCCCGAGGTGGCCGTCATCATGATGACCGCCTACGGGACCATCGAGACGGCCGTGGCCGCCATCAAGGGCGGGGCCACGGACTACCTCACCAAGCCTCTCAACCTGGACCAGCTCCTCCACCGGATCGCGCAGGTCAGGGAGCGCCAGCGCCTGCTCCGCGAGAACCGGGAGCTCCGTGAGGCCTTGCAGGAGCGGCACCGCGTGGAGGGGATCATCGGCGAGAGCGGCCGCATGCAGGAACTCCTCTCGCTGGTGCGCCGGGTGGCGGGAAGCGACGCCACGGTGCTGATCCGGGGGGAGAGCGGGACGGGGAAAGAGCTGATCGCCAAGGCGATCCACTACGCGAGCCCGCGGGCGGGAGGCCCGCTGGTCAGCGTCAACTGTGCCGCCCTCCCCGAGACCTTGCTGGAGTCCGAGCTCTTCGGCCACGAGAAGGGCGCGTTCACCGGGGCGGTGTCCACCCGGAAAGGGCGCTTCGAGCTGGCTGACGGCGGAAGCCTCTTCCTGGATGAGATCGGCGACCTCCCGCTCCACCTCCAGGTCAAGCTCCTCCGCGTGGTTCAGGAGCGGGAGTTCGAGCGGGTGGGGTCCAGCCGTCCGATCGCGGTCAACGTGCGTCTGCTGGCTGCCACTCACCGGGATCTGGAGGCCCTCGTTCGTGACGGCCGCTTCCGCGATGACCTCTACTACCGGATCAACGTCGTCACGATTTCCCTGCCGCCGCTCAGGGAGCGCCGGGAGGACATCCCGCTCTTTCTCGACCATTTCGTCCAGAAGTTCGCCCGCCAGAACGGGAAGGTCATCAGCGGCCTGACCCGCGAGGCTCGGGAGGCCCTGCTTCGTTACGACTACCCGGGGAATGTTCGGGAGCTGGAAAACCTCGTGGAGCGGGCGGTGGTGCTCACCCGGGATGAGGTCATCGGTCTGGAGGACGTCCCCCTGAGCGTGAAAGAGCCCGAGCGAGAGGTCCTCGAGGGAGCGAGCCTGACGGCGGTCGTGGAAGGGATCGAGCGGCGGATGATCCGCGAGGCCCTGTCGCGGGCCGGAGGGATCCAGACCCGAGCGGCCGAGCTCCTGGGGATCAGCGAGCGAGTGCTGCGCTACAAGCTGAAGAAGTTCGGTCTCTCCGGCGGCTGACCGCCTCGACGTGGCTGGGGCATCGCTCCCCCAGGTGGGGCAGCGGGAGACCCGGCCACGTGCATGCCGTTCGCGGGCCTTGGAGCAACCCCTCAATTTATCGTCCGTTCCCGGCCTCCCGCTTCGGCATTTCCCTTGCACTGACACATTCCTCGGGGAAGCGCCTTGAGAGGGGGGAGAGTGATGGAGCTGGTTGGAACGATGGTCGTGGTTCTGTTGGTGGGACCGCTCCTGCTCATCGGGGCGACGGGGCTCTTGCTTCTCGCCGCCGCAGTCTTCCCCAGCACTCCTCGACGCGTCAGGGAGACCTTCCGGTGCCCTGTGACCAAGCGCGTCGTCACCGCTGACTTTACGGTTCCCGAGGGGGCGGAGCACCCTGCCGAAGTGACATCGTGCACGGCGTTCCCGAACCGGGCGAGGATCACCTGCAAGAAAGACTGCCGGGAGTTCGCTGAGGTTCGCTGGGGCCTCTCCCGGGCAGTGTTCCCTCGCTGGGCCTTGACCGCAGGCGGCCTGGTCACCTGGCGAAACGCCGCAGAGTAGTTACCCGTCCTTTCCCGCAGCTTGACGGCCCGGGGGAACGCTGGGTATTGTTGTCCTCGCGACCTTCCACCTCACACACGTTCCCGAGAAAGGACGCCTATGCTCAGACCGACACCACGGGCCGCCCGGTTGGTTGTGCTCTTCGCTGCCCTGACCTCGACCGCCTGGGCAGAGCCGCAACCGCCGCAACCTCCCCAGCCGTTCGCGCCGGACTGGGCCATGTTTGCCGGCGGGAAGGTCTTCGCCGAAAAGGGATGCGGGCGGTGTCACGCCCTTCGGGGGATCGGCGGAGGCATCGGCCCTGATCTCGGCCGGATCCAGGCAGGGAAGAGCTTCTTCGAGCTGGGAGCGGCCATGTGGAACCACCTGCCCCGGATGGGGGCGAAGATGCGGGAGGTGGGAATCCGGCGACCCGCACTGACGCCCACGGAGCTGTCCAACCTGATCGCCTTCCTCTTCACCGCCCAGTACTACGACGAGCCGGGGGACTCAAGGGTCGGGGAGAAGCTCTTCGCCGCCAAAGGGTGCGTCCAGTGCCACGAGGTCGGCGGCACCGGTGGGCGGATCGGCCCGGGCCTGGACTTCCTCAAGCGCGCCAACTCGCCGGTCCTGGTCGCCGCGGCCATGTGGAACCACGGGCCGGAGATGGCGGAAGCGATGAAGGCCAAGGGGATCGCGCGTCCCACCTTTCAGGGGAAAGAGATGGTGGACCTCATCGCCTACGTCGTGACCGCCGCCAAGGACGGGGGCGGCGAGACCGCTCAGGTCATCCCGGGGACGCCGGCGCGCGGCCAGAAGGTCTTCGCCGAAAAGCGATGCGGCACCTGCCATCGGGTCGGCGGCAAGGGGGGCACGGTGGGTCCCGCGCTGGGCCACATCGGCCACCACGTGAGCCTCACCCAGTTTTCGGCCCTCATGTGGAACCACGGGCCGGCCATGTGGGCCAAGATGAAGGAGCGCGGCATCCAGGTCCCCCGGCTCACGGGGCAGGAGATGGCCGACGTCGTCGCCTACCTCTACGTCTCGCACTACTTCGATCAGCCAGCCATCGGCCGCTTCCAGGGTCAGCAACTCGTCCAGAGCAAGGGGTGTCTTACCTGCCACTCGGTCCGGGGAAAGGGCGGAAAGATCGCCGCCGACTTCGCGACCTCCAAAGTCGTCGCCTCCGCGGCCGGGGTGGTGGCAGGGATGTGGAACCACAGCCGCTTTATGGAGACAGAGACTCAGAAACAAGAGATCCCCTGGCCCGTTCTCACCGGCCAGGAGCTGGCCGAGATCTCGGCATACCTGGGCTCGCTCCCGAGGACCGCTCCTCCCAAGAAATCCAACTAGGAAATCGGAGGGGGCCTCGACGGCCCCCTCCGAGGCCTCCCCCACGAACAGGGTTGCGCCGGCGAAGCCGGCGCTCGAACCGAGGTCCCTAGGCGTCCGTGGCGCTGGGGCGCCTCTACCCCACCCTGCGGTCCTGATGCCCCTGTCTTGTCCTGACGTCTTCCAGTAAAACACCTTACTTTCCAGATAGTTAAGGCCACAATCGGCATGGCACAGCCGTTGCTCCTCCAATTGTTCAATCGTTCACAAGGAGGGTGTTATGGGTGGGACGCCTCGATACTTGTGGCTGGCCGGCCTGGTCGTGATCGCGATGGCAGGCGCCGTCCTCGCTGGTCGCGCGTTGGCCCCCTCACCCGAGGTCGTGACGGGCCAGCCCGCGCTCTCGTCCGGGACGGTCGTCCCGGCAGCCGCCCGCCGGGAGACCCGGCCGACTCTCGACCCGGCCCTCTTCATCGGCAAGGCGAGGCTCGCGCATCAGATCGCGCGGGAGATCCCCGACACCCTGGACCGGCTCTACTGCTACTGCGAGTGCGACAAGCACATGGGCCACAAGAGCCTACTCTCCTGCTACACCGACGGCCACGCGGCCACCTGAGACATCTGCATGGATGAGGCGCTGGACGCGTCTCGCATGGTGAAGGCCGGGGCCCCGGCGGCCCAGATCCGCGCCGCGATCGACCGCAAGTACGCCCGATGAGGATCCCCGAGCAGATCAGACGGCTCTCGGTCGTCGTCCTCATCATCGTCGCCGGACTGCTGCTCACCCGGTATCTCGTTCCCGCCTCCCTCGTGAAACAGCGGGTGTATCGGGCGGCTTCGGTCAAACGGGAGATCGCGCGGGAGGTTCGATATGCCGGGGGGAGCATTTGCATCAACTGCCACGAGGAGGTGAACGAACAGAAGAAAAAAGGCTATCACAAGACCCTCGCCTGCGAGACCTGCCACGGCCCGTCGGCGAAGCACACGGAAGACCCCTCGGCGGTCAAGCCCTTCGCACCGCGGGAACGGAAGTTCTGCCCCCTGTGCCACGAGTACAACCCGTCCAGGCCCACAGGCTTTCCCCAGATCACCGCGACGGCTCACAACCCGCTGAAACCCTGCATCACGTGCCACAACCCTCATGACCCGGTGCCGCCCCAGGTGCCGCGGGAATGTTCCGCCTGCCACGCCGAGATCGCCCGCACGAAGGCGCTCTCCCGCCATGCGCTCCTCGAGTGCACCACCTGTCACACCGCCCCCCCCAAGCACAAGCAGATTCCCCGGAGCGTCAGGCCCACCAAGCCGGAGAGCCGGGAATTCTGCGCGAAGTGCCACGACAAAGGGTCTCCCCAGAAGACGGCGCCCAAGGTTGACGCCGCCACGCACGGCGAGCGATACCTCTGCTGGGAGTGCCACTATCCGCACATGCCCGGGGAGGCGTGATGGACCAGGACAAACGCGACTTGCTGAAGGGGCTCATCCTGTTCATCCCGGCCGGCGGGGTCATCGGCGCCCTGGCCAAGGCCGTCGCGGCGCCAGCCGCCGCCGCCGGCAAAGAGGCGAGCGCCAGGCCGGAGACCCCCGGCTATGACCCGACGAACCACTACTATGGCATGGGAATTGAGGTCGGCAAGTGCATCGGCTGCAACCGCTGCGTCGAGGCGTGCAAGCAGGAGAACGACGTCCCCCGGGAGCCGTTCTTCTTCCGCACGTGGGTGGAGCGGTACGTCATCAAGAAGGACAGGAGCGTCGTCGTGGAGACCGTGGGGCTCAAGAAGGAGAAGCGGAAGGAGGTCGTGGACCAGGAAGATACCCTCCGCAGCTTCTTCATTCCGAAGCTCTGCAACCACTGCGCAAACCCGCCGTGCGTGCAGGTGTGTCCCGTCGACGCCACGTGGTCCACCGAGGACGGGGCGGTGCTCGTGGACAAAAACCGCTGCATCGGCTGCCGGTACTGCATCCAGGCCTGCCCCTACGGCGCGCGCTACCTGCACCCCGAGACGCGGACCGCCGACAAGTGCACGTTCTGCTACCACCGGGTCGTGAAGGGGCTGCTGCCGGCCTGCGTGGAGGTCTGCCCGACCCAGGCGCGGATCTTCGGCGATCTGAAGAGCCAGGCCAGCCGCCTCGTGCGCTTTGAACGGATGAACAAGATCCATGTCCTGAAGCCCGATCTCAACACCCAGCCGAAGGTCTATTACTCCGGGCTCGACGGAGAGGTGAGATGAACGACCACGCGATGGCCAGCGGGTCCTCTACGGGGTACCTCGCGGCCGTTCGAGCGCGGGCTTTGCCCGCGCAATCCCCGGGGGGAGGGATCGGAAGGGGGGCGAAGCCCCCCTCCGAGGTATGAACGAGGGCTTGCGGGAACGGCTCGGCGAGATGCTGGAGCAGGTGTCGGGGTTCATCTACCCGAATGAGATCGAGATCCACTGGTCGATCCTGATCGTGGTGTATCCGTACCTGACGGGCCTGGTGGCCGGCGCGTTCATCCTGGCCTCCCTGGTGAAGGTCTTCAACGCCGAGGACGTTCGGCCGACCTATCGCCTGTCCCTCCTGACGGCCCTGGCATTTCTCCTGATCGCCCCCCTGCCCCTCCAGTTCCACCTGGCCCAGCCGCTGCGGGCCTACGAGATCTTCCTGACCCCCAATCTCACGTCCGACATGGCGATGTTCGGCTTCGTCTATGCCTGGTACCTGATGGGGGTCCTCCTCCTGGAGCTCTGGTTCGAATACCGGCGGGACCTGGTCGTCTGGGCGAGGCAGGAAGCGTTCCCGATGAGCTTCATCCATCGGGCCCTCTCGCTCTTCTCCACGGACACGAGCGAGCCGGCGTTGGCGTTCGACCGCAAGGCGATCAAGGTGATCACCGTCATCGGCATCCCCTCGGCCTTCCTCCTCCACGGCTACGTGGGGTTCATCTTCGGGTCGGTGAAGGCGAATCCCTGGTGGGGGAGCGTGCTGATGCCGATCGTGTTCCTCATGTCGGCCATCGTGTCCGGCATCGCGCTCGTCATGTTCCTGTACATGATCCTGACCCCGCTCCGGGGCGAGCCCATCGACATGCGGTGCCTGGACAAGCTCGCCTCGTACCTGTTCTACGCGGTGATCGTGGACTTCTCGCTGGAGGCGCTCGACTTCATCCACCGGCTGTACCAGAGCGAGGAATCGATCCATATCCTCGGGACCCTGATCGCGAACAAGCTGTTCATGAGCCTGTTCGTCATCCAGATCCTGCTCGGGATGCTGCTGCCGGTGGCGATCATGGTCGCGGTCAAGTCGTTCAGCTTGAGCGCGGAGTTGCGGAAGCTCCTTTATTTCACGGCGATCATCTTGATCCAGCTGGGCATCTTCGCCACCCGGTGGAACGTCGTCATCGGGGGCCAGCTGTTCTCCAAGAGCTTCCGGGGGTTGACGACGTACAAGATGGAAGTCGTCGGGATCGAGGGATTGATCACCGCGCTGGTGCTCCTGGCGCTGCCCTTCGTGGTGTTGCTGATTCTCCTGAAGGTATTGCCGCCCTGGAGGAAGGCCGAGGCATGATCCCCCGGCTGATCGGCCCGGTGCTGGTCCTGTTGCTCCCGGTCGCGGCGGCGGCGCACGGAGAGCACGGAGGGGCCAAGCCGCTCGGCGACACGGGCATCGTGACCGTCCAGGGCTACCAGATCGAACTCCTGAGCCACCCGGGCCCGCTCGCCCCGGGCCAGGAGAGCCACGTGGTGGCCAAGGTCTTCAGGAACTCCCCCCTGGCCCCCGTGTCGGGGGGCACGGTCTTCATCGGGCTGGCCCCGACGAACGCCGCTTCCGATCTCCGGCCCGCCTCGGAGGAGGCCTGGGCGGGGAGCTACGCCGTCCCGTTCACTCCCACACGACGGGGCGCCCACCAGGTCCGCGTGGTCCTTCAGGAGCTGGAGGGACGGCGCTTCGAGCCCCCGCTCGTGGTGGACTTCCGGGTCGCCGTCGGGCGAGCCCCCGGCATGGGGGCGGCTGCCTGGATGCTCCTGGCGCTGGTGGGCGCCGGCGCCGCCCTGGCCATCTACGGCGTTGCCCTGCGAGCGCGGATCGCCCGTGCCGGTGACGGCGCCCTCAACCTCCTGGAGATCCCGTGGCTCCGCCGACTCCTGACCTCCCCGGCGCTCCAGCCGGCGCTCCAGATTCCGCTCCTCCTCCTCATGGGGATCGTGGTGTACCTCGGATTCTTCGACGTCCAGGACGGCGGCGTCAACCTCGCCACCAAGCTCACGTGGACGATCTGGTGGGCGGGAATCATCTTCACCTTTCTTCTCGTGGGCCGCGTCTGGTGCCTGGCCTGCCCGTTCGGGGCGCTGAACGAGTGGACCGCGCGCCTCGTCGCGCCGCTCAGACGGCTCCCGAAGCCGTTCAGGAACCTCTGGTGGGCCACCGGCATGTTCGTCCTCCTGACGTGGGCCGACGAGCAGCTCGGGGTGGTGCGCTCGCCCGTCGTCACCGCGTGGATCGTCCTCTTCTTCGCCGGGCTGGCGGTGGCCGTCGGGCTCTTCTACGAGCGCCGCAGCTTCTGCCGTCACCTCTGCCCGATCGGAGGCCTCATCGGGATTTATTCCATGACGGCCCCCGTCGAGCTTCGCGCCAAGGACCGGTCCGTCTGCGCCGCCGACAGGGACAAGCTCTGCTACCGGGGCGGCGGGACGGCCGTCGGGTGTCCGATGTTCGAGTTCGCCGCCGCCATGGACCGGAACAACTACTGTAACCTCTGCTTCCAGTGCGTGACGGACTGCCGGCACGACAATCTCGGGCTCAGCCTCCGCGCCTTCGGCAAGGACCTCTGGGCCTCCGGACGCCGGTTCCTGGACGAGTCCTACCTGGCGGTGGGGCTGGTGGGGCTCACGCTGATCGTGACAGCCCAGATGCTGACCGCCTGGCCCGGCTGGATCTCGGCTCTCGCCCGGTGGCTCCCCACCGCCGTGCGCAGCAGCTTGAAGCCGGTCACCTACCTGGGGATGGTCGAGTCGGTCGTCCTCCTCGGCGGCGCCCTCCTTGTGGTGCCGCTGCTGGTCCTCGCCGGCGCGGCGCTCGCCGATAGGCTCGCGGGGGCAGGGGGGCTGGGAGTCCGCCGGCAGTTCGTCGTCTTCGGTTACATATTCGTTCCCGTCGGGCTCGCCATGCACCTGGCCCACAACCTGGCCCATCTGCTCCTCGAGGGGGGCGGGATCGTCCCGGTCGTCCAGCGCGCCGTGGCGCTTTACACACCATTCTCCCTCGGCGAGCCCGACTGGCAGGTCTCCCCCCTGGCTGACGAGCCGGTCGTCGCGTTCGTCCAGATGACCTTCCTCGTGGGATTCTTCGTCCTGTCGCTGGTAGCCGGGCACCGGCTTTCGCTCAGAGTCTACCCCGACCCCCGGACCGCGAGCCGGGCGCTCGTGCCGATGGCGGTTCTTGCATTCGTCTTCACCGTGGCCGGCATCGTGCTGCTGAACCAGCCGATGGGGATGCGCCACGGCATGTGAAGCCCCGCATAGTCGGGGAAGAAAGGAGAAAGCAATCATGAAACGCTCATGGAAGTGGATCCTCCCCGCGCTCCTGATCGCCGCGGGGATCGGCCTGGGGCTCTTCGCCGGGCCGCTCGATGCTCAACCGAAGAACGTCCTGGTCTCCAAGAAGGTCGCCGCCCCGCCGACGCTGGACGGGGTGATGGAGGACCTCTGGAAGGGGGCCACGCCGCTCACCGTCAAGGTCGTGGGCGGAAGGAACCTGCCCGGGGGATCGACGGAGGTGACGCTCCGCTCGGTCTACACCGGGGACATGATCTATTTCCTCATGCAGTACAAGGACGAGACCGAGAGCGTCCGCCGGAGCCCGTGGGTGAAGCAGGCCGACGGCTCCTGGCAGAAGCTCAAGGACCCCAACGACAAGGGAGGCGATAACAACCTCTACTACGAGGACAAGTTCGCCCTGATCTGGAACATCAGCTCGCCGGCCTTCGAGGCCAAGGGGTGCCTGTCGGCCTGCCACACCGGCGAGGGAAAGCCGTTCGGCAACAAGTACACCAA
>JACQWA010000289.1 GCA_016209425.1 Candidatus Rokuibacteriota bacterium
CCGGCACGGCGCTCGTCTACGCCGGCTACATCGGCGGCGCCGGCAACGACGATGGCCGTGGCATCGCCGTGGACTCCGCCGGGAACGCCTACGTCACCGGCTCCGCCGGCTCCGCTGAGTGGACCGGCTTCCCCGTGACGGTCGGGCCGGATCTAACCTACAACGGCGGCTTCGACGCCTTCGTGGCCAAAGTGAATGCGGCCGGCACGGGGCTCGTCTACGCCGGCTACATCGGGGGGAGCGGCGATGACTTTGGCCGTGGCATCGCCGTGGACTCGGCCGGGAACGCCTATATCACCGGCGACACCCTCTCCTCCGAGGCCACCTTCCCTGTGACTGTCGGGCCGGATCTAACCCACAACGGCGGCTCCGACGCCTTCGTGGCCAAGGTCAATGCAGCCGGCACGGCGCTCGTCTACGCCGGCTATATTGGTGGCAGCGCCGATGACTGGGGTGAGGGCATCGCTGTGGACTCGGCCGGGAACGCCTATGTCACCGGCACCACCCGCTCTACCGAGGCCACCTTCCCCGTGGCTGTGGGGCCGGACCTGACCTACAATGGCGGCGTTTGGGACGCCTTCGTGGCCAAGATCCAGGTCACCCTCTGCCCGGCGAGGGCGGCCCTGGAAGGCACGCCCCAGCAGGAAGCCAAGTTAGGTCTCTTGTACGCCTTCCGGGATGAGGTGCTGGCCACCACGCCGACAGGGGAGCGCTATATCGAACTCTTCTACACCCATGCTGGGGAAGGGGTATGGCTCCTGGTCCGCCACCCCGACCTCCGCGCCCATACGCGGGCCTTGCTGGAGCGCTTCCTGCCTATGCTCCGAGCGATCGTGGTCGGGCGGCCGGCGACGATGACCGCCGCCGACCTAGTGGCGATCGAGGCGTTACTACAGGCGTTCGCGGCTAAGGCCAGCCCTGAATTGCAGGCCGACCTTAAAGCCCTCCAGGAGGAGCTACGGCACGGGACGGTGCTTGAGCAGTTTGGGATTCGGATCCAAGGCCGGAGGCTTCCGCCGCGCCGATGAAGCGGCTTTAGGCGGGGACCTTCGGCAAAGTCGAGGCGATCAACGGGAACATGCGGGCGATGCTGCGACGGGGCCGGGGATACCGGGATCACCAGTACCTGCTCCTCAAGGTCCAACGGGCCACCGCCACCCGTCACCGTCAGGCTGCATGAATACAGGGGCCGCTACAGATTCTGGGGCAGAGCGGTTTAATATATCCCCGTCGGTCTGGTCGCTCAGGGGATTCGGGACCTCTCAGAGATCCCGCCCTGTTCGCCGGGTCGCGAGACAAAAGCCCTTGCTGCTCCCACTGTGTTGTCTTATGCTGGCGATATCGGAGCGTCGGCGCGCTCGCGAGGGAGGAGAATCGATGAACCGAATTAGCGTTGACACTGCTGTTCATTTCGGGCAACCATGCATCGCTGGAACTCGGATTCCCGTGTACTGTGTACTCGAGCTAGTCCAGGAGGGAATTCCCTTCGAACAGATCGTTCAAAAATACTATCCAGACATTACCGTTGAGGACGTCAAGGCGTGCGTGCAGTACGCGACAGCGCTTGTCAAGACCGAGGAAGTGCACCTGGCGGCGCCGTAGGACGGGATGCGCCTCCTCGCAGACCAAGATGTCTATCAGATCACCGTTGAGTTCCTTCAAAGGCTCGGCCACGATGTGCTTCGAGCGAAAGACGCTGACCTGAGTTTCGCTCCAGATATTGCTCTCCTCGAACACGCCCGCAGAGAGGGCCGAGCCCTGGTTACTCGTGATAAAGGGTACGGCGCACTCGCCGTTATGATCGACACGCGCACACGGGTATTTTCCTCTTGAGGATAGACCCCGCAACTATTCAGGCCGTCCACGATGAGTTGCAGCGGTTCTTCGCCGAGCATCCGACAATTGAGATGAAGGGGCAAGTGGTCGTCATTGAGCCCGGCCGTCATAGAATCCGTACTTCAAGAGAGCCAGGGTAGCGAGGAAAGGATAGGGGCCGGGCTGCGCCGGAGCCGAGCCGCCTGTATAGGGATGGAGGAGATGGAGGCTCACTCCGAGGCTCTCTCGGCAGGGGCGCAAGGGGCGGGTGCGTTCGCCGCGTCTGGAAGGGGCTTTACGCGTCGCGCTGATCGCCACAAAGGTCGCCCGGCCGCACATGCGCCGGGCCCCGAGGCACTCCCACCAGCCAAGATGGCGCACTCCGCGCGCGCCATATTTTCATGTGCCGGCCTCCCGGGTGGGCCTTGGCAGCCTGCCTGTCCTAAATGGCCTGACCTCTGATGGTCAGGCTCGACGACTACGGACGGGAAGCTCTCTTCGAATGCCCTCGGCTAGCCACTGGCGGATCAAGGTTTGATAAGGAATCGATCGCATCGTAGCGATCTTTCGCAGTGCTTGGATCTGAGCGGGGTCTAGCTTGATCGAGACATTTTGCAGTCGGCGCGCCCGATGGCCTTCGAGGATCTGGCGACGCAGTTCCTCGTCGAGGGCGAACTCGACCCGCTTTTCCACCACCTCTGCCAGAACCCCTCGGCGATCGTAGTACTGCGCGAGATTCTCCCTCACCTTCTTGCGAGAGATAGCCATATCTAGCCTTTGCGATGCTGCTGGTAGCATCGGCGTTCAGCGCCGGCCATGTCCCATCCCGTAATTACTCGGACGAGCCCGGCCCTCTTCATCTCGAAGACAATCACGAGCAGCACAAGTGGTCAAGCGATTTGATGGAGTTTCCCAGGAAACTCAGCGCGGCCGATCCTTCCGGAGTCTGTATAGGGATGAGTCACCTCCTTTCAGAAGGCGTAGCGGACGACCGCATAGAGGTTCGAGTTTCCCTCGAACTGGCCGAAGTCGGCGCGTCGCGGCCCGCCGAAGAGGTTCACGCCCAGGGCCCCCCAGAGCCCGTCGGTCGCGTTGTACTTGACCTCGGGGTTGACGTAGAAATCCCCCTCGTTGGGGCTGCCGAGAACGAAGAGGCCGAGCCTCAGCGTCTGGTTCCAGAAGAGCTGGGTGAGCCGCGCGCTGAGCACGTGGCGGACTGTGGGGCGGTTGGCCATGCCCGGCCCTCGTGTCTCCCGGTAGGCGTCGTGATCCTCCATGACGTGGCCGGCGTACTGGAGGCCCAGCGTCAAGTCCGGGGCCAGCTCCCGCTGGTATCCCACCAGGTACTTGCCGCTGGAGTTCTCGACGGAGGGATTCCGCCCGGATCGATCGTGGCGCGAGTCGTAGTAGCCCGCCTCGAGGCTCACCACCCCGCCCAGCGCCGCCCCCTGGACGCTCCACCCGTAGACGTTGACCGGCGGGAAAAAAAAGCGGAGCCGCGGCCCCGGCTCGACCTCTCCCGCGGGAGCGTGATAGAAGCCACGGTAGGCGTAGAGCGAGACGTCCCATCCCTCGACGTTCCTGAAGAGCCGAAGTCCCGCTTCAGTCCGCTCCAGAGCCGGGGAAGGATCATCCGTCTTCCGGTGCTCGATGGCGGCGGTGGGGTCGTTGAAGCGAAGCCGTCCTTCGGCCTCAGGCAGCGTGTCGGCCTCAAAGCGGGGAATGAGGACAAGCTGAAGCGAGGTGCCGGCCCAGTGGCCCGTGACGGAGAGCGCATCGGAGCCCTTCTTCAGGTACTCGAGCGGCAGGCCGGAGATGAACGCAACCCAGTCCTTGGGGAAGACATCGTTGATGAAGATCAGGTCGCCCACCCCCCACGTGATGACCTGCCGTCCCAGCCTGAGGTCGAGAGCCTTGAAGCGGAGGTCCAGATATCCTTCCCGCAACTCGCCCTCCACGTCGCCCCCGGCGGCGTCGCCGATTAGCTCGCCCCTGGCGACCAGCCCCCACCACTCTCCACGCGGCAGGAACTCAAGCCGCGCTCGCCCCTCGCCCAGGACGAACTCCTCGCGGCAGGCCAGCCGCTGGGTCCGCGGGCAGCGGTCGGGGTGGATCAGCCGGTAGGCGGATGCGGCCTGGACGAAGCCGTGGAGCGGAATCTCCTCCGCCGCGGAGGCCCCCCGGGCGACCAGGAGCGAGGCGAGGACGAGGATCCCTAAACGCTGCCTCACCGGCTGAGTTCAGCCGGCGGCGCCCGGAGCGCGCGCTCGCTGAAGAGGTCGGGGGAGAGCTTCTGGTTGTAGCGGACCTCCGCCATGACGGATTCGCTCCAGTGGCCGGTCTGGACGTTCTTCATGACCCGTTTGGTGACCGTCCAGAACCCCTGGATCTCCTTCAGCTCCTCGGCCGTGAAGACCCGGGCGAGCTCGCCGCGCCGGTCGTAGTACTCTTCCTTCAGAGGAAGCCACGTGGCGCTGTCGATCCACGAGACCTTCCGGCTGAAGTCCACGCTGCCAGGATCCTTGGGGACGCTTTCCACCACGAAGGCCGCTCGCTCCCCGACCTTCTCCTCCCGGAGCGCCTTGTGGGTGTCCTCCTCAGGCTCCCGGCCGGAGACGTCCTCGTAGGAGAAGTCGGAGCCGGCGAAGCTCGACCGCTTGTCGCTGGCGGCGATCCGCCGCACGAGCTTGATGGCCGGCACGTAAAGCCAGCGGTCGTCGTCCTTCCCGGGATACTTCCAGACGAGGAACGTCATGTCCCGCACGTCCGGCGGGCGGTGGAAGTAGATGAAGTACCGCTGCTCCCCTCCCTCCTTGAGGTCCCGGCGCGTCATTGTCAGCTCGCGGAGCCGCTCCTTGCCGTCCCGCGAGACCAGCCGCATCGTGACGCGCGCCCGCATGTCCTCCCCGGGGTAGTACATGGCCAGGTGGGCTTTCGCCATGATCTCGTCCGCCGATGGCTGGGCGGCCACCGGCCAGGCCAGGGCGAGCGTGCCGAGGCTTGCGCCCAGCGCGACCCGACCGGCCCGCCGCAAGCTCAGAGCCCTCATTGCAACCCTCCTTTGAATAGCCAGCCCTGCAGCAATACGATCAGCGCGGGCAGATAGATGAGCACCATCAGAGCGCTCAGCATCATCATGCTCACGATGAACGCACCGACGGTTATGTACGGGGTAAGCGGGGCGAACATCATCACGGCGAAAGACGCTGCGAAGAGTACCGCGTTACGCATTATCCCTTTGCCGGGCCTCGCCGCAGTCCACAGCAATGACTCGATTATGAGTTCGGAGTGCGGGGTGCTGGTCGAACTTTCCGCCAGCCGTTGTTTGAACCTGCCTATGAAATGGATCGCAAAATCAACCGCCATGCCCAGGGACAGACACGACAGCACGGAGATGGGCATATCGAACCTCTTGCCGCTGAATCCCACCACGCCGTAAATCAGAAGAATCGTGAAGAGGAGCGGGACATAGCTGACGACAGCCCACTTGAAGGAACGGAAGTTGAACATGAGGATCGCGAATACCACGATCAGAGCCATCAGAAACCCTTTGACCATGTCCCACAGCACCTCGTCATTCCAGACGAGGTTGAAATATGCGATCCCCGCAGGCTTGATCCCTAGCGGAGTAGGATGCGCCTTCTTGTAGTCGTCAGCCGCCCTGATGACTTCCGCCATCGCCTGCGCGTCCCAGGTCTTGAGCTGGACCCATATGTTCGCTTTGCTGAAAGGATAATCGACAACATTGTTCAGATCTGATGGTTTCGCCGCCGTGCTGAAGAGGAAGAGGTACTGGCCGACCGCCTCCTTTGTCTCGGGGATGACATCAAAGCCGGGGTCATCGTCATGGAGGACGCGGTTGATCCTCTTCACATAGTCGGCGACGGAGAAGGTTTTTCCCACGACAGCCAGGCGTTCCAGATGCCTCTGGAGACCCTCTATGTATCTCATCGATTCAGGGTTCTTGATAAAGTCCTCCTCCGTTGAAATCGCCACTATATAGCCCGTGGAAGTGCCACCCAGCGCCCTGTTGATCTCAGTGTCGGCCACCCGTATGTCGCTTCCCTTCTTGAACCACTCCACCATATTGTTGTTCACGACGATGTTCGTTATTCCGATGATCGCCCCCACGAACAGCAGGAGTCCGACGAGGACAGTGGCCCTGGGTGTATGCGCGCCAATTCCGGCAAGCCCCTTCAGGAACTGCGACGCCTTGCTCAACGAGATATCTTCCCCCCGGGCTGCCTTTTCGATATTTTTGTCCTTCACGAAGGTGAACATCGCAGGGATGAAGCTGAAGCTCAGTATCCTCAGGGTCACCGTGCCGAACGCCACCAGACCTCCGAAGACCCTGACCGGAACTATGTTCATGAACAAGAGCACGGCAAAGCCCGCAGCCGTCGCCAGCGCCGTGTACCGCACGGGGCGCCCGACGGCATGCATTGTCTCTATGATCGCGGCCTTCTTGTCTCGGTTTTCCCTGTAGCGGAAGTAGAATTCGTTGAAGATGTGAATGCTGTCGGTTGCGATAGCCATTAAGAAGACGGGAGCCATCGAGCTCATGATGTGGATCGGGAATCCCGCCGCTATCAGCACCCCCATGCTCCAGATGATGCTGATCACGGCGTCCATCATCAGCGTGATGGAGAGGAAAAGGTCCCGGAACATGAGATACCTGACGATGAGCATCACCATCCCTGCGATCGGCGCGAAGATCGCCATGAGCGTGAACATCTCGGCGCCGAACGTATCCCTCGCGACGGGATCGCCGGCAATGTAGTATCGCTCATCGCCCTTCTCTCTTTTCACTATCTCCCGGATCTTATCGGCCACCTCTTTGCCATTGGCCCCCTTTTCCAGAGGAACATATATTGCCGTGGTCTTTCCGTCCTTTGAGACGATGCGATTGATGAAAAGAGGGTTTTCGAAAAGCATCTTGCGAAGGCTCTCGACGTCCTGATCAGTCTTCGGGACATGTGGCATGAGTGGTGCCACCCTGAGAGTCCCCGACTCGGAGGTCACATTCGTGATGGTAGGGAAGCTGTTTACATCCGCTGCGGCAACCCCCTTGAGCCTGAGGATGTCATCCGTGATGCGGCTGATCTTTCCGAGTGTCTCCCTGTTCAGGACCCCTTTTTCATTCGCGATCCCGACGACGATCATGTCCTCGTAGAGCGCAAAGGTCCTGTCCACCTCGTCGTTCCACACCCTGACGTCGGATGTTGCCGGAAGCATGTTTTTGGGATTCGTATCCGTCTTCATTCTTGGGAACTGTGTCATGAACGCCAGCGTGAAGACGATCGTGAGAGAGACGACCAACCTCGGATGTCCGACAGAGAACTCTACAAGCGAAAACTTCCGCATATCTCAGAGGGCTCCGATCACCCGGTCGTGCGCGCCCGCCAGAAGGGCCACGACGCCGGCATGGTCCACCGGGAAGGCGCGGCTCGACAGTGTGAGGCCCCGCGCCGCGAGATCCTCGCTGAGGACGACCCAGCGGGCACCTCGCCCCAGGAGCCGGTCGAGCGAGGATCGGCTCTCGCGGGGGCCGCGGTCACTTCCCAGGAGGACGCCGTCTTGAAGGCAGCAGAGCGTCAGGATGTGCCCCTGGTCGGCGAGGGATTCGGAGAGGGCCAGCGCGCGCTCGCCATTTGCAGAGGCGGGAGAGCTGGTCAGCACCAGGAGGATCGACGCCATGGAGGTCCTCTCAGAAGATCAGGGTTCGCTCGCAGCGGGCGAGGGCCCCGGCGATCTCGTCCGCCGAGGCCGAATGGGTCCCCCGAATCAGGTCGATCGCTCGGACTCCGCGCGCCTCGAGGGCCTGCTCCTCCACGAGCACGGTGGCGCGTTTGTTCCCTTCCTCAATGAACTTGGCTACGGCTTCTCCGAGACAGGTCCATTCCCCGGGGGGCGGCGACTGGCCGGGCAGGGCGGTGAGGACGGCGTCCCCCGTCAGGGCCAGGACGACCTCCCATCCCTTGCCGAGGGCTCCCAGCGCGTGGCGGATGGCCTCGGCGGGCTGGATGCTCCCATACGGGGGGCGATCAACCAGGACGCAGAGGGATTTGGCCATGGCTCGCTCACCCCCCGAAGGTCAGGACGGCGTGGCTCTCGTCCAGGTGCGCCATGAGTCGTGAGAGAGACCCGACGCGCGCCCCTGCCAGTATATCCTCATCGGCGATTCCCCTGAATCGCAGGCAGGTCCCTCAGAGATCCACCGCCCCGCCCCGGGCGAGGAAGGCCGCCGCGGCGCCCCCGACGTCGAAGACCGCCGTTGCCTGCTGCCCCTTGACGAAGCCGTAGACGCCGTCCGCGGTGGCGAATATGGTCGCCCGATGCCCGGCGGCCAGGGCTGCCGTGGCCAGCTTCAACGCTGTTGCGGCGGTCTGCCCGGAATAAGGACTGGCCGACAGGACAAAGGTGAGCCGCTTCTCCATCGCGTTACCGCCGCGCGCGGGTCCGCCGCGCCCCGGCTGCGGCCGCCCTGAAGAGCCGCCGCCCCTCGGAGAGCTGCTCGAACAGCACCTCGCGCATGATGTCGAACGCCCGGAGGATCTTGGGGTTGGCGATCCGGTAGTAGATCGTCACGCCCTGGCGGCGGGTCAGGACGACCTTTCGCTGCCGCAGGATCGCGAGGTGTTGCGAGAGGTTCGGCATGCTCGTCCCGACCCGCCGCGCCAGCTCGGCCACGGCGATCTCCTGATCCCGCAGCGCGCTGAGGATCTTCAGCCGCGTGGGGTTCGACAGGACCTGGCAGACGGTCGCGTGCAGTTCGTAGATCTGGTCGTCGACGGTCGTCGATTTCATCATTCGTTAATTAAGCATATTCTAAATCAAGCGTCAAGTGCATTTTTGGCGGCTTCCGGCGGAGCGGGGGAGGGGGCTCTCCGGGCCGCTCAGAGAGCTTTGCCGGTCAGGAGGCGATAGGCTTCGAGGTACTTCTCCGTGGTGCGGCGCACCACGTCGGGGGGGAGCGTCGGGGCTGGCGGCTGCTTGTTCCAGGTCAGGCTCTCGAGGTAGTCGCGCACGTACTGCTTGTCGAAGGAGGCGGGCGACGTTCCCGGGGCGTACTCCGACGCGGGCCAGAAGCGCGAGGAGTCGGGGGTGAGCACCTCGTCCACCAGGATGACCTTGCCGCCGATTCGCCCGAACTCGAACTTGGTGTCGGCGATGATGAGGCCGCGGGTGGTGGCGTAGTCGGCGGCCCGGGTGTAGACGGCCAGCGTGAGGCGCTTCAGGGTGGCCGTGAGCTCGGCCCCGACCGCGCGGGCCATGTCGGCCTCCGGCACGTTCACGTCGTGCCCCGTCTCGGCCTTCGTGGCCGGCGTGAAGATCGGCCGGGGCAGCTTCTCCGATTCCTTGAGGCCGGGCGGGAGCGGAATCCCGCAGACCGCGCCGGTCTTCTGGTACTCCTTCCACCCGGACCCGGCCAGGTAGCCGCGCGCCACGCACTCGAAGGGGACCACGTCCGCGCGCCTGACCAGCATGGATCGGCCTTCGAGCTCCGCCGCGTATTTCTGGAGCGGCGCCGGGTACCGGGCAACCTCCGCAGTGATCAGGTGGGTGGGCACGATGTCGCGGATCAGGTCGAACCAGAAGAGGCTGAGCGCGGTCAGGACCCGTCCCTTCTCGGGGATCGCGTTCGGCAGGACGACGTCGAAGGCCGAGATCCGGTCGGTGGCCACGATCAGGAGGGTGTCCCGGTCCACGGCGTAGACATCGCGGACCTTGCCGCGGCGCAGGAGGGAGAGATCGGGGAACGAAGTCTCGGCGATCACCGCCATCGCGTCGGCCTTTCTTTCCAAAAGATCAAACTTCTGGAAGTTAGAGGGCTGCTCCGATTTGCCTTATGTCATTTATGAATTTTCTCAGAGACCGTGATCGTGTAGCTGCAGCGGTGTAATCAAGTGCTTGAGCAAACGAGGCTTGGTCGTCCACGGGTATATAGGTCCGCCCCAGCAGCATTTGACTTGTCAACCATCCCTTTGCATCCCTGATGTTTTCAGGGTCTTGCGGAGGTGCTGCATCTGGTCGAATCCCACGAGTCCCACGAAGTGATTCGATTCCAGCAATGAACCACGCCTCCAGCTCAATTTTTGCCAGAACCACAGATAAGTGATAGCCGGGGGCAACTGGAGTGCTCCGGGCAAGGAGTTGCGGGCCTAGGGTCTTCGGACAATCGTTGTCCGCATCGATAATCACGGTTATGGCCTGAGCTCCGGCTTGCTGTCGTGCGTATTGGACGTATCGTTCAACCTCACCGGGTTTCACCAGTTTGTCTCGAGGTACACGGAGGCCAAGACGCACCTGAACGTGATGAATGTTGTGGTCTTGCAGGACTCGCCGAATGAGCACGGGAATAGATTCTCGCTCGGCATGGCCTTCCACGATCGGGACAATCACGACTTCGTTACTGGCCCAAAGAGGTCTAGCTGCTCAGCGAGCGCGTCGGCTTGCGTTCTATCGGGCTCTAATTCGCCTGAACGCATTAGTTCGCCCGCTGTGTAGAGTTTTTGCTTCAGACTTTCCCGGGAGACCGGGCCCATAACGCTGATGACAGTTCTCCCGCGTTGGTTTTCGACGGCACGAATGTTCTCGTCGGAGATTGCCTTGTTGTCGAGCACGTCGGGACTGTGCGTCGTGACTAGTACCTGCGTACGATGTTGACCGTCCTTTAGAACCTGGACTAGTACGTCTATTGCGGCAGGATGGATAGTTGATTCTGGCTCCTCTACAACCAGGAGAGAAGGCGTTGAAGATTGGTAAATAGCAAGCAAAATCCCCAGGGCCCTCAGTGTTCCATCTGACATATTCAATGCCTGGAAAGTCCAAGGGTACTCGCTACCTACATCTTGCTTAAATTTCAGAGTTTCCTTCTGGCCGAGTGAATGGTACTCAACGGAACTTACCCCGGGCACAATCTTGGACAAAAGGCGGCATGCACGATCATAATCATCAGGGGCCTTACGCCTTATTTCTCGAAGCACGGCCGCCGCATTACTACCATCTCGTCTAAGCAGATCGCCAGCGTCTGGATCCTGGATTTCGCGAATGCGATCGGGAACAAGAGAGTAAAACCGCATCCGACTGAGAAAGTCGAAGACGGGACGAAAATCTTCAACGGCGGAAAGGATCGTGAGGGCGAGGCGGTCTGGTTCAATCTTGGCTCTGATCCCTGGGACCTGAGTAGTAAATTCCCCATTGTGAAGCTCGTACACATCTTCTCGTAAGTCCCGATTGACAACACAGCGCTCTCTAGCGACAAAGAAGTTACCGTCCTTTGCAGCGGCGATTTCGAACGAGAAGTCCGCGAAAACGCTGTCCGAAAGATCCATCTTGAGCCGAATACCAAAGTTATGCGGATGACCAATCGATATGCGGCGAACAGCTGCGATGCCACCGCGTTGCTTTAAGGCTAAGGAAACCGTGCTCGTTAGCGAATCGGCAACGAATCGTAGAGCGTCGGCAAAGTTGCTTTTTCCTGACCCGTTGGGCCCGACCAGAACGGTGAGACGGTTGAGTCGCGCGACAACTTGCGCAAGACTCTTATAGTTTTTAATCTGGACCTCGCTAATCAACGGAACGCCCATGTCCGTGGATCCTTCCTACCTGGAGGCGGCGAACTCGTCCTTGGCCCGGCGGACGAGGGCCGGGTCGGCGAGGAGGTCGGCCGTCGTCATGGCCATCGTCTTCGCGGCCGTCAGGAGCCCCCGCCGGGCCAGCGGCGTCACGGCGGCCTCGGCGAAGGCCCGCGAGTGGATGGCCGTCCCGGCCTCCGCGATCTTGACGTACGGCTGGATCGCCGGGATCACCTGGCTCACGTTGCCGATATCTGACGACCCGAGTCGGATGGGATCCGGCGGCTCGGCAGTCACCCCCTGCCGCTCCAGGTTGGCCTTGAAGACGCCGACCAGGGTCTCGTTAAACTTCATCGGCTCGTAGACTGTCGGGGACTGAACCGTCCGGAGCTGCGCCCCGGTGGCGCGGGCCGCGCCCTCGGCACACGCCACGACCCTCCGGTAGACCTCCCACATGTAGTCCAGCGTGGCGGCGCGGATGTAGAAGGTGGCGGAGGCGGCCTCGGGGATGATGTTGGGGGCCTGGCCGCCGTTGGTGATGATCCCGTGGATCCTCACGTCGGGGCGCACGTGCTGGCGCAGCGCGCTGACCGCAGTGAAGGTCTGGATCACCGCGTCCAGCGCGTTGACGCCCTCCCAGGGGTCCGCCGAGGCATGGGCGGCCTTGCCGGTGAAGTCGAAGTTCACGCGCACGATCCCCAGGAGGTCTCCGTGGAGGACGTACCGGTCGAAGCCGTGGATCATCATCGCGCAGTCCACGTCCTTGAAGACCCCGCCCTCGATGAGCTTGATCTTGCCGCCGCCGCCCTCTTCGGCGGGCGTGCCGATGACCTGGATGCGCCCTCTGGGAAGCTGAGCCCGGACCGCGGCCAGCGCCGCCCCCGCGCCCGCTCCCGAGGTCGCGATGACGTTATGGCCGCACGCGTGCCCGATCCCGGGGAGCGCATCATACTCGCAGAGGATCGCGATGGTTGGCCCCTCGCCCGTCTCGAGGGTCGCGCGGAAGGCGGTCTCGACTCCCGCCACGCCCTTTTCAACCTCGAAGCCCTTGGCGGCGAGGAAATTGCTGAGCCAGCCGGAGGCCTGCACCTCCTGGTAGCCCAGCTCGGGGTTGGCGTGGATCCGATGAGACAGCGATTCCAGCTCGTCGGCCAATCCATCCACCGCACGGCCGATGGCGTCTTTCACAGCGCTCATGGGTTGTGCCTCCTTCGAGGGAATCCAAGCGGGAGACGACCACGAACGGCGACGAGCCTACCACAGAAGCCGAAGGCACTCAACCGCCCGGCACGCTGCTTATCCACATTTCCACACTTATCCACAGCGCGTGAAACTGACGGCTGGAGGCGCCTTCTCGGGGAGACCCCTTCGAAACGCCGCCCTGGCTCTGCCTGAGAGTGGCGTCTGTGAAGAATCCCCTGGGATCATGCGGCCGCCGCGCCCCTTGGCCGCGCAGCCGCGCATCTGAGGCCGAGGAACGAAGCGTTGACAGGCGTTTCGTCGCCTCCGTAGTGTGGTCGGTTGTGAGGATCCTGGTCATCGATGATCACCCTGATGTCGCGCTCGTCGTCGCCGAGATCCTCGAAAGTGAGGGGCACCAGACGCTCGTCGCCGGCAGTGGGGAGGAAGGCCTTCAGGCGATCGAGCAAAGCCTGCCGGACGCGGTCTTCCTGGATGTCGTCATGCCCGGGCTCGATGGAATCGAAGTCTTGCGGCGGATCCGAGCGAAACGCCCCCACCTACCGGTCATCCTTCTCTCGGGTACGGTGACGGCAACACAGATCGAGACCGCCCGAGAACTGGGCGTGACCGATGTGCTGCAGAAGCCGGCGCCGCTCACCCAGTTCGCCGAGGCCCTTGCCCGCGTCCGCCCGGACTGACTAGCCCGAATTATGCACATAATTCGGGCTAGACACCGAAAATCGCATAGAAGTAACTAAGACTCCGAATTGTTTTCACCGGGCTCTCGGATTCTCTCGGAGATGAAACGATCCAGAGCCTCAACCAAGGGACCGTCCTTTGGTCGCCGACGCCCATGCTCGACATACGCCGGCTCGAGCGCGGGCAACTCCACAGTGCCGTACACAAAAGCCGCGCTGGGAGTTGTCTCTGCGACCTCAGACACGGACTTCCTCTCGCCCCGACGTGCCTTGGGGCCTGGAATTTCACAACTAGTTGATTTTTTTGATCTTGGTACAACGCCGAGCTCCATCCGGCCCGGGCGCGCGAACACCTCGTTAAGGTCGCCCTGACGCTGGGCTTCGCGCCCGAGGACTTCCCCATCCGCCTCTTCCAGGGCTACGGCGTGGTGAGCGGGGTCCGGGGCAGGACCGTGCTGCTGAACCGAGTGTCGCCCGAGGACGTCCGGCGCATCGCCCAGTA
>JACQWA010000293.1 GCA_016209425.1 Candidatus Rokuibacteriota bacterium
CTTCTGCACCGTGCTGATGATGATCTTCTTGCCCTCGGCGAGGAACGTGCGCAGGTCGTCCGAGTGCTCGGCGTGGCCGACCGTGGCGCCCACCTGCGCGAACTGCTTGATCGTGTCGCGGATCTGCTGGTCGAGGATCTTCCGGTCGGTGACGACGATGATCGAGTCGAAGACCGGCGCGTCCTGCCGCCGCAGCCCGATGAGCTGGTGGGCGAACCACGCGATGGAGTTGGACTTGCCGCTCCCGGCCGAGTGCTGGATGAGGTAGCGCCGGCCCGCGCCATTCCGGCCGGTGTCGGCAAGCAGCTTCCGCACCACGTCGAGCTGGTGGTAGCGGGGGAAGATCTGCTCCCGCTTCTTCCTGACGGTTCTCGCGTCGGTCTTCTCGACGATCTGGGCGTAGTTCTCCAGGATGTCGGTCAAGCCCGCGCGGGTGAGGATGCGCTTCCACAGGTAGTCGGTCTTGAGGCCGTCGGGGTTGGGTGGGTTGCCCGCGCCGTCGCTCCAGCCCTGGTTGAAGGGTAGGAACCACGAGGCTTTACCCTTTAGGTGCGTGCACATCCGCACCTCGTGATCGTCCACGGCGAAGTGCACGACGCAGCGCCCGAACTCGAAAAGCTTCTCCCGGGGGTCGCGGTCGCGCCGGTACTGCTGGACGGCGTCCTCGACCGTCTGCTTAGTCAGGCTGTTCTTCAGCTCGAAGGTGGCGACGGGCAGCCCGTTGACGAACAGGCCCAGGTCGAGCGCGAGCTGCGTCTCGTCGCGGCTGTAGCGGAGCTGCCGGGTGATGCTGAAGCGGTTGGCCTCATAGCACGCGTGCGCCTTTTCGTTCCCGGGCGAGGGCGTGCCGTAGAAGAGGTCGAGGTGGACCGGCCCGTGCTTCACGCCGTGGCGCAGCACGCCGATCGTGCCGCGCTTGCTGATCTCGCTTTGAAGGCGGGCCAAGAACTTGCGCCGTGTGGGGCCGTCCTGATCGAGATCGAGGGCTTCTGCGGCCTCCGGCTGCGTAGCCCGGAGTAAAGCGCGGAGCTGCGTCAAGTCCACACAGTACTCGCGGTCGTAGTCGGCGGGGTCGCCGCAGATCCAGCCTGTCCCGCCGTAGGCCGGAGTCGGCTCCTGCACGACGCCCAGCTGCGGTGGGTCGCAGGGGGCGCCGGTCAGCGCCGTGCAGATGAGGCGTTCGAGACCGCGCTCTCTGGTGTCGGTCTTCACGCCTCGGCCTCCTCCGGAGCGGCGTCGAGGTCCGCACCTTCGCTGTCTTCGTCCTCTTCCGGGAGCATCTCTGTTTCGTCGAGCGGCGCTGGCTCCTCGGCCTCCTCCGGTAGCCGCACGGCTGCGTCGCGCACATCAAGCTTTCCTGTGACCACGTCGGCGATCAGACGGGTGCGGTATTCGCGGAGGAAATCGATTTCGTTCTCTGTCCGAGCCATTGCAGCATGAAGCCCCGACGTGTGCCTTGCCACCTCGTGGAGAATTGTCCTCTGTTCGGCTACAGGGGGAAGCACGACTGGAAAGGCCCGCAGCGTGGTGCTGTTCGTGGATGCAAGATTGGTTGTCTGTTTTGCCGTGAGCTGGAAATACGCCCGTCCGTGATGGGAAGTCATGAGTCCAACCAAGAACTCCGGGGCCAAGACATCTTGGCGGCAGCGCACAGCGAACACATGGTTTTGATGCAAACATCCGGGAATCTCATCTCGCCACACGCAGCCTCGTCCGAGCTTGTCGATGTCGCCTCCTTCGGTCATAAGCACATCGCCAGCGTTGAGTGTCGCCCCTGCTGCCTCGCTGGGGGGGACATCGATGTGCTTGACATGCTTCAGGTCAACGCGGCCGTGCTGCACATTCGCTACCCTCAGGTATGGGCGGGATTCGGTGGCCACCCCCCGGTAGTTCTTGCCCAGCGTCAACCCCGTCTGGACGACCGCCGCATCCTTGAGTCTCCCAAGTGCCCAATGCTCCGGCACCTCCCCTAGCCACTCCACGCCGGAGGGCTTGAGGCAGACGTTGGGGTCGAGGCCGCGGGTGACGGCGCGGTGGATGATGGCCTGTTTCTGCTCCTCCAGCAGCTTGATCAGCTTCTGCTTGGCCCGGATGTAGCGCCGGGTCCGCCGGTCTGCGTGGTCGAGGAACCGAACGATGCCGCCTTGTTCCTCCGCCGGTGGAAGCGCAAACGGGGCTCCGAGGAACGCTTCATCCGTCAGCTGAAGGCGCGAAATCCAAATGCCCTTTGAGCGAACTCGTAGCTCCCAGTTGAACGGCGTGGAGCGAACGAGCTCGTGGATGTAAGCTGTGTAAGCCGTGTACTGCGGCCGCAGGCGGTAGACGCCGTACGCAGAACTGACGATGCCGTGGTGTCGCGACACACCGAGGCCACGGCCCCATGCCCACAGACTGTTGATCACCAAGTCGCCGGGCCAACATAGCTTGTAGCCCAAGTAGGACTCGGCCTTGAACATCGCCACCGTAGTGGACGATCGCGGCACGACCCCTCGATCTGAGGACACCGTCAATAGCTCTTCCCCGCCAGTTGATGAGCGGACGTCGATGCAGCGGAAGAGCGCCTTGCCGCGCTTAACCTCCCAATGCTCCGGCACCTCCCCCAGCCACGGCACGCCGGAGTCCTTGTAGGTAGAATAGGGTTTGAGGCCATTGACCATTTCAGAGCGCCTCGAACCAAGTCTTTATCTTCTGTGCCATGAGCTTGCGGCGCTCTTCGAGAAAGTCGTCGTAGGCCTGGATCTCGCCGTCCAGAAGCCCCACGGCCAGGCAGCTCATGCGCAGGTTGGAACGCAGCTCACTCTGATCCGTGATGCCGCCGTACTTCTTCTTGCCTCCCGCGGCCTGCTCGGCCAACTCCTAGAAGTAGATCTCCGGCGCCTTGTCGCCGATGGCGATGTTGATCTCGCTTTGCGCCAGAACGAAGTTGGCGATCTGGTTGTACTTGCCCTTGCTCAAACCCTCTTTCTTGAGGTGCTTCTTCGGATAGACGTGGTGCACGTCGCTGCGGTTCATGAGTAGGTCGAGCACCGTGATGTCGCGCGAGAGGAAGCCCTTGTCGCCGAGCTTCACCTGCGCCGCCTGATAGGCGAGGAAGTACGGGCTCTGACCCGAAGAGGTATCCATGAGCTGCGGCAGCATCCCGGTCCAGAAGCTCTCGGGCAGCTCGTTCTCGATCACCGACTCCGCGTAACTCGCGAGCCCACGCGCCTCGATCTGGCGAATGTCGAGGTCGAAGGCGGTCTCGGGGCTCCCCGTGTAGCGCCCACGCAGGATCGACATGGCGTACCAGCGTCGTACCAAACGCTCGAGGTCGGCGGCCGGCATCTGCTGGGCCCGCCCCTGCAAGTAGAGGATGTAGGCGAAGTTGACCGCATTCTGGCCGCCGATCAGGTCTTGTGTCACGAAGCCCGCCGAGCGGAGGATCATGGTGATGCGGTCGAAGTGCGTTCTGTTGATAAACGCCAGGATGCCTTTCTTGAGCCGCCCGAAGGACTCCTCCGCGATCGCGTCCTCGTACTGCTTGGTCTCGAAATTGCGGCCCGAGAGGAGCGCGACCAGGTCCTGGAGCTTGCCGCGGCGGAACTCCGACGTGAAGGCCACGCGGAGCATGTCGGTGTAAGTTGGGTCGTAGAGGTCATCGTTGCTGTCCTTGAGCCAGCGCATCTGCGGGAAAAACTCGGAGGCGACAAAGGCTTTGTCGCCCTTCTCGATCCGCGAGAGGAATTCCGGCGCCGCGGCGAGGTGGCAAAAGTAGTCGATCGCCTTGCGGAGGAGGTTGCCGCCGTAGCTCTCATTGACGGCTATCTTCGACATGGCGAAGTCGGCCTGGGAGAGCTCCGTGCCGGCGGAGTTCACGCGGATGAACACCTCGGTGACGGTCTCAATGTCAAGGTCCTCGGCCAACTCGATCACGCCCACATGGTTGTTGATGATCTTGCGGAGCTTCTCGAGGACGCGCGACAGGCGCTTCTTCTCCGCGGCAGGGTTCTTCTCGACGTAGGTGTCGGTCAGTTCGGTCAGGCTAGCCTCGGGCGCAAAGACTTCGGCCACGTCGTCGAGCCACGCCACGTCCTTGCGGATGGCAGAGTTCGCGACCTCGAACCGCTCCTCTTGAGGGTGGAAGGCGATCCGGATGCGGACGGTCTCGTAGTCCTTGGTCAGTACCTCCCGACCGAGCAGCGCCGCCATGAGCGCCGTGACGCGCTGCTGGCCGTCGATCAGGATGCGTTTGCCGGCCGATAGGGTGCCGTCCTTGAGCTTCACCGTCGGGTTGCGCCAGACGATGAGGTAGCCCACCGGATAGCCCTGGTAGAGCGAGTCGAGGAGGTTCCGGACCTTTGTCGCGTCCCAAACGAAGGGGCGCTGGATCTCGGGGATGGCGATCTCGCCTGACTTGACCCAGGTGAGCAGCGTCTCGATGGGGTGCGGAGTCACGGAGTAACGCTGGGTCGACATGGCTTAGGCCCCTCCCTCGATGATCTCGCCCAGCAACCCCTCGGTCTCCTTCTCCAACGCCAGGATGTCGGCCCGGATCTCCTCCAGGGTCCGTAGCGGCTGCGGCTTGTAGAAGTAGCGGGTGAAACTGATCTCGTACCCGGTCCTGACGCTCTCCGGGTCGTACCAGGGGTCAGGGACGTGGGGAAGGACCTCGCGGCGAATAAAGGCCTCGATGCCGCCCTCTTCCAGCAGTGGCACCTGCTCGGTGTCGCGCAGGTCGCTGTCAGGCTCGTACTCGACGCCGCAGCCCTTACCGCCAAGGGTGGTCGCGAACCGGCCGCGTATTGGATCGGGCTCGGTGCCTCGCTTGTGTATCTTTCGGATCACCGGCGGCGCGTCGTCCGAACGCTCGGCGGTCTCCTTGAGCGCCTTGATCTCCTTCGGGGAGCAGGCGTGGCCGGGCTCGATTCCCTTAAGGCGCAGCGGCCGCTCGACCGTCACCTTCCAGTAGCCGAAGGCGGCGTTGGGAAAGATCTTCGACTGCTCGGTTTCCTTGAACGCGAGGAAGGTGTCGCAGATGTGCTGGATGTCCTCTTCCGACAGCTCGCAGTTCTTCTTGCCAAGGTTCTTGCGCAGCGGCTTGAACCACTGCGTGGCGTCGATGAGCTGCACC